>ONUE01000092.1 GCA_900320975.1 uncultured Bacteroidales bacterium | reverse complement strand
AACGACGGCACGCACATGATGGTGTCCGGGTGTATGCGGCGGATGGTGTCCCACTGCAGCTCGGGAATGCCGTTGCCGACGCGTATGATGGAGGCTCCCATCTCGCGGATGCCAAGGAAATAGGCGAGGCCCGCCATGAAGCGCTTGTCGAGGGTGGTCATGAGCTGCACGATATTGCCGGGCTTGAGGCCGGCGCACTCGAAGCTCTTCTTCTCGTTGTAGGCTAGGCGCTGCAGGTCTTTCTCGGTGCATCCGAAAGTCACGGGGTCGCCCAGAGTGCCGCTGGTGGTGATATAATCAATGACCTTCTCGCGCGGGCAGCAGAGGAAATCATCGTTGAAGAGCTGCAGGTCTTTCTTCTCGGTGAAGGGTATCTTCACGAGGTCTTCGAGATGCTGTATCTTGTTGATGTCGATGCCATAGCTGCTGAACATGCGCTTGTAGTAGGGCGAATGGGCCTCAAGGTACGTCAGAGCCTCGTGCAGCTTATGCTCTTGAAAAGCTTTTATCTCTTCAGGGGTGCAGTATTCTATATCTTTCATTGGATTGTTTTTAGCCATTTAAGGAATTCATCGCGCCAAGGGAGGCATTCGGGAGTGCCTTTGGTGTCGCTCATGCCAAAGCCGTGACCGCCGGTACGGTACTGGATGTAGCGGTGCGGCACTTTGTTTGCTGTGAGGGCACTGTCCAGCAGCACGGAGTTGCGGTAGTCCACTATTGGGTCGTCGACGCAGTTGACGAGGAACACCGGCGGACAGTCGGGGCGCACATGCTCTTCGAGCGAGAGCGAGTCGCGCATTGCCTGGCGGCAGCGTCCGTATTCGCCCAGCAGGGCCCTCCGAGAGCGTGTGTGGCAGCAGTCCTGGCGCATGGTGACTACCGGGTAGACGGGCACCACGAAGGCAGGCTGTCGTGTGTAGGTGCTCAGCATAGCCAGGTGGCCGCCTGCCGAGAAGCCCATGATGCCTATATGTGCTGGGTCGATGCCGAGACTGTCGGCATTGGCGGTGAGCCAGTCGAAGGCAGCTTCAGCGTCACGGAGCGGGTCGGGATATTGGTTACCACGGAAGATGAGCCGGTAGTGTGTGGCCCACGCCCACCAGCCCTGCACGCGGTAGCGCAGCACGTATGCCGAGATGCCATGGGCCTGCAGCCATTGCGCCACCTCTACACCCTCCACCTTGTAGTCGAGCCAGCTGTAGCTGCCTCCAGGGCAAACGATAACTGATTGCTTGATTGCTTGATTGCTTGATTGCTTGGCGGGGTAGCACTCAAGGGTGGCCTTGGTGCCGGGCAGGTGTACTATGGTTTGGCCCTGTATGGTCGCATACAGGAACATTGCAAAGACTATGGTCAGTGCCCGCTTCATCAGCCAACAATGTGTTTAACCTCTTCTGGAGTCAGCTGGCGGTAGCGGTGCTGCGGGTCGGCGCAAAAGTTCACCTCGAAGAACTCCTCATCGTAGAACGACAGCTTCGAGTTGGTGTTGGGATTGCATTCAAGGTACACGATATTCTCAGGGTTGAGCCCCTTGGCCTTGCATATCTGGTCGCGGAGCGACTGTCCGGCATAGGTCACCGATGTGCCGGGGTTCTCTTGGTAGAGCTCGGTGACTATAACATAGGTCTTACCGTCCACCTCGCGTATCTTGAGGCCGCAAAGCGACTCCATATCCCACTGTCCGCTGAAGGGGAACTGCTCGTCGTAGTATGTTTCTGATACTTTCATGGATTCTCAATTTAGAAAGCGTTTTGGTGAGTTTTGATGCTGCGGTCCACATCCTTGCCGAAGCTTTTGTTGGCCAATGCGCGGTTGCGTGGGCGGTAGGTGCCCTCGTTCATCTCGCGCAGCGCCACATTGCAGAACAGGCGGAACATCTTGGACTCCTGTGTCTCGCTGGCGTAGAAGCTCTTCCAGGCGTATTCGTAAACCCCTTGCAGCTCATCGGGCGTCATCTTGGCGGGTTTGAACACCACCTGTCCGGCGTTGTAGTGGTTCCAGTCGAAGTCGAATATGCGTCCTTGCCGCAGATAGTCGTCGTAGGCTTTGGTGTGTGGGAAGGGCGTCATGATGGTGAACTCAGCCAGGTCGAGGTCTATCTCGCCAAGGAAGTCGATGAGGCGTTTGCAGTCATCCACCGTCTGGTTGTCGAGCCCAAGCAGTATTGTGCCCTCCACGCCGATGCCGTTGTCGTGGTAGCGCTTCACGCGCTCCTTGATGTAGTCCGACGTGTCGTATACAGCCTGGTATACATACCATGCGCCAGCCTTTCCGGCGAGGTCGAGCACCTCGGGGTCATCTTCGATGGTGTGGCTTATCCATTTCTTCTTCAGCGGCGCAATGGCGCGGAACAGCTCCTTCTCCCACTCCTTGTCCTGAGCCAGTGAGTTGTCCACGATGAACAGGCGGTTGTTGTCGATGGCTGCCATATCCTCCACCACTTTGTCTATGGGACGCGGGCGGAACTTGCGGCCGCCGAGGTAACTCACCGCGCAGGGGTAGCAGCTGAAGCGACATCCGCGCGAAGCGTGGAAGAGGTCCACCATCTGCACACCTTTGTGGTTGTAGAGCTCCCGTTTATAGAGGTCGCGGCGGCAGGGGCCGACACTTTCTATCGGGGGCTGCTTGCCGAGGAAGTTATACACCTTCTTCAGCTTGCCTTCCTTCCAGTCCAGCAGCACCTGCTCCGAGCGCCCTTCGCTTTCGCCGAGAAAGAGGCTGTCCACATGGTTGACATATTCTTCGGCATGCAGCATGGCGCTGATACCACCGGCAATCACGGTCTTGCCGCGCTTGTGGTATTCGGCTGCAATCTCCCATGCACGTTTCACTTGGGTGGAGAGCATCGTGGAGAGAGCCACAATGTCGCACGGGTCATCGAAGTTGATCTCCTCGACGTTCTCGTCCACGAAGTCGATGTCCACATACTCCGGCAGCGTGGCGGCAAAAGCCACAGGCCCGTGAGGCGGCAGGTTGAATGTCGTTTGGCCCGGCAGCTTCTTCCACCGCGGGTAGATGAGTTTCATCTTTATTGTTTCCATATCGTATCGTTTATTTTGTTCACTATTGTATTGCGCCCCACTATGGTCTCCGCCGTCATTATGGCGGTCAGCGAGACGCCCACCATGCCGTGGAAGTTCACATCCTGGCCGGTGAGGTAGAGGTTGGCGAGGCGTGTCTTCGGTGACAGTGACGACTGCAAGGGGTTGCTGCTGCTGCGGTGTATGCCGTAGAGAGCGCCGCGCGGAGTGCCGTAGTAGTCGCGTATCGTCAGTGGCGACCCGGATTCCTGATAAACTATCGTCTCTCGCTGTACACCCATCTTTTCGCACATCATCTCAATCTCTTGCTCTGTCATCTTCTCTTTCCAACGATAGTATTCTTCCGGCCTCCGTCCTGTTTGGCTATCCTCCCATCGCTCCACGTAGTCGTACTTCATCGGGCAGATGGCCGTTATGGTTTTGGCGAACCCACGGTTGTTTTCATCTTCAGACATGATGGCGAACATCCCCTGCGGCCATCTTTCTTCTTCGCACTCATCCATATTCCACGGGTCGCAGCCTTCTTTCGTCACAAAGTGTGCCGCTCCGTCGTATCGCATGCTTCGGGGCTTGAGTCCTAAGAACAGTGTCATTGCCGACATCGTGTACGGCACTTCGCTTATCCGGTTGCGGAAGGCAGGCGTGAAAGCCCCCTCCGGCATCAGTTCAAGCAGCCGTCCTATCGGCATATCGTTTATATAATAGTCGGCGCTGTATCTCCCTTTCTCGGTTAGCACAGCTGACACCTGGCGACCGTCAACTTCTATTCCCGTCACCGCCTCTCCGCGCCTCACTTCCCCACCGGCATTCTCTATCACCTCCGCCAGCAGCTCGGCGAAATGCAGGCTACCTCCCTTAAAGGAGTAGATACCTCGCTGGTGTGCACACCCAATCAGGGCATGCAGCAATGCCGGACTGTCCTCCCGTGCTCCATACAATAGTGTTGGGTACAGTATAGATGCATTATGAAACGGTTCTGCCATTTCTTTTGCCGTGAGGCTCATGTCGGGCATCTTGTATTCTTCATCGCTCGGGCGCAGGTTGTACAGTGGCTCCTCGTCGGTCAGCGCTCGCATCTTCTCAACAAATGGTTCCGGGAAGGTGCCCTCTTTGCCCGACACCACAATATGTATGGGGGCTGTCCTTACGCGCTCCTCGATACCAAGGTGGCGGCAGATACGGCGTATCTGTCCGTCGGTACCCATGCCGCCGAATATGTGCATGCCGGTGTCGAACAGGTATTCGCCGCGACGGAAGCTCTGCAGGCCGCCGCCGATGATGCGGTTCTTCTCCAGCACCGTCACGCGATAGCCTTCCTTGGCCAGCAGTGCGCCGGTCATCAGGCCTCCGAGGCCTCCCCCCATTATGCATACTGTCTTCATCCCTTCGGTCGGTTGTGCCACACTTCGCGGCCTTTGTACAGATATTGATAGCGCTCCAGGCGCAGCTTGTATTTTTTAGTCTCTATTCGTTCGCGCATGGCCGTAAGCTCACGGTTGAACAACGCCCGTGCCTCGTGGCTGTCCATGCGGCAGCGCTCGCCAACGGATACGGTCACCTGTCCGTCGCGCAGCAGCGCCTCGTGGCGCGGCCACACATCGTAGGCGCCGTGAATGTACACCGGCAGCAGGTCGAGCCCCAGCTCTTCGGCCAGCATGAAGGCCCCTTTGTGGAAGCGGCCTATCTGGCCGTCGTGGGTGCGAGTGCCTTCTGGGAACACCATCACCGAGTAGCCGCGTCCCACCAGGTCGCGCAGGCGCGGCAGCAGCTTGTCGTATCCCGCTTCGGCCGGCAGATATTCTGCATAGCGTATTATGTGGGCGTATATCGGGTTGCGCCACACCCAGTTCTTGGTCAGTATCACAATCTTGGGGTGCAGCATCAGCACACACAGCAGGTCGAGGTGCGACGCGTGGTTGGCCACTATCACCGCCGGTTTGCCGAAGTCCTCGCCGTGCGGGTTCTCCCTGCGGAACTTCACGCCGGGCATCAGCCATGCGCCGAGGCGCGCCACACCGCAGATGAAGCGATGGTAGGTGTCGCGCTTCCTTCGGCGGCTTACCGGCGCGATGAAGAACAGCAGCGTCACCGGTGTGGCCACAACCAGCGCAAACACAATGAACACCACCAGTGGCACTACGGTCATCGCTATGCGCCCTATCGTTATCGGGGTCTCGCGCTTCATACCGTGGCGTGTGGTAAGCCAGCGGAACACTACCGGAGGCACCACGCAGGCCATCATCACCACGCAGGCCATGCCTATCATGGCCACCTCTGCCAGGCTTCGCATGGCGGGGTGCTTGGCGACAATAAGGGTTCCTATGCCGACGAACATCAGCATCGCCGAGATGATGACACTCTGGCGGTACTCCTTCAGGCGACGCTTGCCGGTGGCGTTCTCGTAGAGCAAGCCCTCGGTGATGAAAATGGTGTAGTCGTCGCCCTGGCCGAAGATGAACGTGGCCAGTATTATGTTCACTATGTTGAACTTGATACGAAGACCACGAAGGAGCATACGTAAAGGATATAGTTGAAGTCGTCGTTCAGCGCATTGACAAGTCCGCTGCCCACATCTGCCTGCGTGAAGGCGAAGGTATGACTGCTTGACTGTTTGATTGTTTGATCGCCTGAGTGGATATAGTTGACCACGTAGTAGCCTGTGTCGGTGTGAAGTATATAGTTCTTGGCCAGCTGTCCAAGCCCACCTTCGGGCCTGCACTCCTCCGGGACGTAGGTTGCTTCGAGCCGCTCGAGGAATGGCAGGAAAGCGTCGTCGGCGAAGCCCGCTTTGCGTGCCTCGCGCTGCACTTCAGCAGCGAGTCCCGGATGGTCGGCCCGCATGGTCTCCCAGTTCTTCAATGCCTCCTGCTGGCGAGCCAGTGAAGGCATCAGCGACGCAACACCGTCCAGTCCGAGGGAGTCGTTGCGCTGCAGCGCCTCTTCGAGCGTGGCGCCTTCGGCCACCACATAGGTGAGGTTGCCCTCCTCGATGCCACTGGTCAGCAGGTCAATGTCGGCTTGCTGCTTGGCAGTCATGTAGTTAATGTTGTGCAGGTCGGCGTCGAACTCCACGCGCGTACTGAAATAACCGAGCACGGC
>ONUE01000124.1 GCA_900320975.1 uncultured Bacteroidales bacterium | reverse complement strand
AATGAATACCGTATTGATTATATTGGCATTTCTATGCCTTCTGGTCGGCATCGCCGGTGCCGTCATCCCCGGCCTCCCGGGGCCACCCATCAGCTGGGTAGGCTTGCTGCTGGCATCGCTGACGCCGTTCGTCGGCGCGAGCGCCACGCTGCTCATCGTCACCGCCGTCATCGCGGCCATCATCACCGTGCTCGACTATGTGGTGCCATCGCTGGCCACCAAGCTCCGCGGCGGCAGCAAATATGGCGTGTGGGGCTGCAATATCGGCCTGATACTGTCAATCTTCGGCCTCCCCTTCGGCCCGCAGGGCCTGCTGGGCGTCATCTTCTGGCCCTTCGTGGGAGCACTCGTCGGCGAGTATATCAACAAGCGCCAATGGGAGCCCTCGCTGCGTGCCGCCTGGGGCGCCTTCCTGGGCTTCCTCACCGGCACGATCCTCAAGCTCGTCTACTGCATCACCCTCCTCGTGATTGTTATCGTCGGATTATTCTAATCCGCTCCCCTACTCCACCCCTTCGAGGCTCATCAGCGTGCGCACGGGGGCTATACTCTCCAGTATCTTGCGGCCACCCAGTGCCGGCAACTCGACGAGGAAGACAAACTCCTTGACCACCACGCGGCGGCCACCGATGACCTCGCCGTTCAGCGCCTTAGCTATGCCCTCGGCGGTGCCGCCGGTAGCCAGCAGGTCGTCCAAGAGGGTGAGCTCGATAGTGTCGCCACTGACGCTACATGCCGCCAGGTCGCTGCGACGGTAGAACACCTCGTCGCTGCCGTACTCCTTCTCAATGCACACCTTCACCAGGTCGCCCTCGGCATGGGGTAGCTTGCCCTTCTTGCGTATCGGCACAATGGTGTTCACCCTCTCGGAGCAGCAGAGCAGCGGCGCCGAGAAGAGGAAGCCACGGGCCTCCACAGTAGCCACGTTGGGCGTAGTGCAGCAGCGGTCAATCTCCGCCACAGCCTCCGCAAAAGCCTTCTTGTCCTGCAGGAACGGCAGCACATCGATGAAATCAATACCCTCTTTCGGGAAATCAGGATAATGCTTTATAACTTCTTCAAACATAATTATTAATTTTCAAATTCACCGTAATCCTTAAACCTTAAACCTTAAACCTTAAACCTTAAACCCTAAACCTTAAACCTTAAACCCTAAACCTTACAACGCCCAAACCACCAGTCCGCCGCAGATGATGACGCCCGTAATGAGGAGGTCTATCAGGCAGTAGCCCATGATGTCCTTGGCGTCGAGCTTGGCGATAGCCAATGCCGGCAGCGCCCAGAAAGGCTGTATGAGGTTAGTCCACGCGTCGCCCCAGGCTATGGCGGTACCCGTCAATCCGGCATCCACGCCCAGCTCGGCACCGGCGGTGAACATGATAGGCGCCTGTATGGCCCAGTGGCCGCCGCCGCTCGGCACAAAGAGGTTGAGGAGCGCCGCGCAGAGGAAGGTCAGCAGCGGGTAAGTCACAGGATTGCTGATGCGTATGCAGCCCTCGGCCAGCACGCTGCCCAGGCTGATGCCGCTGACGCCGACACCCGTGATGATGCCCATGATGCCCGCATAGAAGGGGAACTGCAGTATGATGCCCGCGGCCCCTGTGGCGGCCTTGCCGAAAGCCCTCACATAAGCCACCGGCGTGCCGTGCAGCAGCAAGCCGAGGGCGAGGAAGAGCATGATGACAGAGCCCAGATCCACAGTGCCGTTGCGGAAGCCGAGGCGCAGCACCAGATAGCCCAGCAGCAGCAAGCCCGTAATCCACGCCAGCACAGGGCTGTGCTCCATGCGCTGCGCGGGGGTCTTTTCACCTACCACTTCACCCTTGCCACTTGCCGCTTCCTCCTCCAGCAACGCCGGGTCCACGGTCACGGCGCCCTGCTTGGGGTGCATCAGCGTATTGGCCACAGTGATGGCCACTATCACCAGCAGCACCATCACCAGGTTGTGCGAGTCGAGTATCGTCTGGCTCACCGGCACGGGAGCCGTCAGGGCGCCGTTGGTGGCCTTCACCAACGCGTCGCCCGGCGTAGCCATCGTGAGCGGTATGGAGCCCGAGAGACCCGCATGCCACACCACAAAGCCGCTGTAGGCCGACGCTATCAGCAGGCGGTAGTCGATGCCCCGCATCTGACGCGCTATAGACTTGGCGAACACCACGCCCACGATGAGGCCGAAGCCCCAGTTGAGCCAGCAGGCCAGCGCGGAGACCGCCGTCACCAGCGCTATTGCCGCCGCCGGACTCTTGGGCAGGCGCGCCAGCGCGTCGATGGCGCGCTTCACCGCCGGTGCCGCAGCCAGTGCGCTGCCGCACACCAGCACCAAAGCCATCTGCATGGCGAAAGCCAGCAGGTTCCATACACCGCCGCCCCAGTGCTCCAGCACCTCCACGGGGGTCTGACTGCAGACGCCCATGGCCACCACGGCGGCCACCAGCGTGAGCAGTATGGCGAAGATAAAAGGCTCTGGCAGCCAACGCTGCACTAATCTGACACAGAACTTTATCATCTCTCTACACTGTTATTACCAGCCCATCAGGGCGCGTATCTTGTTGGGGATGTCGGTATTCTGCTGTATGCCGCTGAAGCGCTCGGCGCCGGGGCCGTAGGCGAAGACAGGCACCATGCAGCCCGTATGGCTGCCCCAGTGGAAGCGGTAGTTGTTGACGCCCTCCTCGATGTCGCCGCTGGGCAGCGTGAGACCGCCGGTCTCGTGGTCGGCGGTGACCACCACCAGCGTGTGGCCGTCCTTCTCGGCCCAGTCGAGCACAGCGTTCAGCATCAGCTCGAAGTCGGCCAGCTCGGCGCACAGATAGGCCGAGTCGTTGTTGTGGCACGCCCAGTCGATCTGCGAGCCCTCGATCATCATGCAGAAGCCCTTCTGGTTGCGGCTCAACATATCTATGGCTTTCATCGCCGCCGGACGCAGCACATCGCCGCGCTCGGGCTCGGTGAGCGGGTCGCCCTCATAGAGGAGGCCCACCACACGCTCGCCGCCGAAAGCAGTCAGCTCGTCGAGGGTGCGCACCACCGTGTAGCCGCGCGCGGCCAGGGTGTCAAGTGGCGAGAGACCGTCCTTACGGTTCTCCGGCAGGAAGTATTTGTATCCGCCGCCTACCATCACACTGTGCTGGCACTGAGCCAGCTGCAGGCTCAGCGTGTCGTACATCTTGCGGTAAGGCACATGGCCGTAGGTGGAGGCCGGCGTAGCGTCCATGCAGTCGCTCGTCACCACGAAGCCCGTCAGCAGGCCGTGGGCGATGGCGTCGTCGAAGATAGTGTTGTGGCGCGACGAGTCGGGCGCCCAGTTCACGTGGTAGTTCTCCACCTTGTGGCCCGTGGTGAGGGCCGTACCGCCGGCCGACGAGTCGGTGCGGTACTTGTTGAGCGAATAGGTGCGCGAGAAGCCCGTGACGGGGAAGCGCAGGAAAGCGCTGTTGTCGCCCTTCTGGGCCACCACCGAAGCATAGACCTGCGGCACACCCATGCCGTCGCCGACGATAAGGATGACATTGCGCGGAGCCTCGTCGTGCTTAGAGCAGCAACCGGCGAACAGCACCGCGGCGGAAAGCAAAATCAAAAACCTTTTCATATTATTGAATTTCTGTCCTTTAAAAGATTA
>ONUE01000013.1 GCA_900320975.1 uncultured Bacteroidales bacterium | reverse complement strand
AGAAAGACAACGAGAAGAAAGACGAGTGACCTTCTGGGAACACCTCGATGAGTTGCGCCGCCGCATTTGGTATGTGCTGCTTGCGGCCATCATTGCGGCGGTGGCTTGTTTCTGCTTTAAAGAGCAACTCTTTGCTGTGGTGCTGCATCCCAAGCCGGAAAGCATGAAGCTCATAAACGTGGAGCTCACGCAGCAGTTCCTCACCCACATGAGAGTGGCTCTCTGGGGTGGCATGCTGGTTGTCTCGCCATACATACTCTACCAACTATTTGCCTTTATCGCCCCCGGGCTCTACAGCACTGAGAAGCGGCTGGCAGTGCGGGCTGTAGCTGGCGGATACCTGTTGTTTCTGGCGGGTGTGGCGCTCAACTATTTCGTCATCTTCCCTTTTACGGTGCGCTTCCTCGGTGGCTATCAGGTGAGTGCCGACGTTGCCAACACCATCACCCTCAGCAGCTATATCTCGGTGTTGGGTGTTATGAGCCTACTGATGGGGGCTGTGTTTGAACTGCCTGTGCTGTGCTGGCTACTCGCCAAGATTGGGGTACTAAAGGCCGATTTCATGAAGAAATACCGGCGGCATGCCATAGTGGTGATACTCATCATCGGCGCCATCATAACACCGACAGGCGACCCCTTCACGCTGTCGCTGGTGAGCGTGCCGATATACCTGCTGTGGGAATTAAGCATACTAATAGTAAAACATACTGAAAGATGAAAACAAAAGCGTTAGCCATTGCCATTGTTACCTTATTGGCCTCATGCCAGCAGAAAGCAACTGTGGAAGAATGCCCAAGCTGTGCCGATGCGCTGATGGCCTATACAGAGCAATACCCTGAAGCGGAGCCAACGGACCTATATAAGCTGGTGTTCCAAGACCTTTACGGTCCAGGGCACCTGCTGACGGACTCCACCGCAGCGCTACGATACATCAACGCAGAGCTCGCTGAGATGGACAGCAATGGCAGCATGCCACTATATGAATACACCCTTTGCGACAGCAACTTCGTGCGCGTCAACCTAAGCCTAGTGCAGGACGGTATCATCACCGCCGAGCAACTGGCCGACGCGATGGTGCGCAGTGCCGAAGGCTTGCCGACACCTGACCACAAGTACGTAGTGAGCCACAGCGCGGCATTCAAGGCGGCCTACCATCCGCACTACCGCATCGTGCGCCGCGATATCTTTGAGCAAGAAATACTACCAACCATCAAACGCTGAAGACCATGATAGACAAACTATACAAAGCATACCTTGCCAGCCACCGCGTGACCACCGACTCGCGCGCAATAACACCAGGCTGTCTCTTCTTCGCCTTCAAAGGCGCCTCGTTCGACGGCAATGCATTCGCTCCGCAAGCCCTTGAGCAAGGGGCTGCGCTGTGCGTCATCAGTGACGAGAAATACAAAGTTGACGACCGTTGCATAGTGGTACCCGACGTGTTGGCCACCCTACAAGAGCTAGCTCGCGAACACAGGCGCCATCTGACAGTACCTGTAGTAGGCATTACCGGAACCAATGGAAAGACCACCACTAAAGAGCTCGTACATGCCGTGCTGGCCAAGCGATACAAAGCCTCAGCTACGGCGGGAAACTTCAACAATCACCTTGGGGTGCCGCTTACCCTGCTTGCTATTCCCGAAGGCACGCAGATAGCCATCGTCGAGATGGGGGCCAACCATCCTGGCGAGATAGCTTTCCTGTGCGACATTGCCGACCCTGACTGTGGACTCATCACCAACGTAGGCCGTGCCCATCTTGAGGGTTTCGGCTCTTTTGAAGGCGTGATAAAGACCAAAACAGAGTTATACCGCCATCTGGCGACAAAGGGAGGTACCGTCTTTGTAAATGCCGACAACCCCATACTCATGGAAAAGGCATCCGGTCTTGCGACAGTCACTTATGGCAAGGATGAAACTGCGATGGTACGTGGTACCTACGTGGGTAGTGACCCATACCTACACTTCTACTTCGAAGTAGGCGACAACGTATATAATGTAAGGACGCACCTCCTCGGTGCCTATAACTTCGACAACTGCATGGCTGCCGTTGCGGTAGGTCTGCACTTCGGCGTGGAGCCATTTGACATAAAGGAAGCCATAGAGCAATATGTGCCAGCAAACCAGCGTTCCCAGTGGAAAGAAACCGCCGACAACAAGCTATACCTTGACTGCTACAACGCCAACCCTTCATCCATGGCTGCAGCAATAGCATCGTTCGCAGAGATGGACAGCGGAAGCGGAAAGGTGGCCATAATAGGCGCCATGCGTGAACTTGGCGATGCGTCCCAGGAAGAGCACCGCAAACTCGTACAAGCACTTGCTGACTGTCATCTGGAATGCTGCCTGCTAATCGGCCATGAATTCGATGGACTGACGCTGGCTCAAAACATGACACTTCTACACACCACAGAGGAGGCTGTAGAGTGGCTCACGAAGACAAAAATCAAAGGGAGAACGATACTCATCAAAGGGTCAAATTCTAACCGATTGTGGACCCTCGAACCACTTTTGTAGGCCACACAGCAAGACCATCATGCAAAAATATTAAATTGTGGTGCAATAAGATACAAAAAAAATGCGAAAAATATTTGGTCGGATGGAAAAATAGTAGTACTTTTGCACCCGAATTCAGCGATAGAAAGCTGACCGGATTGCTCAGAAAAGAGCGGTCAAGAAGTTCGGGGTGTGGCGCAGTTGGCTAGCGCACTTGCATGGGGTGCAAGGGGTCGAAAGTTCGAGTCTTTTCACCCCGACTTTTTTTTATTGTACCGAGGGGTCGTGGAGGATGATTGTGAGACGAGAGACACCAGTGGCTGTAGGGCAGCCGACAGGACCAGAACAGGCATTCTCAAGCTTAATATTTACCGTTGGCGGCAGGACACTATAGAGATAACTCTGAAGTGTCTGTATACGGTTTGCAGTGAGATATTCGTTGAACTTGGCATCATCGGCAACTTGATTGGAGAGAGAGGCTTTCACCTGTATCTCGGGGTTGTCGGAAAGAAAGCGCACAAGAGGCTCAAGTTGAGTCTTGCCGTATTCACTGAGCTCAAGATCTACATTAGGGCCAAACAGGTCGCTGTAGTAGATACGCTGGTCGAGAAGCAGTCTATCGAGTGTCACGTCGCGCTGACTTTCGGATATGAGGAACTCGCCATCGGCCTTGGCTGTGTTTACAACCTCATATGCCACAAAATAGCCATGCAGGGAGAATGAGAGGTCATAGTAATGCTCGCTCTGGAGATAAAGGCGGTAGAAGCCGTCCTCGTCGGTAGTAGTAGTGCAAATGGGCCGTCCACCCTGAGAAGCAACGACACGTACCGAAGCAAGGGGATTATCATAGCGGTCAAACACACGTCCCCACAAGAGGAGCCCGTCGAGGGTGCCTGCGAATGAATACAGTTGTGAATCTGAATCGCTCTCAACACGCTTGGAAACCCAATAGCCATAGTTGCGAGTAGTGTCGATAACCATATTGAAATCATCGGCATCGGGACTATTAAGCGGAGCCGGTAACTTCTGAACTCGGCAGCGGCCGATTTGAAGCATACCTATGGTGTCACCGTTGACGCGATCAGAGATGAGTCGCGTTGAGTATACATCAAGATAAGCGTGGTCGTCGGAATGTCCATTAGAGGAGAACAGGAGGCAGTCGCGGTAAATCGAGGGAGAGACCTCATCGTAGTCGGTATTAATACGATTGCCGAGATTGAGGGGGCGACTCCACTTGCCGTCGCGCCAGAGTGAATACCAAAGATCGTAGCCGCCAAAACTACGGCGACGGTCGCGCGAAGAGAAAATCATGATTGAACCATCAGCGGTGAATGTAGGATGCTCGACAGTCATTCCCCCAAAGCGCACCTTTTTCACCTTGAGCCTACCATTTCTACTCTCTTTTGCGCAATAGAGATAGGATTGCCCATTACGGTTACGCTGCGTAAAGTAAAGGTCGCCAGAGGAAGGATGTCGAATGACATAATCAATATCCTCTGCAATTTTAACGAAAGCCGTATCGGCCCAAAAACCAAGAAGCTGCTCTCCACTACGCTGAGCGAGGAGAAGAACGCCAGAAGCATAGCAATAGATGTTACCGTCAACGACAGACACGTTACTAACCTCACCAGGAAGAAGAGCCATCTTCTGTTGAGTAGCATAGAAAGCAGATTCCTGCGCCTGAGTACCAAGAGTAAGCAGGAGCAACAAAGATAAGAGTATTTTATTTTTTCTCATTTTTGGTTTTCTTATTTACCAAAGCCAGCGGAACGGCCTCGCTGATGCTAGCTATGTAATGGAATGTAAGGCCTGACAGATAATCTGCCTTGATTTCCTCGATATCGCGTCGGTTATCGTGACAGAGTATAATATCTGTAATACCCGCACGTTTGGCTGCTAGAATCTTCTCTTTTATGCCGCCCACAGGCGTAACATCGCCGCGAAGTGTAATCTCCCCTGTCATAGCGACATTAGGCTTCACCTTGCGATGGGAGAAGGCGGAAACCATAGCGACAAAGATTGTAATACCAGCTGAAGGTCCATCCTTTGGAGTAGCCCCTTCTGGGACATGGATATGGATGTTACTCTTGGATATAGTATCAGAAGAAATACCGAATGAACTGGCATTGGACTTGAGGTACTCGAAAGCTAACGTGGCAGACTCCTTCATAACAGAGCCGAGATTGCCTGTCATGGTAATTGTACCCTTACCCTTGCTAAGAGAACTCTCAATGAACAAAATCTCACCACCGACAGGAGTCCAAGCAAGACCTGTGACCACACCTTCACGCGGAATGCGCTGAGCAGATTCACTATTGTGTATGGGCAGTCCTAGCACCTGCTTCAACTCGTCGACACTAACAGAAACTTTTGCCTTGCCACCTTGCTCTATCTCAACAACACGATGACGGACAAGTTTGGAGAGTTGTTTCTCCAACTGACGAACACCGCCCTCTCTAGTATACTCATTAACAACATTGCTGAGTATATTAGAAGGTATACGGAATGTTTTACCATTAAGGGCATTCTCCTTCATTATACGAGGTAGGAGATGCTGCTGGGCAATCTGCAACTTCTCTTCGAGAACATAGCCGCTAAAAGAAATAATCTCCATACGATCGAGCAGCGCTGGCTGAATGTCAGAAAGACTATTGGCTGTAGCGATAAAAAAGACACGAGAAAGATCGTAGTCAATACCGAGGTAATTATCGTGGAAGTGGCAGTTTTGTTCAGGGTCGAGAACCTCGAGGAGAGCCGAAGATGGATCTCCGGTGAAGTTGTTGCGCTGCACTTTGTCTATCTCATCGAGTACGAAAACCGGATTGGAGGCACCGGCTTTAGCGATTTCTTGTATGATCCGTCCTGGCATAGCACCGATGTAAGTGCGACGATGTCCGCGTATTTCCGCCTCATCGTGCAAGCCACCAAGAGCCACACGGCGATAGGGACGCCCCATTGCAGCTGCAACACTACGACATATAGATGTCTTGCCCGTGCCCGGAGGCCCAACAAGACAGAGTACCTGTGCCTTACGCTCAATACCCTTATCGTGCTGCCGCTTCATAACAGCAAGGTATTCAATAATTCTATCTTTTACCTTCTCAATGCCATAATGGTCAGCATCCATAACACGGCGAGCCTCTCTGAGGTCAAAACTCTCTGGTACAACATAATCCCAAGGTAGATCTAGCAGAGTCTCAAGGTAAGAGAGCTGCACTGTATAATCCGGAGACATTGGAGGGATTCGGCTCATCTTGCTCAACTCCTTGTCAAAGATATCGGACACACGCTTATCCCAATTCTTCTCCTTGGCACGTTTGGTTAATTCTGCAAGTTCTTGTGAAGCGTAAGAGCCGTCTGACTGACCGCCAAGTTCCTCTTGAATGACATCCATCTGATGGCGGAGATAGTATTCGCGCTGCTGTTTGCCAATGACGTCCCGAGTCTTATCATCAATCTCCTTGCGAAGTTCTTCAAGGCCTTTAAGGGTTCCCATCTGGGCAAGCATCTTATCGACACGGTCAGGATAATTATCGCATGCAAGGAACTCATATTTCGCCTTTGCTTCAAGTTCCATGTGTGCCGCCGCAAAATTGACAAAAATCTTATCGCTCCCTATACCACTGAGCATAGAACCAATCTCGTTGTCCGGCATACGGATGCGCATAAGTTCGCTGTACTGAGCCCTCAAACGCTTTATCTTGCGCTTGAATGCAGGAAGAGCCATACCGATATCACTCTCCGGGGCTTTTGCAACACACCCCACCATATAAGGGATGTGACGGCTTACAACAAGAGAATGGCAACGCACAACCCCCTGAAGGACAGCAATGGTAACATCGTTCTTAAAATCAAAAACCTTCAACACTTTTGCCACAACGCCAACCGGATAGAGATCATATTCCGCGGGATCGTCGGCTGTGTTTTGTTGCGTAAAAACAAGAATATGGCGCCCCGTTCCCTTTACATCTTCAAGAAGCTTACGAGACTTTGTCCTGCTGGCCGCGATGGGAAGAATGACACCAGGGAGAAGCACTTGATCCAACACTGGCAATACGGGCATTTCATCTTCAATAGAACCGTCGGTAAGCAAGAGATCCTCGTCACCTTCATCTATAACCGGAACAATATCGGCCTTAATATTTAATCCTCCAGCGAACAAATCGCCGAGGTCATCAATAGCTATCTTCTTCATATAACAGCACTATAAACGCAAAAGTGTGGCAAAAAGTTTCGTTATGCTGCAATTATTCTTCGTGGTAGTATATTCTTTTTACACGTGGAGAGACTGCTGTAAGAAGCTCGTAAGGGATGGTGCCTGCTGCTTTAGCGTTTCGTTGTAGTAGGTCGCTATCGCCGAATATGACGACGCGATCTCCCTCATGACAATCAATATCGGTAACATCAATGAAACACATGTCCATACAGACACTGCCAATAATCGGGGCTTCGTGACCATTGATGAGCACACTACCCTTGCCATAACCAAGGCGCCTGTGAAGTCCGTCAGCATAGCCAATAGTAATGATGGCTATACGCGAGGGGCGTTCGGCACACCAACGACAGTTGTAGCCAACAGTATCACCCTCAGGGATATCTTTAATTTGCGAGATTCGTGTCACAAGACGGCTCACTTGTTTAAGTTCTTTTTGCACCTCAGGCTCTGGACTAATTCCATATAAGCCAATACCAAGCCGGACCATATCCATCTGGGCTTCGGTGAAGCGGGTGATACCGGAAGAATTAAGGATATGCTTGATACCCGGGAGATTTGCGCTCCATTTCTTGAAGCGAGAAATCTGCATTCTGGTAAAATCATCCATTGCAGGATCATCTGCACAAGCAAGATGTGTGAAAACACTCTGCACACGCAACACATCTTTATATTCTTCCAATCTACTCGACATTGTTTCAACATCGGACCCTCTGAAACCAAGACGGTGCATGCCTGTATCAAATTCCACATGGACAGAATATTGCTCCCCACAAGACATCAGTTTCAAGTGTTCAGCAAACAAATCAAGTATACGAAATGAATAAATATCCGGTTCAAGACGGTATCGTATTATGTCGTCGAAGGCTGCTTCTTCTGGATTCATGACCATTATTGGCAGAGTGATACCTCCTCTACGCAGATCTACACCTTCATCCGCATATGCAACGGTAAGATAGTCAACCCCACTGAACTGCAAAGCAGTGGCCACCTCAACCCTGCCAGCTCCGTAACTTGACGCTTTCACCATAGCCATCAGCTTGGTTGTGGGCTTAAGTTTCGCCCTGTAGTAATTGAGGTTATGTATCAAGGCGCCGATATTCACCTCCATAACCGTCTCATGGTTCTTCTTCTGGAGCAGTTTAGCAATGCGTTCGAAGCCAAATACGCGTGCACCTTTAAGTAGGATTGTGCTGTTTTGCAACTGATCTATATTATAGCTGTCTATAAAATCCTGCGTTGAGGTATAAAATGTAGCCTCCATGTCATCGAAAAGCTCTTTGTTGCGACTAAGAGCCTCACCAATACCAATCAACTGCGTAATTCCTCGCTGACTAATGGTTGCAGCAACCTGCGAGTATAGTTCAGTATCGGGCAAGCCCGTCTGCATGAAGTCACTTATGATAAGAACCTTGCTATGATGTTGGTTAATATGCCCTAGGTAATCTAGTGCAATATTGAGCGAATTAAGATCAAGAGAATAGCTGTCATTGATGAGCAGACTATTACCTGTAGCTTCGTCCATTTCAAGCCGCATCTCGACAGACATCAGCTTAGCACAGCGGTCCACTATGGTTTGCTTGGAATAACCTAAATAGAGCATTAAGGTAATACAATGCATGGCATTTTCTTGAGATGCACGATCTACAAAAGGTATTACAATACTGAAATTTGCTCCATTATACAACACATCCAAAACTGATTTACCATGAACCACTTCCACATGCTGCAAATTAACATCGCAGCCTTCACTACAACCCCATGTAAATAGTTTAATATTACGGAAACTCTCAATTCCGCTCACCGCAGAATGAATATCTTTGTGGTCTTGACAATATATAAGCGTATCGCAGTGTGTGAATAACTGCAATTTCTCTGCTATCTTCTGTCCTCTCGTGAGGAAATTCTCATCATGAGCATATCCAATATTAGTAAAGACACCAATAGTAGGCATAATTACTTTCTGCAAATGCGGCATCTCTCCCGTCTCTGATATACCAGCCTCAAAAATACCGATTTTGTCAGCATCACCCATTTGCCACACTGACAGTGGTACACCTATCTGCGAATTATAACTCTTAGGGCTCGATGCCACATGTCCTTCCGGAGAGAGCATCTGCACAAGCCAATCTTTCACAATGGTCTTTCCGTTACTTCCTGTAATGCCAATCACCGGAATATTGTATTGAGCCCGATGGTATGCCGATATCATCTGTAAAGCCTGCACTGTATCTTTCACTCGCCAGATGTTCGCATCAGGATAATCAATAGGACAGTCGTTGGGTACTATAAATGACCTAACGCCACGCTGATACAATCCATCAATATATTTTACACCACTATTGCGTTTTGTAGTAATAGCAAAAAACACAGCACCTTGCGATTCTACAAGTCTGCGACTATCGGTGAGCAGATGCAACACTTCCATTTCCGGTTGCGCCACATGCGCCTCGATTGGTTTTATTATCTCACTTATTTCTGATACTTTCATTTGTGTTTCAATATTTGAAAACCTATGCTGCACTCCAGACATCTACGTTTATAACAATATTTGCTATTTAATTGCAACAGAGCCTGACTCTCCGCCGCATTTGATGGATTTATTCCTACTTGTTGCCAATGACGTATCACTGCATTGTTTTCCGCAGGTAATTGTGCCAACAACTCTATAGCTTGGTCTTTATATTGTTGCTGACCATGTTCACAACCATAGAGAAACAACAAGGGTACCCATGCATTTATAATAAGAAGATGTGCCTGCATCCTACCAATATGTTTCTCGAACGATTTATCTATTTTTTTATCAAACTTATAATGATCATCCCAATATTTGGCCGCACACCTGTCAAATACTTTTTCCATATCCTTAACATCCGTCATGCTAAGCAACGTGGAAAACAGATTGGAAGACGTCGACATCAACTGTGCAAACTGACTGATACGTATTGTTGGAAAGCTTGACGGCCTTAGACAATAGTATTTCCATAAATAACTCCCAATCTTGTTCATCGCCGACGCGCCACTAATAGCATTGTAGTCTGCCTGGAGCTTCCGAGGATACTCGTCTTCAAAATATCCCTCCAGCAGCCCAGCTTGCCCCATGAGCAAAGCCTCAATACGCTGCGGATCATCTTTCCAACGGGACAGTAGCCTTTGGTCAGTCACTTTTGCAAGCAACTCGAACGGCAAAGCATTGACCTTGCCACCAAAATAATGTGCCATAAGCCAATAACATGTCTTCTCCCATCCGCCATGGCTCTCCACAAGTAAGCGCTTCGCCACATCGGTTTTTGCCTCAATACGCTCTACTGTAAGTCGCTCCATAAACGACTTAACCAGAAATTCTGGCACCTCCCCTACCATATTGCCACATGGCACATCAATACCTCCAGTGGGACACATCAAAGCATCGTAGTTGGTAATCAATGAAGGATGAAGATAGTGCTTCATTTCCACTGTCGACGGCACTCGACCATCTTGTAATGTAATGCCACAATCATGTTCATAAACAACATGCAAGACAATGTTATTGTATGACTTATCCTCCGAATGATGATGAGCAACCCAGTCCGACGTACGCACGTGTATCTCTACATTTCCAACCCATTCCACATCACCTATACGCACCCTTGCATTGAAGAAATCTGGACCTGCATCGTGATTCTGCTCTCCCGCACGCAATACGACAACAGGCTGACCATCAATGGTGGTCAGCCCGTGGCCCAGCAACTGATGCCGCCACACATACTGTAGGAAAGCTTCTGTCATCAGTTGAACATTTCTTTCATCTTGTCGAAGAAGCCACGCTCCTGTTTTGTTGGGTTAGGCTGGAAGTTAGGGTGACTATTCAACTCATCGAGCATTTTCTTTTCTTCTTTTGTCAGCGACTTAGGCACCCACACATTAAGACACACAAGCAAATCGCCACGTCCATATCCATTGAGCACCGGCAAACCTTTTCCTCTCAGACGTACAACACGTCCCGATGGCGTACCAGCATCTATTTTTATTTTTACCTTTCCGCTGAGGGTCGGAATCTCCACCGAGGCACCCTGGGCAGCCTCGCTGAATGTGATGAATGCGTTGTAATAGAGGTTTGCATCCTGACGTTCAAAGGTATCGTGCTCCACTTCTTCAACAAGCACAATCAAGTCACCGGCAATACCTCCCCTCGGAGCCGCATTACCTTGCCCCTGCATGGCCAACTGCATGCCATCCTGCACACCTGCAGGTATGTTTATAGTTATTATCTCATCACTCTTCACTATACCATCACCATGACAGTCGTGGCACTTGTCCTTAACCACTTTACCTTCGCCACCACAATGCGGACAAGCACTCTGAGTCTGCATCATACCCAACATGGTGCGTTTGGTTTCGGTAACAACTCCCGTACCGTGGCAGTGCGGACAAGTTTCCAACTTGCCATCTTTCGAGCCAGTACCGTTACATGTTTTGCAAGGCACATACTTGCTCACCTTTATCTTCTTCTCGCAACCACGGTCAATTTCTTCTAGCGTCAACTTAACCTTGATACGCAGATTGGTGCCGCGCAAAACACGCCGTGCAGCACCACCTCCGCCAAAACCAGTGAAGCCTGTACGGAAGCCGCCTCCAAACAAATCTCCAAAAATGCTGCCAAACTGAGAGAATATGTCGTTCATATCCATACCACCTTGGCCGTATGCGCCGTCAACACCGGCGTGGCCATATTGGTCATAGCGAGCTTTCTTGTCCGGATTGCTAAGCACGTCATAAGCCTCGGCGGCCTCTTTGAATTTTTCTTCAGCATCCTTGTCGCCAGGGTTACGATCGGGATGATATTGCAAAGCCAACTTACGGTAGGCTTTCTTTAGTTCTTCTGGTGTGGCGTTCTTACTAACGCCAAGCACTTCATAGTAGTCTCTCTTTGCCATAACTCTTTTCCTCCTTTAAAAAGCAACTACAACCTTTGCATAGCGTAGCACCTTGTCGTTGAGGTAATAGCCTTTCTCTACTACATCCACAACGGTACCTTTTTGCGCTTCATCGGCAGCAGGTATGCGAGTGATTGCTTCGTGAAGGTTCTCGTCAAATTTCTCACCTTTAACTTCCATAGCCTTCAATCCCTTCTGCTCAAGAATCTTCATCATCTTGTTGTATATCAACAGCACACCCTCTTCATTGGCTGTCGCAGAAATGGCTCGCTCGAAATCGTCTATCACCGGCAGTATGGCTTTCATCATCTCTTTGCTGCCGTTGATAAGCAGGTCGGCCTTCTCCAAGTTGGTGCGCTTGCGGTAATTTTCATACTCGGAATATAAACGCAAATATTTGTCATTCATGACAGCCAGTTTCTCTCCCAGTTCTTGTATCTTATCGGCATCACTGACCTCTGCTTCGGTATCCTGAGCAATCTCTGTATCCTGCTCTTTGGTCAGCTCAACCTCTGGCTGTTGCACTTGTTCTTGTTTCTCTTCCGCATCCGCGGTATTATGTTCTTTCTTGCTCATGTCATTGTTTTTTATATGCCATTACAATAGCAAAAAGGCTGCCAATGGCAGTCTTGACTGACATTTTGTCATCAATCACCACTTGAAAACATCTTCCGGCGAGCGTGGTCTGCGCGCTGTCAGCCACCTAAAATCAGACAAATGCTTCATCTCTTCTGGCAACTCCATAACTGGATAGGTCTGCATGTCGGGCTTGTCGTATGTAACAACTCTCGATGCAGCATGTGTGCTATCGAAATATATGCGCATATCAGTACCTATGCCAACATTTGCACCTATAAGCTGCAGATTACCGTCAACGGCATCGTCAGTAATGTAATAGACCATCTGGGCGTTGCTCAGTATGTCTGCATATGTGGGGTTACCTTCCAGGAAATAGACTATTCCCTGGCGCCCCTTTAGTTGGTTGAATTTATCCCTATCAACCTGCTCCACAGCAAAGCAACCTGTACGCAGGTATACTATCTTCACACCGGAAGTGTCGTGGTGCAACTCTATGGTATCTGCCGTACACTGGTAGTGTTCATACCAAACAACTGGGTCACGGTATAACGTCAACGTAGAGTCATGGGCGTTGTAGAACGCGGAGTCACACATAGCCTGAGCATCTCTACGGTATACCTTTACTTTATAGTTAGCCCTCACAGTCGCAAGATGATTGGTGGTGTCGGTGGTAAGATAAACGGTATCGCCATGCAGGTAGAGAGAGTCACCAGAGTCGACAAAAAGCACCAGCGCGCTGTCGGTGACAAAAGAGAAACGAAGCTTCCTGTTGGTCTCACCATAACGTCCCGAACAGGTAATATCGTTGTCAATGTCTTTTATCTTGACATTACCGTAAGCACGTCCATATTCTACTATCTCATCGTAATACAGTGTGTCACTGTCTATCATGTGTCCTTGGTTCTCCACATGCGAGGCATGGTAGGAGATAGCAAAACGAGTATCTGTGTTGTATTCACCCAACTCGCTATATATAGTTGATGAATCACTGTAAATATGAGTGGCGCTCCTAAAGTGTGCTATCTTGTCTTCTGTGGTATAAACAAGCGTGTCTGTATTCAGTCTCATAGTGGAGTCTGTCAACTGCACATCATTATATATGTAGAAGACCTTCGCAAGCGAGTTGTACTGTCCCTGGCGGCTATCAAGTGTACGGTCTTCACTAGTACCATGCCCCCACTCATTATAGTACGCTGTGGAACTGTTGCGCTCGTAGGTCAGGTGATTGGCCTTAAGGATATTGCCACCATCTATGAGCACCACCGTATCAGCCCAAATATCAATTACCCGCGTATTACCGTCATAATAGAGTCTGTCGCCATATATGGTAGTAGTGTCAGTTAGTGTGATGACTATATTACGGAAGGCCGTGAAACTATTGCGCTCAGTGTCGTAGTGAGCCGAGTCGGCCTCAAGCCGCATACCCTCATGCATAGCCACGACATCCTGGTATAGTATCCACACCTCTGGACGCATGGGGTCACGAGAACCCATGCCTGAGGTGTACTCTATCAACCTCTGCCCTTTTGCTACAGGCAATAATAAAAATAGGAAAGTGAAAAGCACTGCCGCTTTCCACTTTCCATTGTTCTCTTTATGCTTTACGCTCAGCACGCTCAACTCTCCACATTATCTGGCACGGGAGCCGAGACGGTCCATGGCGCAACGGAAACCAATCCATGCGGTACCCTTGTCCTGATCGTAGTAGCGACGAGTGCTCGACTGCAAGTAGTAAGCACGGTCTTTCCAGCTACCACCCTTGACGACGCGAACCTTATTGTTAACCATCGACGAACTGGGCGACTCTTTCTGGTTGTCTGATTTGCGGCGATACATGTTGTTGGTCCACATATCCTCCTCATTATCCTTGCTGACCTCTTCGCCCTCGCTTTCGCTCTCTTCGTCGTAGTTGGACTCTCCACCTTCATCACCTTCGTCGTCACCACTCTCCACTTCGGCGGGCTGCCAACCATCGGTACCGAGGTTGGAGGCACGGTCGCCATCGAGGTAGTTCACGTTGTTGGCCTGACGGTAGTTGCGACGGTTGTAGTCGGGGTCGACTTCCTTGTAAGCAATCAAACCATCCTCACCGATAAGGACTTCACCGTCTTCGTCAACATCGTAGGTTTTGTAGATGTTACCACGGAAGGGGTCAATATCATCACCACCACGGGGGTTGACAATCTTACGATACACATCCATGCACCACTCGCTGACATTGCCAGCCATGTTGTACAGACCGTAGTCGTTGGGGAAGTACCATTTTACGGGGCAGGTGTAATCCCAGCCGTCGTTCAGGTTACCGGCAACACCCATGGCGTCACCACGCGAACGCTTGAAGTTAGCCAAGAACTGACCGTAGTATTTCTTGTTGGCCGAACGCAAGCTCTGACCAGCCCAAGGATAAGTCTTGTGCTCCACGACACGCTCATCGTAGGTGTTGCCAATCATACCCAGAGCGGCAAACTCCCACTCAGCCTCTGTTGGCAGGCGATAGTAGGGGTACAAGATACCGTCGGTTCTGCGGACTGCACGCTCCTCGCCACCGGCGGAGGGATTATAGTCCTCAAGACCTCTACGGGTCTCACCTTCATAACGGCCGGCGAGGTACACATCAGTCTGGAAGGCGTTGGTACCAATATTCTCCTGGTCAAGCATCAAAATGCCACGATCCACAAGTATCTTCTCATTCAGACGGTCGGTACGCCAAGTGCAGAACTTCATAGCCTGATCCCAGCTCACACCCACCACAGGGTACTCGTCATATGAGGGGCTCTGGAAGTAATGGTCCACAAAGCTCTCACGCCATGCCAATTTGTCACGCCAAGCGGCGGTGTCGGGGTAAATGGCGCGAACCTTCTCGCTATACTCCTCGCCATAGGCACGGTTCATCCAATAGACAAACTCACGGTACTGGCGGTTGTTCACCTCACACTCATCGATATAGAACGACGACACTGTGACGGTATGAGCCACATTGTCCCATTTATAGCGGGAGTCCTCGGTAACATGTCCCATAACGAAGGAACCGCCCTCAATGAACACAAGTCCGGGGGCAGTGCCCTGCTCGCTCTCGTTTGAAACCTCGTAACCGCCCCATTCAGGGTCGTTGTAGTTCCATCCAGTGGTGGTCGACCTGCCGGCTTTGCCGCAGGAGGCCAGCAGCGCTATCGCTGCAACGGCCATCAATGAAAATTTGACAATCTTCATATTTACTACTTTTGTATTATTCGTTTCTGTCTCTAACGCAACAATCGCGTTTTTGTTTCAATATTATAAATATTTAACACACGTTCCTCTCGTTCCCGACATTCTCTGTTAGAAAGCAGGACACTTGATTGAACGCACTTTCTTCTTATGCTCCGGCACAGGCAGTGTGACACCAAGCGTCACTTCATGAGCACCTGCTGTACTGTTGGCCAACTTACTGACGGTCACATCATAACTGTAACCCACTTTGAAGTATTCCTGCTGCACACCCACCTGGAAAATGAAGGCATCGGCATTCTCTATTCCATTGCGGAACCACACACCAACGAGGAATGGCATCCAGTCGAGGTAGACACCATAATTGAAGTAGTGCATGTTACCCTGGTATTGGTACACCACATTGGGCGAAATAATAGGGGTGCCGAGACCAAGCGACGACTGACGGCGCTGCTCCTCAGCAACGTTGATAAGTCCACCGGCATGCACCGTAAACTTCATTGGCAGTGGGGCTTCCGAGTAGAAAGCCACATTGGGCTGCGTCAAGTGCGAGGCAGCGAAACCTGCATACCACTTGTCAGAGTATACTAAAGCACCGGCATTGAAATCAACGCCATACTTGCTAGTCTTGTCTGGCGCCTGAGCACCTGTCTGGTAAGTAAAGCCGTATTCAGGGTTAATCTGGTCAGGGAAACGCAGGTTCTCATCCCAACGCAGATTGGTGTTCATGAGCGACACCTGTAGACCAGCGCTTATGTTGACCGTTCGTGAAATGCGGAAGTTGAAAGCATACATGGCACCGACCATATTGGTAGTGAGAGCACCGTGGTCACCCACGCGGTCCGTCATAACTATCACACCCACACCACCATGCAAGTCATTCACATATTGGTCATACGAAGCTGACACCGTGGTGAATGCACTAACCAAACCGGGCCACTGGCCACGGTATGTAAGCGAGATGCGCGGAGCGACAACAGTACCTGCGAAAGCAGGGTTCAAATAAAGTGGGTTGGCGTAGAATTGGGAGAAGCCAACATCCTGTGCGCCAACTGTGCCCGATGCAAGCAGCATCATGCCCAGCAACACCTGTTTCAGCTTCCTTTTAATAAGCATTTTAGTCATAGTTTTTGCCTATAATCAAGTTGCAATATTACGAATTATTTTTCATATACAAGTTTTTTTTTATGAAATAATTTGTAAACATCATGTTATCAGCTATATATTTTTATCGTCTAAAGAGTATCACACACTCAAAAACGCTTTGCAGCACGGCAATAACGGCGTTTTTTCGCCTACTTTCCTTCATACACCTGCGCTGTCAAAAAGTTTTTTTCGTCCTCTGGGCTCAAATAAACAATTATTTTTGTATTTTTGCAATCGGAACAAACATCCTCCCATAAACGTAACCCATTGTGATTGGCTACATTATAGTATTTTTTGTGCTCTTGGTACTCTTCGTTGGTGTGCCACTGGGACTATTTATGCTGGCCACTTCACTCATCTACAACCGTCGCGAACGCGCACTGCGCAGCGAGGCTGAAGCCCACCGCAAAATACTGGAAAGCACCTACGACCACATTTGGAAGGAGATAAAAAAACACTGCGGCCTCAGCGAGGAACACCGCCGTTCGTTCAACAACATCTACCCCAACCTCATCGACAATGAGATGGATGACGACACCATGCTCAACTGGATCCTCGACTGCAACCTAGACTTCGACCCAACTGAATACATGGTGATTATGGATAACATTGCCGATGACCGCAGACGTTTTGTCATACACCAGCGACGAATGATGACCATCCTTCGCGAACATCGCAAACTGACCGGGAAGGGATGGCCTGTAAAGTGGGTTCTCAAAGACAAGTCGGCCATACACTATGTGCCTATAGCAACCAACTACGAACGATGGGGCAGTCATATCTAAACAAAGCCGTCATCTTTAGGGCTTTCATCATCACACTCGTTTTATTTACAAACCACTACACTACTGCGCAGGAGCTGCCGCAGGGTTATTTCGCCAGCCCATTGAAGGGCAACATAGGCCTCTCCGCCTCCTTTGCTGAGTGTCGCATCGGCCACTTCCACAGTGGTCTCGACATGCGCACCGGCGGTGCCGTCGACAAGCCTGTCTACGCTGCTGCCGACGGCTACATCAGCCGCGTTAGCATATCCCCTTGGGGTGGCGGCAAGATTCTCTATATCAAACACCCCAATGGGTACACGAGCGTGTATATGCACCTCAACAGCTTCGTCGGCGAGACCGGCCGACTAGTCCGAGAAGAGCAGTACAACCTACATTCGTACTCCATTGTCAAAGACTTCCCTGAAGGACAACTGCCTGTGCGCAAAGGACAACTGGTAGCCTACAGCGGTAACACAGGAGGAGGAGGAGGCCCACACCTTCATTTCGAGTTGCGAAAAACCGCCACAGGTCATACTATCAACCCCTTACGCTTCGGCCTACCCTATAGCGACAGCATGAAACCGACTATCCGTGGCTTACGGATATACCCTACCGCGGGCGGGCAGCCAATAGACGTTACCGATATTAACAATCTGACTGTCAGCAGCCCCTTCTACATCGGCATCTATGCCACCGACGCTGCCGAAGGCTCTACTCCCAAGAACGGCGCAGACCACATCGAGGTAATGCTTGACGGAAACCTCTTCTTTCTCTACACTACCGAGAGTTTCAACCTCGACAGTAGCCGTATTATCAATGCGTTAGTGGATTATCCGCACTTCGCCGCCAAGCGTCAGGCCTACATCCTCACACGCGCCCTACCAGGTGCCGAGGGCGAGTGGATACCTGTACGTCAGGGCGACGGCATCTTCCGTCTCGAGCCAGGGACAACCCACCGCATACAGGTGCGCGTTTACGACTTTATGGACAACTGCACCGAGCGCACCATCACCGTCACCATGGCTGCCAACGCCACCACCGCCAGTGACTTCAGACCCATGGAATCAGGTGATTATGTAGACTACACCCGACCGGCTACCATACGACGTCCTGCCTTCTGTGCCGAGATGCCGGCATACACTCTGTATGCCAACGACTTAATGCATTGTTCGTTCATGGAGAACAGCAACTATTTTTCTCCACTATGTACCATAGAACCAAGCGTTAACAGCATCCCACCGCACCAATACTACAAGCTCAGCCTCCGTGGCAAAGTACCCACCGGTATTCCTGCCGGGCAAATAACGCTGGTACGCCTCGACGGCAAACGACTCGTCGCCTACAAGACCACATACAGCGACGGCGCTTTCTGTGCATCGGTACGCGACTTCGGCACCTTCGCACTCACCTGCGACACCATAGCCCCCAAGGTTAGCCTGTCGAACTACAAGGAAGGCAATTCTCTAAAAGCAAGAGCCTTGATAGTGAAGATAACCGATAATCTCGCAGGCATAGAGACATACAACTGCTACCTCAATGGAGCCTGGGTGCTGGCCGAATACGACGCCAAGAGCGCCAGCCTCTCGATAGACACCCATGGCCTGCTACACAAGGGACAAAACGAACTGCGCGTCGAAGTCACCGACGCATGCGGCAACCTGACGCGCAGATCTTTCACTATCAGCCGTTAGGCCTGTACTCTACGGGCTTTCAGTTCCTCATAGAACTTGGCATGCGAGGCCTCAATGTAAGGCTGCAGCCAAAGGAAGCCGATACACAGTGTGAAGAGGCAGAGTATTGCCCAGCCTATAAAGCTCAAATCCAAGCAGAAAAGCTTCCACTTGTTGCCCTTCATCATCATGCGGCTCTCATGGATGCAGTCGTCAGCATCCAACTCGGGATGATCGTTCATCACATAGGGGGTCATCGCATAGGCATAACTCTTCACAATGCCAGGTATGATGAGCAGCAAGCACCAGAGGACGATATAGAGCGCCATCAGCAGCGAGCCACCGAGGTAGCGGCCATACTTGCTGAAGACATTAAACTGGTCGCCAACCATTTCGCTGCTATCCTCACCACGCACGAGGCGCAGGAAGCAGAGCATGAAGCCAAACTCCAGCGGACATACAACAAGCAGTCCGGCAAAAGGTATGGAACCTGCGGCAGCGGTAATAAGCGTGAATACCAGTGTGGCGAGCACAGCCTGGGTCCAGTTGCCCTTGAGGGCGTAACGAGCCGCACGACGTATCTCGCGGTTACGCGGCATTTCCTGAGTGTTGGGATTGAATGTTTCTTCCATAGTTTTTTTTGTGTTTTAAAGGGCGTACACCGATGTACGCCCCTACATTTTGTTATTCAAAAGATTTAATAGCCTGTTTGATAAGTTCCATAGCTTCGCGAAGCTGTTCCTCGGTGATGCACAGCGGAGGAGCGAAGCGGATGATGTGCTGATGGGTGGGCTTGGCAAGCACGCCGAGGTCGCGCATCTTCAGACACACATCCCATGCCTCCTTGCCATTGTGGGGCTTGATAATGATAGCGTTAAGCAGACCTTTACCACGCACCTTCTCAATCATCGGGCTCTTGAAGCTGCTCATCTCCTCGCGGAAAATCTTACCGAGGCGCTCGGCATTCTCCATAAGGTGTTCCTCCTTGATGACCTGCAGGGCTGCGATGGAGACCTTGGCGGCGATGGGGTTGCCACCGAAGGTGGAGCCATGCTCGCCGGGCTTGATATTCAGCATGATGTCATCGTCGGCCAGCACGGCGCTGACGGGCATCACACCGCCACCGAGGGCCTTGCCCAGGATGAGGATGTCGGGACGCACGTTCTCGTGGTCGCAAGCTAGCATCTTGCCGGTACGCGCAATACCGCTCTGCACCTCGTCGGCCATAAACAACACATTGTATTTCTTGCAGATATCGTAGCACAGCAGGAATCCGGCGACCTTCTTGCCATGCTCGGCCAGACATTTCTCCAGCGCGTCGGGATCGTTATAAGGGATGCGCAGGAAACCGGGGGTCATGGGACCGTAGTTGGCATAGCTCTCGGGGTCGTTGCTCATGGTGATGATGGTGATGGTGCGGCCGTGGAAGTTACCTTCGCAGCAGACAATCATCACTTCGTCGTTGGGGATGCCCTTCTTCACCACCCCCCAGCGGCGAGCCAGCTTCAGGGCCGTCTCGTCGGCCTCGGCGCCGGTGTTCATCGGCAGCACCTTGTCGTAGCCGAAGTACTCGGTGACATATTTCTCCCACTCTCCCAGGCAGTTGTTATAGAAAGCGCGGCTCGAGAGGGTCAGTTCGTGGGCTTGGTCGCACATAGCCTTGACAATCTTCGGGTGGCAGTGGCCCTGGTTGACGGCAGAGTAGGCCGAGAGGAAATCGAAATACTTCTTTCCCTCGCAGTCCCACACGAAAGCGCCCTCACCTTTAGCGAGAACGACGGGCAGCGGATGATAGTTATGGGCGCCATACTTGGCTTCCATCTCCATGAATTGTTCTGATTTTGTCATAGTTAAGGTGTGTTTAATTGATATTGTAATGTGCTCTAATGCGATGCAAATATACAGATTTTTTCAAAACCTTGCAAATATTTTTATTGCTGCAATATTTTTTATCACAATACGTTATTTTATAACAAAATCCATTAACTATATGATACGTAAAGTAATACTATTCTTGGCACTATCGTCTCTTTTCATTGCTAATTTACACGCACAGACAATAAAAGGCAAAGTGATTGACAACAAAAGCAAAGCACCCATTGCCTATGCGATGATACGTGTAGAGGGCACCTCGACAGGGACACAGACTAACCTCGACGGAGAGTTCTTATTAAAAATACCTAACAACGCAAAAAGGGTTATCTTCAATAGCCTTGGCTACCGTTCCGACACCATCGAAGTCCGCCGACTCCGTAAAAACAGCACGGTGCGCATGAAGACTTTGACCATCACCCTCAAAGAGGCTGACATCAACGACTTCCGCAAGCCAAGTGCATTGCTGAAAGAGGTGGTGCGGCGCATACCAGAGAACTACTGGTGCGACACCACCGTCGGCACCTTTTTCTTCCGGCGCTACAGCCTTACCTCCGACAGCTTATGGCTTTTCTGCGAAGCCATAGCCGACGTTATGCGCCCCGGTTACGACAAACAATACCACAGGAAACTCGGCCTTGTCTCCGCTGACAGGATGAAAGAAATTGACTCCATAGACTTCGCCGGCAACCACAAGACCTACCCGTTAAGCCGTCTGCTGGTCTTCGACACCATGATGCTCCGCAACATGCTTGGCGACACCAACTATATGCGCAACCCTTTCGCCGGCAAAGAACAGACGAGATATAAAGAGAAATCTGCCTTCTTCGACATGCTGCAAAATACCAAAGGCAACCAATTCCTGAACGGCAAACGTAGCAACAGGCTTGACCGAAAGGCCAAGATGGTCACCTATGACGACGACGACGGCAACAGCTACTACCTCATTACGTATGTCACAGACAGAGACAGTACGGCATTGCTCATCGACTGGCGCGACAAGGCTTTGGTGCACTATTATCACACACTACTGCATGCCGATTCCATCGTGCTCCCCTTCCCGTTCAACCGCATCCTTGGCGGGGTAAAGGTTCCTTACGGTCGCATACAATACGACTACGCCAAGATTGACGGACGCTACACACTTGTGTTCAGCATGTTTGCCCAGGCCTACAACATCATTATGCCAAAGAAATCTCTTATAAATGGGAAAGTCAACCGCACGTTGCGCGAAATGTTATCTGACAATGTGGTGGAGGACTACTATGTATGGACACTCGTCGACTCCCGCAAGGCCGACCATACCTTCATCGACAGCACAAAGACGCTCCCGATACGCTTCTCGGCACCATACAACGAAGTGTTCGGCCAAGGCGACCCAGGCGAGGACTTCTGGCAAGACTACAACACAGTCCCTGTCGAGGCACGCATAGCCGAGAAACTACGTACAGCCAAACATTATACACCAGAAAATGAATAAAGACAACATATTAGAGGTTAGCGATCTTTCTGTAGCCTTCGACGGACGCACGGTGGTCGAGGGGGTAAACTTCACCCTGCGGCGCAGCACCACACTCGGCATCGTGGGCGAAAGCGGCTCGGGCAAAAGCGTGAGCACGCTGGCACTCATGGGCTTGCTGCCGAAGAACGCCTCTGTCTCTGGCAGCGCGATACTCAATGGCAAAGAGTTGTTGACACTCGACGAGGAGGGCTTCCGTGGAATCCGCGGAAAGCGCATAAGCATGATCTTCCAGGAGCCGATGACCAGCCTCAACCCTGTGCAGAAATGTGGCGCACAGGTGGTTGAGATGCTGCGCCAGCACAAAGAGGTCGGCGACAAAGAGGCCCGCGAGCGCGTCATAGAGCTCTTCCGCGAGGTGCTCCTCCCCCGCCCCGAGAAGATATTCGAGAGCTATCCGCACGAAATCAGCGGCGGACAGAAGCAACGCGTCATGATAGCCATGGCGCTGATTAACAAGCCCGACATACTCATCGCCGACGAACCGACTACTGCCCTCGACGTGACAGTGCAGAAGACCATACTCGAACTGCTCAAAGACCTGCAGAAGAAACACGGTACCAGCATCATATTCATCACTCACGACCTGGGGGTGATAGCGCAAATTGCCAACGAGATAATGGTGATGTACCGCGGCAAGGTGATGGAGCACGGCGACGCGCAAAGCATACTGCACAATCCCTCAGAGCCTTACACCAAAGGCTTGCTGGCCTGCCGTCCGCCACTGGACAGCAAGCCGCGGAGGCTGCCGACAGTGGAGGACTATCTTGAGGGAGTGAAAGGGGATGTACAGGACGACGCCAACGTCTCTTCACACACTCTCACCCCATCCCAACCACTCATTTCTGTAAAGGACCTCGACGTCACCTACACGCTGAAAAAGAGCTTCTTCGGCAAGCCGTTGCAGACGCTCAAGGGTGTCGACGGCATCAGCTTCGACATCATGGAGGGCGAGACTCTTGGTCTTGTCGGCGAGAGCGGCTGCGGCAAGAGCACGCTGGGACGCGCCATGCTGCGACTTATAGAGCACAGCTCGGGGAGCATCAGCTACCGTGGACACTCACTGGACACACTGAGCGCCAAAGAGATGCGCGCCTTGCGGCCAAAGCTGCAGATAATATTCCAGGACCCCTACTCGAGCCTCAACCCGAGAATCACCATCGGGGATGCTATCACTGAGCCCCTGCGGGTTCACGGGCACGCCGAACGTAGTCGTACACTGGAGCTTATGGAGCAGGTGGGGCTGAAAGCCGAATGGTACTCGCGCTACCCGCATGAGCTGAGCGGCGGACAGCGCCAGCGCGTATGCATAGCGCGGGCACTGATACTGCAGCCGGAGCTGGTGGTGTGTGACGAGAGCGTCTCGGCTCTGGACGTGAGCGTGCAAGCCCAGGTGCTCAACCTGCTCAACGACCTCAAGGAGCATTACGGCTTCACCTACCTCTTCATCACCCACGACCTGTCGGTGGTACACTATATGGCCGACCGCATCATGGTGATGCAAAAAGGAAAGATCGTCGAGAGGGGTACTCCCGACGACCTTTTCAACAATCCTCAGACGGATTATACGCGGACGCTGATAGACGCAATACCGCGCGTGTAGACTATTTCACTACGACCTTTTTTGTCACCGCGACATTGTGGTTGACAAGAGGGACGAGGTACGTCCCCGCTCCGACCCCGCTCCGTCCCCGCTCCGACTGTTCACCGGTTGTTTAACGGTTTTTAGTCGGAGGGGAGACGGAGCGGGGACGGAGGGGGGACGGAGGGGCTATAGTAGCCCTCACGAAGACCTACGGAGAGGTCTTGGCTATTAGAGCATACCCTTGCGCTTCAGCAGTGCCTTGGGGCTGGGGTCTTTGCCGCGGAACTGGCGGTAGAGGTCCATGGGCTCGACGGTGTTGCCGCTCTCGAGGAGATGGCGGAACTTGGCAGCCAGCTCGGGGTTGAAAAGGTCACCGCTCTCGGCGAAGGCCTCGAAGGCATCGGCATCGAGGATGGCAGTCCACGTATAGCTGTAGTAGCCAGCGTCATAGCCCGTGGTGAAGATATGCTGGAAGTAGGGGCTGCGGTAACGGCTGATGATCTCGGGGATGAGGCCTATCTTCTGCATGGCCTGCTCCTCGAACTGCAGCGGGTCTATGTGCTGCTGCTCCTTGAGGCTGTAGTAGTCCATGTCGAGCAACGAGGCGGCGAGGAGCTCGGTGGTGGCGAAGCCCTGGCCGTAGGTGGCGGCAGCCTCGATCTTCTTGATGAGCTCGTCGGGGATGGGGGCACCGGTCTGATAGTGGTGGGCATACATCTTCATCACCTGCGGGTGGCGGCACCAGTTCTCCATGACCTGGCTGGGCAGCTCTACGAAGTCGCGCGGCACGTTGGTGCCGGCCAGCGACGGGTAGGTGCACTTGGAGAGGAGGCCGTGGAGGGCGTGGCCGAACTCATGGAAGAGGGTCTCGCTCTCGTCGAAGTTGAGGAGCGAGGGCTTGTCGGCAGTCGGCTTGGTGAAGTTACAGACAACCTGAATGATAGGTATCACGTTGTTACCCTCGCGGTCGACTTTCTGGCCACGGAACTCGGTCATCCAGGCACCGCTGCGCTTGCTGGCGCGGGGATGGAAGTCCATGTAGAGGATACCGATGACCTTGTCGCCATCCTTGACCTCGAAGGCGCGAGCCTCGGGGTTGTAGGTGGGCAGGTCTGTGCGCTCGTTGAAGGTGAGGCCATAGAGGCGGTTTGCCACCATGAAGGCACCCTCGCGGACGCTGTCGAGAGCGAAGTAAGGACGCACCAGAGTGTCATCGAGGGCGTATTTCTCAATGCGGTATTTCTCAGCGTAGTAGCGCCAGTCCCAAGGCTGCAGCTTGGCGCCGGGCACGTCTTTCTCGAGCATCTTCTGATAGATGTCGCGCTCCTGCTTGGCCACCTTGAGGGCCGGAGTCCAGATGTCCATCAGGCATTTGTAGACGTTGGCGGGATTCTTGGCGAGACAGTCGTCGAGCACCCAGTCGGCATGGGTGGGGAAGCCGAGGATGTTGGCGCGCTCGCGGCGCTTGTTGACCATTTCCTCGATGATGGCGGTGTTGTCGTACTCGCCATCCTTGCAACGATTGGTGAAGGCATGCCACACCTCCTCACGCAGGGCGCGGTCGGGGCAGGTCATCATGAAGGGCTCCCAGGTGGGCATGTCGAGGGTGACCTTGGTGCCGTCGGGCAGCTCTTTGCTGTAGGCATTAGTAGCCTTCAACACATTCTGTGCGAAGCGCATGGCGAGGTTGGCGATATCCTCGTTGAGCTTGCGGAAATGCTCCTGCTGCTCCTCGGGGACGTTGGCACCGCTACGCACGAAGCCTTTGTAAGTCTCCTCCAGCAGGCGCATCTGCTCGGGGTTGAGACCGAGGCTGTCGCGCTGCTCGTAGACGGCCTTGATGCGGGCGAAGAGCTTGGCGTTAAGGACGATGTCGTCGCCATGGGCGGAGAGCAGAGGCGTCACCTCTTCCTCGATAGAATCCATCTCGGGGCTGTTCTCGCAGGAAGAGAGGTTGAAGAAGACGCTGCTGACCTCGTTGAGGAGCTGGCCACTGTATTCGTAGGCCAGGATAGTATTCTCGAAGGTAGGTGCCTCGGGGTTGTTGACGATAGCGTCAATTTCGGCTTTCTGGCGTTCCATACCCTCGACGAAGGCAGGCATGTAGTGTTCGGTCTTAATCTTGCCGAAGTCGGGAATCTCATAGGGGGTCTCCCACTTGCTGAAGAACGGGTTTTCCATCTCTTTTTTTTCTTTGCAGGCGGCGAGCAGCAGTGTGGCGGCGGCCGCGACGATTAGTATACGTTTCATTATTGTTGTGAATTTATTTTGCTAATTGTTGAGTGTGTTGCATATCGTCCGCAACAAATCGGCATTAAGCTTCTTGGCCAGGAACTTATGATCCTTGTTGTCGATAAGATAAATCTGCGGAGTGGTCTGTATGTCATAGACTTCGCGCCAGTCGACATTGGCTTCGCCGCCACTCATGTTAACCCAGCGCGGGTTGGTGATGTTGTGCTCCTGAAGGAATACTTTCCACTTGTCCATGGTGTGCTCATCGGGCTCGGTGAGGATGGCGAAGGCAGTGAGGTCGAGCGAGTCGGCCATCTCGTTGAAGACGTTGTATATCGCCGGTATCACCTCGCGGCAATGGCCGCAGGTGGGGCTCCAGAAGAGGAGCAGCGTATAACGCCCGGGCATGTGGTGGAGCGAGTGCGCACGGCGCAGGGTGTCGAAGAGGATGAGCTCGGGGGCCTCACGACCCACAAGCAGCCGCTCCCATTTGTTGGCGCGCTCCACATTCATGTCGATGGACGAAGGAGAGAGCCAGGTGACCTTGCCGGTGGCGAAGTAGCGCTGCACAAGGTGCACATAGACCTCGTCGTAGACCATTATATTGCTCTGCAGGTACTTCTCCGAGAGGTTATTGATGAGCCACTGGTAGACTTGCGGGGCAGGTTCGGCGCGGTCGATGAGGCTGTCGAGTAGCGGGCATATCTCTTCGGGCGGCATGCCACGCATGTACTTATCAACGTAATCGCTGTAGCGGCGGTAGAAAATCTCCTTGGGGGTGCGAATGATGAAGTCGTCATCGAGAGGCACATAGTCGAAATAATGAGCCATGAGATAATCGTAGCGCTGGCGCTGATTGAGCGGAGTGCCGTCAGGTGCCTCGGTGGGCACCAGGTCCTCGACCACTGTGGTAGAGTGCACCATCTTGGCAATCATTGACTCGGGGTGCTCCTGGTAGACAGCAGCGCGCAGGCTATCCATACGTTCGACAACTTGGCGGCGGAATTCGATGAAGGATGCAGAATCGAGAGTACCCTTGGCATCAATCATCTCTTTATACATACGGTCGCTGGCGCGCTGGTAGTTGAAGAAGATCTCGTTCTGGGGCGAGCCTTTGACGCGCATGTTGGTGGTCCAGTTGCGCTGGTCGGTATGGAGGGTGAAGGTGGGCTTCTCGTTATAGATGACGAACTCCACGAAGTTGCCGCTGTTGTTGGTAAAGAAATATAGGCCCGGATACAGTTCTTTGTCGCCCTTGAAGACGAACTTGCCGCGCCCGTTGTTGTAAGCCGTGTCCAGGACATAACGCTCCTGGGCCATGAAGTAGCCGAGGAGGATGGAGCTGTCGGTGCAGCCGTCGACCTGGAATGTCAGCTTGTAGCCCGGCTTGGCGGAGGCAGCCACGGGGAGGGCGAGGAGAAGGAGAAGTGCAATGGAGATAAGGTTGATACGTTTCATGATGAAGTTGATTATTTACCGATACAAAAACGTGAGAATATGTTATCAAGGATATCGTTGGAGGCCACCTCACCGGTGATGGAACCGAGATGGTAGAGCGCGTCACGCAGGTCGACAGCCAGAAGGTCGGCAGGCAGACCCGCGTCAAGGCCGTCGGCGACATGGTTTACAGCCGACAAGACCTGCTGGAGGGCTGCATGATGGCGTGCGTTGGAAAGGAGCACTTCCTGCGCGGCCTGCGGCTCGACGGCGGCAAGCATGGCTTGTTTGAGGGATTCGATACCGTCGCCGCACTTTGCCGACAAGGGCATAAAGCCATCGGGGACAACACACGTCGGCTTATCGGCCTTGTTGCAAAGCCTTATGAGATGCTTGCCCGTGGTATCAAGGCCATCGAGGTCAGCCGGATTGAATGGTGTGGTACCATCATGTATGTAAAGCGCCACATCGGCATCGGCAAGGGCTCTGAGGCTGCGCTCTATGCCGAGGGACTCAACGGTGTCGGTGCTGTCGCGGAGGCCTGCGGTGTCGATGAAGCGGAAGGTGAGGCTGCCGATGGTAAGGGTCTCCTCAACGGTGTCGCGCGTGGTGCCTGGCGTGTCGCTGACGATAGCACGCTCGTCGCCGAGGATGGCGTTGAGCAGCGACGACTTGCCGGCATTGGGCTTCCCTATTATCGCCACAGGGATGCCGCGCTTGAGGGCGTTGCCGATACGGAACGAGTCTATCAGGGAGGAGAGTTCAGAGTGGAGAGTGGAGAGCAGGCGACGTAATTGTGTGCGGTCGGCGAACTCCACATCCTCTTGGCTGAAGTCAAGCTCCAGTTCCATAAGACTGGTGAGGTCGAGCAGCTGCTGCCGCAGCTCCTTGAGCTTGGCGGCGTAAGAACCGCGCAGCTGACTGACAGCCAGCCTGTGCTGTGCCGGAGTGGCGGCATCGATAAGGTCAGCCACAGCCTCTGCCTGCGAAAGGTTGAGGCGACCGTTGCGGAAGGCACGCATAGTGAACTCGCCAGCCTCTGCCAGACGGGCACCACTCTGGAGCAAAGCCTGCAACATAGCCTGCTGCACATAAAGGGAGCCATGACAGGAAATCTCCACGGTAGGCTCACCGGTGTAGCCCTTGGGATAGTAAACAGCGACAACATCGTCGAGGTCGCCGAAACGACAATAGGTGGCGTGGCGTGGGTGGGGAGTGGAGAGTGGAGAGTGGAAAGTTAAGTGGCGTAAAGCTATGGGTAGCGCGTCGGGACCCGAGAGACGGATCACGGCGATGCCGCCGATGCCGGCGGGGGTTGAGATGGCCGCTATTGTATCAGGCTGCGTCATTGTCGTCCATTGTGTCCGGAATATATCTGTCGCCGAAAAGCGACTTCATCTCTTCATCAGTAAGACCGAGATCCACTTTGATGCGATAGATGTTTGGATATGTCAAGATGAGCATCAGCGTGGCGACCATGGCGAGCATAAGCAGCTCAATTCGAGCCGAAAGGACAATAAGGCAACATATCAGAAACACCACCACCAACCTGAAGATGTAAAGCAAGCGTATATGCTGTGCGTAGCCACGGAACTTTGTCTCCAGCGAGTCAAGCTGTCTCAGCACTGGTATCCGTTTGTGGATAAACCGCAAGGACGAACCCATTTCCGAAACCGCCAACACGGTGCCTACCACAAGCATCCAGCGCGCCGTGTACTCCGACGGGTAGAAGCGATATGGGCTCACTAAATGATAAAAAGCGGTAAGGATTATTATGCCCATCGAGCCCCAAAGGCCTATAGCAGCGGAACGGCGAATAGTTTTAATGTATTTCTGCATAGTGATAAATAGTTGAGTATTTTACTTTTTCTTATTGTTCAGTTTAAGACACTTCGCGGTATACGACTCCTTGCATTTCGCCAAGTCCTCCGGCGTTCCTGCGAAGACCACATGTCCACCTGCGTCACCGCCTTCAGGACCGAGGTCTATCACCCAGTCGGCACACTTGATAATGTCGTGATGGTGCTCTATCACCACTATACTGTGGCCGCGCTCTATCAGCCTGTCGAAAGCCGCCAAGAGCTTGCGGATATCATGGAAGTGCAGACCCGTGGAGGGCTCGTCGAAGATGAACAGCATCGGTTTGTCGTCGGCATCACCTTTGACAAGATAGGAAGCCAGCTTGATGCGCTGTGCCTCGCCACCACTGAGAGAGCTACTCGACTGGCCGAGCTTCAAATACCCCAGGCCGACATCCTGCAACGGCTTGAGGCGGTTGTATATGTTCTTTGTCTCCGGCGCATTGAAGAAGTCTATTGCCTGGTCGACGGTCATCTCCAACACATCGCTGATGGTCTTTTCCTTATATAGTACCTCGAGGGCCTCGTCCTTGTATCGGCTACCGTGGCACTCCTCACAGAGCAGGTGCACATCGCTCATGAACTGCATACTTACGGTCACATAGCCCTCGCCCTCACAGGCATCACAACGGCCACCCTCCACATTGAAGGAGAAGAAACCGCTCTTGTAGCCTCGCGCCTTCGCCAACGGCTGCTGCGCATAGAGAGCGCGCACCTCGTCAAAGACCTTCATATATGTCGCCGGGTTACTGCGCGACGAACGTCCAATGGGGTTCTGGTCCACAAGCTCCACGGCAGTAACGCGACTCACGTCGCCATCGAGAGCAACACATGAGCCGACGTAGTCACTGTTGCCCTCCATACGACGCTGCATGACATCGTACAGCACACGGCGTATCAGCGTGCTCTTGCCGCTGCCGCTCACGCCGGTAACAACGGTAAACACGCCAAGGGGAATATCCACATCAATATGCTTGAGGTTGTTGGCGTAGGCACCATGTATGCTTATCCGGTCGCGCCAACGGCGACGTTCTGCAGGCACAGCTATCTCCTGCCGCCCCAGTAAATAGTCTGCCGTAAGCGAATTCTTGGCTTTCTTGAGGCCAGACGGCTCTCCGGCATAGACGACCTCGCCGCCCAGACGTCCGGCACCAGGGCCAATGTCTATCAGATAATCGGCCGCACGGATGATGTCCTCGTCGTGCTCCACCACGACAACAGTGTTGCCGAGGTCACGCAACTGCTTGAGCACCCCTATCAGACGCTCGGTATCACGACTGTGCAAGCCTATCGAAGGCTCGTCAAGTATGTACATGGAACCCACCAGCGAGGAACCCAATGAGGTGGCCAAGTTGATACGCTGGCTCTCACCGCCACTGAGGCTACGGCTCTCACGACCAAGGGTCAGGTAGCCGAGGCCCACGTCGAGCAGGTATCCCACACGGTTGCGCAACTCGGTACGTAGGCGGTCGGTAGCCTTGAGCTCCGTCTCCGTGAATTGGCTTTCGAGGGTTTGCAGCCACTCCGCCACCTGTATCACCGGCATAGCCACCACTTCGCTGATACTGCGCCCGCCGACCTTTACGTAGTCGGCATCTTTGCGTAGTCGGCGGCCTCTGCATTCCGGACAGGCTGTACGTCCGCGATAGCGCGACAACATCACCCTGTATTGTATTTTGTATGCCTGGCTCTCAACCCAGCGGAAGAAGCCGTCGATGCCTTCCCACACACCGTCACCGTGCCACAGTATGTCCTTCTGTTCCTCTGTCAGCTCATAGTACGGCTTGTGTATGGGGAAATCTATCTCTGCCGCGTGGCGTATGAAGTCACGCTTGACTTCCTGCATCTTGTCGCCATTCCAGCAGATTATAGCGTTGTCATATATGCTACGGCTCTTGTTAGGCACCACGAGGTTCTCGTCGATGCCTATCACGCTGCCATAACCCTGACACACAGGGCAAGCACCGTAGGGGTTGTTGAAGGAGAAGAAGTTGGGGTTAGGTTTCTCGAATGTTATGCCGTCGGCCTCAAAGCGGTTGCTGAAAGATACGGCATCCTGGCCATCCATCTGCACCACACACTCGCCGCGTCCTTCAAAGAAAGCGCTTTGCACGCTCTCCGCCACTCGCGCCCGCTGCCCGTCGTCATCGCCATTCACCGTCAGGCGGTCTATCACCAGCCTCACGTCACCCTCAAGCTTCACAGTACCCAAGTCCTCTATGCGGACAACGGTACCCTTGACCATCACCCTCTGGTAGCCTTCCTGGTGCAATATCTCTATCTGTTTGCCTAATGGACGCTCTTTCGAATCTGTCAGCGGCGCCATAATCATCACCCTGCAACCTTCCTGCACACCTTGAGCACCTAAAATATAATCCACCACATCGCTCACAGTGTGACGCTTCACCTCTACCCCACTCACCGGTGAGAAGGTACGCCCCACACGGGCATACATCAGCTTCAGGTACTCGTATATCTCGGTCTGTGTGCCCACCGTGGAGCGCGGGTTGCCGGTATTCACCTTTTGCTCTATGGCCACGGCGGGAGCCAACCCATGGATATAGTCCACATCGGGCTTCGTCATACGCCCCAAGAACTGGCGGGCATACGAACTCATGCTCTCCACATAGCGGCGCTGCCCCTCGGCGAAGAGGGTGTCGAAAGCAAGACTGCTCTTGCCGCTGCCACTCAGGCCGGTGACAACCACCAGCTTGCCTTGTGGCAACGTAACATCAATGTTTTTTAGATTGTTGGCCCTTGCGCCTTTTATCTCAATATCCATCCTCAACTTTCAATCACAATGCCTTCAGCTCCATTATGCGCGTACGATTGCCATCCTGCGTGAAGAGGGCCATCTTGCCGTCAGCACGCAGCAGGGCGCGCACCAGGCCGTATGGCGTACTCTTGTAAACAATAGTTTTCTCCACTTCACCGTCATCGCTTATCGCATACACCACAAGGTTTCCCTTGCTGCCAACCTTGTATTCCTTGGCGTCTTTCGATATGTCATATATGGCCGGCATCTTGCGGTGTTCCGACTTGATGATGTATGTCTGGTCGTCCTTGTGCAACATAGCCACGTAGAGCATACCGTCATCGCCAGTTGCATAGTCATTACGCCTGATATTGCGCACCCAGCTGATGCGGCCCTGCGTATCCAGAGCCACCACATGCAGACCCATCCTGTAGAAGAGGTGCGACACGGTGCCGTTGTTCTCCACATGATCTTTTGCGTAGTTGCGGCCTACAGCCACCACCACGCCGTTGCTCGTTACCGTGGCACCTACCAGCGAGATAAGGTCTACCTCCTGCGAGCGCTGCACCTTCTTGGTCTTCTTGTTGAGCAGTATATTGACGTCCTCATTCATGAATGGGCGCATGGTAAAGCCCGTGATAATCGCCGAGTCCATGTCGAACGAGATACCCACGACACCACCGCACAGGTTGTCACGCTCCTTTGCCCCCTTCGGGGTGAAGAGGCCGACAGCCATAACATGGTTGTCCACTACACCGGCCAGGCGCAGCTCGCGTATCGGGTCACACTTGACGATGGCGGCATAGGTGTCGGCACGCTTCTCGTTGACGATATTGTACACAAAGCGTGTCTCTTCGCCTTCAGGCTCGCACCCGAGGGTGATCACCGTGCCGTCGTTGGTGACGTGCAGGTTCTCCATAGAGCCTATCGCGAACTCCTTGCTCCAGATCTTATGCATCTGCCCGTCCATGAGCACCACCTTGGCGGAATACTGGTTCTTGTCGGTATATTCGAGCACCTGAACCATGGCGTTATACTTGCCGTTTTCCGACGTGGCGCCCCACACCATAAAACGGTCTTTCTTGCCCAAGCCGATGGAGTCCATCATAAACAAGCCCGCAGCATTGTCGGCCGGACGCATGCTGTCCAGATCCATCGTCGAGGTGTACACTATCGCCCTGTTGCGCTCGTCATTATCCACAAACAGTAGCCCGGCGTTGTTGCCCTCTATGCTGCCCGCCAAGAACTCACAGTTCACAGTGCTCTCCGGCAGCTCCATGCTGCGCAGCGGCTCCATATTGTGGTCCACCAGCATCAGCAGCTTGCTGTGCCTGCGGCCTTCACCGACAAAACAATAAAGCCCCTCATACTGGCCTATATATTTTGACTCCCGCACAAATTCGCCCTTAACCTTCTTGCCATCCTGGTTGGACATAACCTCAAACCTCGGCTGTGCCACGGCGCCCACGGCAACCATGCAGACAGCGGCTATAAGCAATATACTCTTTTTCATATCCCAAACCGTTTTATACATTATTCTTGAAAGTGCAAAGATACACTTTTTTTTCCATTCAGCCGCGACAATTTGCACTTTTTCAAAAAAATTTTCCCAGTTTCAGGAAAAGTTGTATCTTTGCAGTCTGTTAACAAAATAACATTTATAAACAAACAATTTAAAACCAATCAATTATGCCAGCAAGAATTAGACTGCAGCGTCATGGCAAGAAGAACCAACCCTTCTACCACATCGTTGTTGCGGATGGTCGTGCACCTCGCGATGGAAGATTTATCGAGAAGCTGGGCACCTACAATCCGCTGACCAACCCCGCCACCATCGACCTCAACTTCGACCGTGCTGTCGAATGGGTCAAGAACGGCGCTCAACCGAGCGACACCGTGCGTCGCATCCTCTCCTACAAGGGCGTCCTGCTCCGCCGCCACCTCCAGATTGGCGTCGAGAAAGGTGCTATCAGCCAGGAACAGGCCGATGTGCGTTTCAACGAGTGGCTCCAGGCCAAAGAGGCCAAGATAAACAGCAAGCGCAGCGACGTTGAGAACGACGCCCGCAACACCCGCAAGGCTCGTCTCGAGGCCGAGAAGAAAGCCAACGAGACCAAGGCTGCCGCCGTCGCCGCCAAGCGTCAGGCTGCCGCCGAGGCTGAAGCTGCCGCCAAGGCCGCTGCCGAAGCCGCCGAGGCCACCGAGGGTGAAGCTCCCGCCGAGGAGACTCCCGCCGAGGCTTAAGACTTGCTCTTATCCAAGCAATAGGGCTTCCTGTACTTCACAGGAAGCCTTTTTTGTTTAGGCACAACTGCCACAACGAACTCTGCAAGAGTACTCTTCATGATACTTCGCGGTCCTCTGCGACAACCCATGTTAATAAGTAGTTGGCGTTAAAACACAATAAACACAAGCCATCCGCGTTACCTTTATATGAATATAAGCGATTGTTACTGCCTCGGCCGCATCACCAAGCCCTGGGGCGTCAAAGGTCAACTGGTGCTCTTCCTCGACGTCGACACCCCCGAGGACTACCTCGAGCTTGACTCCGCATTCGTGGAGGTCAAGGGGCAGCTGGTGCCACATTTCTTCACCATCGACCAACTCAACGGCAACAAGGCCGTGGCCACCTTCGAGGACCTCTCCCCCGAGCAGGCCAACGCACTGGTGGGCCACGAGCTCTACCTGCCGCTCTCGCTGCTTCCCAAGCTCGACGGCAACCGCTTCTACTTCCACGAAGTCACTGGTTTTCACGTCATAGACAGCAACTACGGCGACCTCGGCACCCTCGAGCAGGTCATCGAATACCCCGCACAACCGCTCTTCCAGATAATGAAAAACGGCACCGAAGTGCTCGTGCCGGTCATCGACGAAGTTATCGACAAGGTCGACCGCGCCAACAAAACACTCTACATCACCGCCCCTAACGGATTGATAGAGTTATACCTTGGCGATATAAACAAATAATGTTGAAACATTTTAGCCAACCATATCAGAAAATATAATTACTTTTGCAACCAAAGAAAGGACTAACTATGGAAAAGAAACCGACCAAGAAAGTAGAGAAAAACAAGTACTCTGCCGAAGAACTTCAGGAATTTAAGGATTTGATCTTGGATAAGATATCCAAAGCCGAAAAAGACCTTGAAATGCTGCAGCAGGCCGTTGCCGGCAACGAGAACGAAGCCAGCGACACTGCCCCCACCTTCAAGACCCTCGAGGAGGGCAGCAACGTGCTGCTGAAAGAGGAGAACCAGAAACTGGCAGCCCGCCAGCAGAAATTCATCCGCGACTTGCGCGCCGCACTCATCCGTATCGAGAACGGCACCTACGGCATCTGCCAGGCTACCGGAAAGCTCATCCCCAAGGAGCGCCTCCGTATCGTACCCCACGCCACCATGACCGTCGAGGCCAAGGAGGCCAGCAAGCGTCGCTAAGCGCGATACTTCACATCACCAACATAAAGCAAGGGAGCCGCATCTGCGACCCCCTTAATTTTTTCATTCTCTCTGTTCTATCAGATCTGCTCCATCACCTGCTGCGCCAACTCGTTGGCACGGGCCTCGGTGGCAGCCTCGCTGTAGATGCGGATGATGGGCTCGGTGTTGCTCTTGCGCAGGTGCACCCAGCCGTCGGCGAAGTCAATCTTCACACCGTCGATGGTGGTGACTTTCTCCACACCGGCCATGCCGTTGTACAGTTTGGCAACCTTGGCCAGCAGGGCGTCGACGTCCATGTCGGGCGTCAGGTCCTTGCGGTTCTTGCTGATGATATACTCGGGGTAGGTCTTGCGCAACTCACTCACCTTCATACCCTTCTTGGCAAGCAGCGTGAGGAAGAGCGCCACACCCACGAGGGCGTCGCGGCCATAGTGCAGTTCGGGATAGATGACACCTCCGTTGCCCTCGCCACCAATGATGGCGTTGGTGTTGCGCATGAGCGTGGTGACGTTCACCTCGCCCACGGCGGCGGCGTTGTACTCGCAGCCGGCATAGCGGCGCGTCACATCGCGCAGGGCGCGGCTGCTGCTGAGGTTGCTCACGGTGTTGCCGGGCGTATGCTGCAGCACATAGTCGGCCACGCTCACCAGCGTGTACTCCTCGCCGAACATCTCGCCGGTCTCGCACACCAGCGCCAGACGGTCCACATCGGGGTCTACCACGATGCCGAGGTCACAGTGGTTGTCGCGCACGCAGTCGCTTATCTGCGTGAGGTTCTGCGGTATGGGCTCGGGGTTGTGGGCAAAATGGCCCGTGGGCTCGCAGTTGAGCTCCACGACCTCCTTCACGCCCAGACGGCGCAGCAGGCGCGGTATAGCCAGACCGCCGGTCGAGTTCACGGCGTCGACGGCAACCTTGAAGCCAGCCTTCTTGATAGCCTCTACGTCAACCAGATTCAGACCCAGCACGCGCTCTATATGGCGGTCGATCCAATCCTCTTCCACGGTAACCTTGCCCAGGTTGTCCACCTCGGCGTAGTTCACCTCGCCGCTCTCGGCCAGACGCAGCACCTCTTTGCCCTCGGCATCGTTGATGAACTCACCCTTGGCATTCAGCAGCTTGAGGGCGTTCCAATGCTTGGGGTTATGGCTGGCGGTGATGATGATGCCGCCGTCGCACTTGGCGTCGATGACGGTCATCTCGGTAGTCGGCGTGGTGCTCAGGCCGGTCTCCAGCACGTCGATACCCATACCTTGCAGGGTGCCCACCACGAGGCGGTCCACCATGGCGCCGCTCAGACGGGCGTCACGGCCCACGGCCAGACGCAGGCGACGGCCGGCGTTCTGCTTCTGCAGGAAGGTTGCGAATGCTGACGTAAACTTGACGACATCGATGGGGGTAAGGCCATCGCCGGCAGGGCCACCTATGGTGCCGCGAATACCGGAAATACTCTTAATAAGGCTCATGGTTTCTTTTTTTATCAGGGAGTTCAAGAAGTTAAGAAGTTATCGCGCTTCGCGCTGGAAGTTAAAGACAAATGAGTTCCATCAAACTATTGTCTTAACTTCTTCAACTTCTTAACTTCTTTAACTTCCGCATTGTTTATTATTCAGTTATTTTTCGGTCTCATGATGATGAACGGCACGAGGGTCTCCTCCATCGAGATGCCGCCGTGCTGGAAGGTCGACGTGTAGTACTTCACATATTCGTTGTAGTTGTTCGGGTAGGCGAAGAAGTCGTTCTCGTGGCAGAAGATATACGGCGAGGTGACGTGACGGCGCGGCAGGAATATCGTCGCGGGGTCCTTCACCTCGAAAACATCCTTCGGGTTGTAGTCGAGCAGGCGACCCTGCTTGTAGCGCAGGTTGACGCTCACGCCGCGGTCACCCTTCACGCGCACGGGATGGTCTATGCGCACCGAACCGTGGTCGGTGGTGATGATGACGTTCACATCCTTCTCGGCGAGGGCCTGCAGCATCTCCATCAGCGGCGAATGCTCCAGCCACGAGAGCGTCAGCGAGCGGTAGGCCTTCTCGTCCTCGGCCAGCTCGCGCACTATGTCGCTGTCAGTGCGCGCATGGCTCAGCATGTCGATGAAGTTGTACACTATGACGTTCAGCGGCGCCTGCATAAGCTCCGGCAGGCGGTCCACCAACTTCTTGCCGTACTGTGCGTTGAGCACCTTGTTGTAGGTGTGCTTGATGCCGAGCCCGTGGCGGCGCAGGTTCTCGTCAAGCAGCTCGTTCTCATACTGGTTTTTGTAGCCCTCCTCGTCCTCGTTCACCCAATACTGGGGGTATTTCCTCTCTATCTCGCTGGGCATCAAGCCTGCGAACATGGCGTTACGCGCGAATTGCGTCGTCGTGGGCAGTATGGTGTAGTACATGTCGTCGTGCTCCACCTTGTAGTACTGCTCCACCAGCGGCTGCACAAACTTCCACTGGTCGTAGCGGAAGTTGTCGATGACTATCAGGAAGGTGCTCTTTGCCGCCTTGTCTTTCCCCAGCATCGGGAACAGCCTCTGCTGCAGCACGGTGGTGCTCATCACGGGCTTCTCCCCCGCCCCGCTGAGCCAGTCGCGGTAGTGCTCCTCGTAGAAGCGGCAGTACTGGCGGTTGGCGTCCTCCTTCTGCGAGAGGAAGATGTCGTGTATCGACGGGTCGTCGGTGCCCGCGAGCTCCAACTCCCAGTACACGAGCTTCTTGTACATCTCCATCCACTCCTCGTGGCTCATCCTGCCGCCCAGCTGCATGCCTATCTCACGGAACTGCTGCTGGTAGTTCATCGTGGAGTGCTCGCTCTGCAGGCGGCGCCCCTCGGTGTGTTTCTTCACGGTGAGGAGTATCTGGCTGGGGTTCACCGGCTTGATGAGGTAGTCCGATATCTTGCCGCCCAGGGCGTCCTCCATGATATGCTCCTCCTCGCTCTTGGTGATCATCACCACCGGCAGCTGCGGCCAGCGCTCCTTGATGACCTTCAGCGTGTCGATGCCGCTGAGGCCGGGCATCTGCTCGTCGAGGAACACCAGGTCCGGCATCGCCGCCTCTATCTCGTCCAGCGCGTCGCGCCCCGAACAGACGGGCACCACGTCGTAGCCCTTCTCCTTAAGAAACAGAATATGTGGCTTCAGCAACTCAATCTCGTCGTCAGCCCAAAGAATGGTGATGTTCATAGTTCAATAGTTTTGTCCGTTATTTAACGTCGCCTTCATAAATATATTGTGTCACTCACAAAAAGTGCACCCTCTCCGACGCCCCTCCGTCCCCGCTCCGTCCCCCCTCCGACTAAAAACCGTTAAACAACCGGTGAACAGTCGGAGCGGGGACGGAGGGGGGACGGAGCGGGGAGGGTGTATCGGGGGGTAGAAAGCAGACCCTCCACTTTTCACTTCCCGCGTCCCACTTTTTTGCGTATCTTTGCAGCGGAAACCAACAGGCGTCAACAAGCGTTGTCGCCTGATTATGCGTGCGTTATTATGATACTTAACGAACTTTATGCCGACAGTGCGCTGGTCGCCAGCCTCGCCGAGAAGCTCCGCGGACGCGGCGCGCGCCTGCATGTCGACGGCATGACGGGGTCGCTCCCCGCCGTTATTGCGGCCGCCGTAGCCACACGGCTGTCGACTGTCAACCAGCTGGTTATAGCGCCCTCCAAGGACGATGCCTTCTATCTGCAGAACGACCTCGAGGCCCTGTTGACCGACGGACAGCAGGTGATGCTCTTCCCCACCTCCTACCGCAAGGCCTACAGCTACGACACGGAGCAGACTGACAACGCCAACATACTGATGCGCAGCGAGGTGCTCAAGTCCATCACCGGCGGCGAGCCCGTGGTGGTGGTGAGCTACCCCGAGGCGCTGAGCGAGAAGGTGGTGGCCGGCAGCACCCTGATAGCAAACACTTTGCGGCTGAATCGCGGCGAGCATCAAGACATGTGGGAGGTGGTGGAGCGGCTGCAGGATATGGGCTTCGAGCGCGAGGACTTCGTGGTGGAGCCCGGCCAGTACGCCGTGCGCGGCGGCATAGTGGATGTCTTCTCCTATGCCTCCGACCTACCCTACCGCATTGAGTTCTTCGACGACAGCGTGGACTCGCTGCGTACCTACGACGCCGCCACCCAGCTGTCGGTCAAGCATCTGGACCGTATCGACATCGTGCCGCGCATGGAGAACATGAGCGAGACGCAGAAAGGGCCGGAACGCCGCGTGACGCTGCTGGAGTACTTCAGCGGCAGCGACACCGTGTGGTGCCAGAGCCTGATGCAGGTGGCGCAGCGGCTCGACGCGCTGCACGACGACACACGCAAGGCCTACGAGGCACGCATGGCCGACACCGCGCACCCCGTCGCCGGCACCCTGCCGAAGCCCGACGAGATGAGCGCCACGGCCAACGAGTTCCTGCACCGTCTGCTGGAGATGAACATCGTGGAGTACGGTAATAGTCACTACTTCAGCAACGCCGAGACACTGACGGCCAGCAGCGAGCCGCAGCCGGTGTTCAACAAGCAGTTCGACATGTTGCAGGAGAACCTACGCCAGCGCGCCGAGGAGGGCTACACGCTGATAATAACCGTCAGCAACGACAGCCAAGAGAAACGCCTCCACAAAATCCTCGACGTTTCGGACGGCAATAATTATCAATTCTCAATTTTCAATTTTCAATTATCACACGGTTTCGTCGACCACGACATGCGGGTGCTCTGCTATACCGACCACGAGATATTCGAGCGCTACCACAAGTATACCGTCAAAAACCTTGCGGCGGCCCACGAGGCCATGACACTCAAGGAGTTGTTCGAGCTGAAGCCGGGCGACTACGTGACGCACATCGACTACGGCGTGGGGCGCTTCAGCGGACTCGAGAAGGTGACCACCGACGGCAAGAGCCAGGAGCTTATACGCCTGGTATACAAGAACAACGACGTGCTGTACATCAGCATCCACGGCCTGCACAAGATAAGCCGCTACGTGGGGCGCGAGGGCGAGTCGCCGACGCTCAACCGCCTGGGCTCCAACACCTGGCAGGTGCTCAAGCAGAAGACCAAGCGGCAGGTGAAGGACATCGCCAAGGACCTCATAGCCCTCTATGCCAAGCGAAAGGCCAGCCGCGGTTTCGCCTTCAGCGCCGACGGATACCTGCAAGAACAGCTGGAAGCCAGCTTCATATACGAAGACACCCCCGACCAGCTCAAGGCCACAGTGGCCGTGAAGCACGACATGGAGGAGTCGGCCCCCATGGACCGTCTGGTGTGCGGCGACGTGGGCTTCGGCAAGACCGAGGTGGCCATCCGTGCCGCCTTCAAGGCCTGCTGCGACTCGAAGCAGGTGGCCGTGCTTGTGCCCTCGACGGTGCTGGCATTCCAGCACTACAACACCTTCAGCCAGCGACTTAAGGACATGCCGGTGAGGGTGGACTACCTCAACCGATTCCGCACCACGAAGGAGAAGAACCAGATATACAAAGACGTCGCCGACGGAAAGGTGGACATACTCATAGGCACGCACGCCATACTGAACAAAGAGCTGAAGTTCAAAGACCTCGGGCTCTTCATCATCGACGAGGAGCAGAAGTTCGGCGTCAGCGCCAAGGAGAAGCTGAAGCAGATGAAGGTGGGCGTCGACTGCCTGACACTGACGGCCACGCCGATACCGCGCACACTGCAGTTCTCGCTGATGGGTGCGCGCGACCTTAGCGTCATACAGACGCCGCCGCCCAACCGCCAGCCTATCGAGACGGAACTCAGCGACTTCAGCGAAGAGCTGATACGCGACGCCATCATGTACGAGATGAACCGCGGCGGCCAGACCTTCTTCATCAGCAACCGCGTGGAGAACCTGCCGGAGATGGCCGGATTGGTGCAGCGCCTGGTGCCCGACGCACGCGTGGCTATGGCCCACGGCCGCATGGACGGCAAGGAGGCCGAGGAGACCTTGATGAGCTTCCTCGAAGGCGACGTCGACGTGCTGGTGGCCACCTCCATCGTGGAGAACGGCCTCGATATACCGAACGCCAATACCATGATTATCAACAACGCCCACCAGTTCGGCCTTAGCGACCTGCACCAGATGCGCGGCCGCGTGGGGCGCTCGAACCGCAAGGCTTTCTGCTACCTGCTGATACCCTCATACCTCACCCTGACGCCCGACGCACAGCGGCGCCTGAAGGCCATCGAGGAGTTCTCGACCATAGGCTCGGGCTTCAACATCGCCATGCGCGACCTCGACATACGCGGCGCCGGCAACATACTGGGTGCCGAGCAGAGCGGCTTCATCAGCGAGGTGGGCTACGACATGTACCACAAGATACTCAACGAGGCC
>ONUE01000069.1 GCA_900320975.1 uncultured Bacteroidales bacterium | reverse complement strand
GAGGTCCTCGGGGTTGGCCTCGATGGTGACCTCCTGCACCTGCGACAGGTCGAAGCAGCGGCGCAGGCCTTCCACGATGCGCGCCAGCTGGCCAATGGGCAATATTGACGGAGTGCCGCCACCGAAATAAACAGTCTGTATGGGATGCGCCTGCTCTTCTTTCCGGCGCTCCATCTCATCGAGCAGCGCGTCAACATAACTCTCCACTCTCCACTCTCCGCTCTCCGCACGCGAGTAGAAGGCACAATACGAGCATTTGCGGTGACAGAAAGGTACGTGGACGTATATCATGCGAGGAGCTGGTCGGCTGCAGCGTAGGGGCTAATCTTGTTGTCGAGTATCTCCTGCTTGAGGGCTTCGATGCGCTCCTCGATGCCGGGGGTGTTGTAGAAGCGCTCGCGCAGGCCGTTCTCCAGCGCCTCGGTCATGATGCGCAGGTTCTGCTGCTGACGCTTGTGGTAGAAGTAGCCGTTCTGCTTGGTGAAGGTGACATACTCCATCACGGAGTTCCACAGCTCCTCGATGCCCTCGTGGGTGTAGGCGGAGCAGAGCGTCACCTTGACGGTCCAGCCGCTCTCGGGCATGGGAAAGAGGTGGAGGGCGTTGCGGAACTGCGCGGCGGCGAGTTCGGAGCGCTGCTTGTCGAGCTCACATTTGTTGATGCTTATCATGTCGGCCATCTCCATGATGCCGCGCTTGATGCCCTGGAGCTCGTCGCCGGTGTTGGCCAGCTGCAGCAGCAGGAAGAAGTCGACCATGGAGTGGGCTGCCACTTCGCTCTGGCCTACGCCGACGGTCTCCACTATCACCACGTCGAAGCCTGCGGCCTCGCAGAGGGTGATGATCTCACGCGTCTTGCGGGCCACGCCGCCCAAGGAGCCTGCCGAGGGGCTGGGGCGGATGAAGGCGTTGGGGTCGACGCTGAGCTCCTCCATGCGCGTCTTGTCGCCGAGGATGGAGCCCTTGCTGCGCTCGCTGCTGGGGTCTATGGCCAAGACAGCCACCTTATGGCCGTGGGCGGTGAGCATCTTGCCAAGCGCCTCGATGGTGGTGCTCTTGCCGGCACCCGGCACGCCGGTGATGCCGAGGCGCACACTCTTGCCGCTGTAGGGCAGGCAGCGCTCTATCACCTCCTGGGCCTGCTGCTGGTGGGCGAAGAGCGAGCTCTCGACGAGGGTAATGGCGCGGCTCAGCAGGGTGCGGTCGCCATGCAGGATGCCGCTGATAAGCTCCTCGGTGGAGGGGCCCTGACGGCGTTTGGCACGCATACGCTCCACGTAGCTGCTGTTCACCTGCTCGGGCTGCTTGACGCCTTCCTGCACGCTCAGCGCCGAGTCATATTCGAAGTTGCTGTAAAGATGCTTGTCGTCCATATTATAAATAACGCTGGCAGTGGGCGATTATTGCGGTAAGGGGATAAAAAAAAGAAGCACCGCATTGCTGTGGTGCCTCTTTGTAGCGGGAATCAGACTTGAACTGATGACCTCCGGGTTATGAATCCAGCGCTCTAACCAGCTGAGCTATCCCGCCATCATTTGAGCCTCTCGCGGCTTCAAAAGCGGGTGCAAAAGTACTAACATTTTCCGATACGGCCAAATATTTTTGCAAAATAATTACCAATACACTAAACACCAGCACATTATTTTACCAAGACATGCCGCCACCACCGTGCACATCAAGCCTCCTGGCAATGGCAAAAGGGTAAAATTGGCATCATTCCGCAAGCAGCCGCATCGAGTAAAAAAGTGGTTTATGGGGCAGGGGCCACAACGACCTGAACTCCGTTTTCAATATTAAACCCGACACTGCCCTTATGCTGCTCCGGAGAGACAATGACTTTCTCGAGGGGAGTGTCGCGGGCATGCAGCTTTTCGAGGTTGGGGCACGGGGTGAGGTCCACCTCGCGGATTTGCGTGCCGCGGATGTAGAGGAGCCGCAGCGACGGGCAAGGGGTGAGGTCAATATGGCGCAAGTCTGTGAAGATACAGAAGAATTCCTCTAAATTAGGGAACGGCGTCAGGTCAAAAGTGTCGAGCTTGGTGTGGCTTAAATCTATCAGGCGCAGATCATGGCACAGCTCGATATGGATGTCCTGAAGCGGGAGGTTGAGGCCGTACAGCTTTTTGAGATACGGCAGCCCGTTGAGATCCAGATTGGTGATGGGATTGTCGCTGCAGACGACCTGTTCCAGCTGTGGGAACATCTCGATGCCATCCAATGATTTTATCCCCTGCTCGAAGCACTCCAACACCGTAAGCGAACAGCCCTTGGCGGTGGGTCTCATCTTGTGCCACCCGGCCTTCACGGCGTAACCCTTATCAAGGAGAAAAGTGCGAAAAGTCTTGTCGGGCACGCGCACCGCCTTGTTACAGCTGCATACTATCTTCTGGCCGTTGTCGACAGACTTGGTAGATTTGCAGGCGGTCAGCAACAATGCCGCCCCTATCAAGGCAATGAAGATCTTGATACAGTGTTGTTTCATTGGAGATTATTGTTTGATGATATAAGGCCGCTGAGGGTGCCGCCAATGGAGTCGCATCGGGCGCCGGTGACGGAGGCCAGCGTGTTGACTTTACCATTGAGGCGCAAATAGCCCAGAAGGGCGAAGATGATGGCCTCTTTGTAGTTTACCGTCAGCGCGTCGGGGACCGTGATTGTGGTCTGCGGCACCATGTCGCGCAGGCTGTCGATGAGGTAGCCGTTGAAAGCGCCGCCGCCGGTGACGAGCAGTGTGCCTATCCCCTGCCCTTGCAGGACTCGCGCTATCTGGCCAGCGATGTGGTGGGTGACGGTGCACAGCAGGTCGTAAACCGGCATATCGGAGGATTCAATGACAGGGCGGAATTCGCCGACATACCACTCCTTGCCGAGCGACTTGGGTGGCTGCTGGCTGTAATACGGCAGAGCGTTCAGCCTGAACAGCAGTGCGTCGCACAGGTGGCCGCCACGGGCGTTGCTGCCGTCGGGGTCATAGTCGAGGCCGAGGCGCGCGGCAAGGGCGTTGAGGGCCATATTGCAGGGGCAAATATCGAAAGCAATACGGCTACCGTTGCGGTACGAGATATTGGCAATGCCGCCGAGGTTCAGGCAGGCATCATACTGGCCGAAGAGCAGCTCATCGCCTATGGGCACCAGCGGCGCTCCCTGTCCGCCGAGGGCGACGTCGAGGGTGCGGAAGTTGCTGACGACAGGCAGACGGGTCTCGGCGGCGATGGCGTCGCCGTCACCTATCTGTGTGGTCAAGCCCAGATGAGGCTGGTGGAATATGGTATGCCCATGTGAGGCTATCGCCTCGGCGGTGAGATTGTTTCGCTGCAGGAATGTCTTTATCGTCTTGCCCATGTAGTGCCCCAGCTCCACGTTGGCGAGGGCATACTCGTAGGCCGAGGCATGCTCGAGGGTTGACAGGCGCTGGCGCCACTCTGCCGAATACGGCAAGGTCTCGGCGGCCACAACACGATAGCCGTCAGCGTCAAGGTCGCAGAGCGCAAGGTCGATGCCGTCGAGCGACGTGCCCGACATAAGGCCAAGGATTCTCATGTCTTACTGCTGACCGGTGACGATCTTGTAGGTGTCTACGGCGATGGCCAGCTCCTCGTCGGTCTGCACGACGGCGGTGGTGACGCGTGCGCCGGGCTTGCTGATGATGGCGTCGACGCCGGCGGTGCGGTCGTTGAGCTCCATATCTATATCCACGCCCAGCCAGTCCATATCCTCGAGGATGGCGTGGCGCATGAACCAGGCGTTCTCGCCGATGCCACCGGTGAAGATGAGCAGGTCGCAGCCGTTCATCTGCGCCATGAAGGCTCCGATATACTTCTTGCAGCGCTGCGCGAAGACCTCGAAGGCGAGGGTGTTGCGCTTGTCGCCGCGCTGCACGCCAGCCCAGATGTCGCGCATGTCAGGCGAGCCTCCGGTCAAGCCGGTGAGGCCGCTCTTCTTATAGAGGATGTCGTTGATTTCCTTAAGGCTGATATTGGCTTTGTCCATCAGGTAGAGCACCGCGCCGACGTCGATGTCGCCGCAACGGGAGCCCATGGTGAGGCCCTCGAGAGAGGTCATACCCATGGAGTTGTTGACGCTACGGCCGTGGTCGATGGCACAGATACTGGCGCCGCTGCCGAGGTGACAGGTGATGATCTTGAGGTCTTTCCAGTATTTGTCTATCATCTTGGCGCCGCGCTTGGCCACAAAGCGGTGGCTGGTGCCGTGGAAGCCGTAGCGGCGGATGCCGTATTTCTCATAGTATTCGTAAGGGATGCCGTAGAGGTAGTTCTTGGGCTCGATGCTGAGGTTGAACGAGGTATCGAACACGGCCACCTGCGGCACGTCGGGCATCACGTTGTTGATGGCCTCGGCGCCCATGATGTTGCCGGGGATGTGCAGCGGCGCCAGGTCGATGAGCGACTCCTCTTTATTGATGACGTCGCGCGTAATCTGCACGCTCTCCGTGAAGTACTCGCCACCATGAGCGAAACGGTGACCAACGGCACCGACCTCTTTGATGCTGGAGATGACACCCGTCTGGGGGTCGACAAGGGCATCCATAACCATGCGCAGACCTTCGGTGTGGTTAGGTATGGGACACTCGGTGGTGTGCTTCTCACCTTTGCTGGTGTAACTGAAAATGCCACTCTCGAGGCCGATACGCTCCAGCAAGCCCTTGGTAAGAACCGTGCGAGTATCGACATCAATGAGCTGATACTTAAGCGACGAGCTGCCGCAGTTGAGAACTAATATCTTCATAAGGCAGATAACTTAATTTATCCTAATAACGAGGAGCTTCCGTTTTTATTGTGCCGCTCACGAAAACATTTTTCCTCCATATCAATAAATATTTGTATCTTTGCACCTGATTTTTAAATACACAACGCTATGGCAATGTCACGCAAATCCAAAATCATCACAATCATTATATCCGTCGTGGTCGTCCTCCTCGCCGCCTTCATTTTCTTCCGCTTCTTCTTCATCTACAGCAGTGGCGTCAACGCTGGCGACATCAACTATTTCCAACGGGAAGGTATTATCTTTAAGACCTACGAAGGCAAGATGATACAGAGCGGTTTCAAGTCTACCGCCGAAGGGACGACGGGCCTGCATAGCAACGAGTTCAAGTTCTCCGTGACCGACAAGGCTGTGGCCGACAGTCTGATGCGCTGCTCCGGCAAGCATGTAGAGTTGCGGTGGAAGCGCTATTTCGGCACCCTGCCCTGGCGAGGCAACAGTCAGTATATCGCCACCGAGATTGTATCGGTGGATTAAACATATTAAATCATAATTATTATCGTAAATGAAGTACGGTTTTGACAACGAGAAGTATCTGCGGATACAGTCCGAACACATCAAGGAACGCATAGGCAAGTTCGGCAATAAGCTTTATCTTGAATTTGGAGGCAAACTCTTTGACGACTACCACGCCAGCCGTGTGCTGCCGGGTTTTGAGCCTGACAGTAAGCTTAAGATGCTGACGCAGCTGAAAGATGACGCTGAGATAGTCATCGTCATCAGCGCTGTGGATATCGAAAAGAACAAGGTACGCGGCGACCTCGGCATCACCTACGATGTCGACGTGCTGCGCCTTCGCGACGCCTTCATACAGCGAGGCTTCCTGGTCAATTCCGTCGTCATCACCCACTACAACGGCCAGGCCAGCGCGATGGCCTACCGTGAGCGCCTGGAGCGCCTTGGCATCAACGTATACTACCATTATATTATAGAGGGCTATCCCACCAATGTGGAACTTATCGACTCGGACGAAGGCTTCGGCAAGAACGACTACGTGGAGACGACCCGCCCGCTTGTGGTAATCACCGCCCCCGGCCCCGGCAGCGGCAAGATGGCCGTGTGCCTCAGCCAGCTCTATCAGGAGAACCGTCGCGGCATCAAGGCAGGCTACGCCAAGTTTGAGACTTTCCCCATCTGGAGCATACCGCTGAAGCACCCCGTCAATATCGCCTACGAGGCCGCTACAGCCGACCTCAACGACGTGAATATGATTGACCCGTTCCACCTCGAGGCCTACGGCGAGACCGCTGTCAACTATAACCGCGATATTGAGATATTCCCTGTGCTCAACGCACTGTTCGAGGGCATCTACGGTGAGAATCCCTACAAGTCGCCCACAGATATGGGCGTCAATATGGCCGGCTTCTGCATCTCGGACGACGAGGTCTGCTGCAAAGCATCGAAAGACGAGATTATCCGCCGTTACTACACCGCACTGTGCGACTATGCCGGCGGTAAGTCAAGCACCAATGAGATAAACAAGATTGCACTGCTGATGAAGCAGGCCAAGATATCCACCGACGACCGCCGCACCACAGTCGCCGCAAAGGAGCGCCGCGACCAAGAAGGCGTGCCAGCCGCCGCCATCGAACTGGCCGACGGCACCGTCATAACTGCCAAGACCACCGACCTCCTCGGTGCCTGTGCCGCCCTGCTGCTCAACGCCTTGAAACATCTGGCTGGCATCGACCACAGCGTCAAGCTCATCTCGCAGAAGATGATAGAGCCCATCCAGCACACCAAAGTCAATATGCTTCACGGCAGCAATCCGCGCCTGCACACCGACGAGGTACTAGTCACTTTGTCGATCTTGAGCCTCCTCGACGACAATTGCCGCCGCGCCCTCGACTGTCTGCCGCTCCTCGACGGCTGCCAGGCTCACACCACCGTGATGACAAGCGAAGTCGACCGCAAGATATTCAAGAAACTCGGTGTAGGCCTCACTTCAGAGCCCATACGCAAGGAATAACAGCCTTAGCCTGTTTTCTATCTTTTTGTTAAACAATTATAAATACATATTACCTATCAAAAGTAATATGTATTTTTGCATTATTAAATCCATTTAAAACAAACCCTTAAAAAACTAAAAACCAATGAAAAAAGTACTTTTACCGATTTCCAGTTTAATGATTTGCGCAGTTATTGCTGCTTGTGGTGGCAATACCGAAACGACTGACAGCATCGCTGTTGACAGCACTGTCATTGAGCAAACCGAAGTTGCTGAGCCAGCTTGCCTCGAAGCCAACAATGATGCTCGTCAACAGGCTATTGACGCCGCTATTGAGAAAATCTGCGGTAGCTGCACCGAGAAAGACATGACGGCATGCCTCGACAAGATTATCGACGAGAGCTTTGCTGAGTTCGCACAGGATGCCGAATTCAAAGCCGCCGTCAAAGCTGGCGTTAAGAATTGCGCCGCTCAGAAGGTGAAAGAGGTTGCCGTCGAGAAAGGCAAAGAAGCCGCAAAAGAAGGTGCCAAGAAAGGCCTTGAAGAAGGTATTAAAGCACTGAAGAAATAACAATTTCTTTTAAGAAAACAAAACGCGACCCATCAACAGGCCGCGTTTTTTTATTCATAGCTCCTCACAAAGTCTCATTTCCTTTAGACATCACATACATCAATATATCATGCGACACAGGACTCATTGCTGTGCCCTCCATATTCATGAAGCACAAATATCCCTTTCAATCATATCATAAATAAAAAAGGGAACCACCTATGTGATTCCCTTTAAAAAGATTGGCAGCGACCTACTTTTCCACAAACAAGTGCAGTATCATCGGCGATGCGGGGCTTAACTTCTCTGTTCGGAATGGGAAGAGGTGAACACCCGCTCCATAGCCA
>ONUE01000001.1 GCA_900320975.1 uncultured Bacteroidales bacterium | reverse complement strand
CAAGTTCTGGGTCAAGGGCAACATCTACGGCGGCGGCGAGATGGGCTCTGTGGGTAAATACACCCGCGATGCCAGCGGAAAGCCTACCGCTTGCGCTGCCAACACCGGCCACACCACGATAGAAATCAGCGCCGGCAAGGTAGGCCCTGCCATCCTCCAAATGCCCGACTACAAGGGACATGTCTTCGGCGGCTCGAAGGGTGCCGTGGGCGACACCACCGCCGTCACCGGCAATCCCAAGCTCAGCCACATCGCCTATGTCAACACCTCTGACGTCACCATCAGCGGCACAGCCTTCATCAAGGGCTCCGTATATGGCGGTGGCGAAAGTGGCCGTGTGTTCGACAGCACCTATGTCAAGATACGTGGTGGCCAGATAGGCTGCGGATGGAATGCCTCTACCGACACCGACCTAGACCGTGTCTACACAGCTGCAGAGTGGGATTACGATGTCACTTCTGACAACACCAAGTTCCTCTATGAGTGTAACCACTGGCCCTTTGGCGACCCGAGCACACACAAATACAACCCCTATGACCCTTATGAGCATACCTCTGCCCACGACGGCCATACCTTCTACGGCAATGTATTCGGCGGTGGTTCGGGTATGATGCCCTACCAATCCAGGAATGTTGCCGACAATGCCGACTCCTCCATCTATATACAGACGGCCGGCCGCATCATGGGCAACACCCGTGTCGAGGTTACCGGCGGTCATATCCTCACCAACCTCTATGGCGGATGCGAGTTGGGCGACGTTCTCGACACCTGCACCGTCATATTCCACGGCGGCACCCTCGGTGTGCCACGCACCCTTGCGCAAATCGAAGCTCACCCCGTCACCTGCTACCTCTTCGGTGCCGGCAAGGGCGACGAGCGCGTGCGCTTCAACACCCGCACCAATGTCAAGGAAGTGCGTGTCACCGTCGACGGCGGCCGTATTTACGGCTCTGTCTTCGGCGGCGGCGAGGATGGTCACGTCATGCGTGACGTTCTGATGGAAATCAAGCCCAACGCTAATATAGGCACCTGGGGCACCTCCTACGTCGACGGCAACGTCTTCGGCGGCGGCCGCGGTTTCAGTGGCAACGCCTTGACCGCCGGCAACGTGGGTGGCGACATCACCGTCAACATCACTGGCGGCACCATGCTCGGCTCCATCTACGGTGGCGGCCGTCTGGCCTCGGTGGGCTACGGCCTCTACCCCGACACTGATCCCAGATACGGCGTCATGCGTCCCGACAACGAGGACGACGCCGGCATCCATGTGGACAACTTCTCACGCGGCCACATCACCGTCAACATCAGTGGCAGTACGGTCATCGGCAAGGACATTGCCGGCGATGTCATGGGTGCTGAGCACAGCGGCAACGTCTTCGGCGGCAGTATGGGTCGCCTGAAGAAACTCGACGGCAGCTACCTCCTCGACCTGTGGCAGCGACTCGGCTGCGCCAAGCAGACCGAGGTGAACATCTCCAGCGACGTTGTGGTCAAGGGTAACGTCTACGGTGGCTCTGAGATGGGCTCCGTTACCGAGAACACCACCGTCAACATCTCTGGCAACACCGTCGTCGGCCGTATCGTCAACGGTACACTCTACGAAGGCAATGTATATGGTGGCGGCTACGGTAGCCCAGCCATTGATGCCATCTCGAGAGTGACTCTCCGCGACAGCGTGCAGCGCTTCTCCGGCCGCACCTATGGCAATACCACAATCAACCTCACCGACGGTACCGTCTACGCCAACGTCTATGGTGGCGGCGAGATGGCCTCGGTAGGCAACGAGTCCAATGCCTCCAAGGGCAACACCACTGTCAACATTGGTGCCACCGACGGCGCTCTCCCGCCCACCTACTCCGGCGACGCCATCATAGGTGGCAATGTCTATGGTGCCAACAATACCTCCGGTACACCTCTGGGTAATACTAATGTAAATATCTATAGTACACACCGCACAACCAAGCAGGAGGCCTCCTACAGCAGTGCCGACAAGGAGTATGCCATCGCCAATGTCTTCGGCGGCGGCCACAATGCCGACTACTCACCCCTACTTGACGCTGACGAAGGTACCACCTCCACCAAGCACGCCACCGTACACGTCTATGGCTGCGAGAACACTATAGAAGACCTCTTCAGTGGTGGCGATGCCGCTGCCGCCTATGGCGTAGCTGCCATTATTGACGGTGGACGCTTCCACCGTGTCTTCGGTGGCGGTAACGGTGAAGTCAGTACCGCCGACATCGGTGCCGGCGGCACCAACCTCGTCATCAACGGTGGTCTCATCGACACTGTCTTCGGCGGCGGTAACGAGAGCGGTACCATTTACGGCCCCCTTCGCACCACGGTCGACCACAGCAACTCCTGCAACATGAATATCGGCGGCTTCTTCGGCGGCAGTAACAAGGTGCCCATCACGGGCAACCTCACGACCACCATCGCCTGTAGTGAGAGCGTCAATATCAACGAAATCTACGGCGGCTCCAATATGGCCTCCATCACCGGTAACGTCACCCTCAACCTCTACGGCGGCACTTACGAATACGTCTTCGGCGGCTCGAAGGGTACGCTGGGAGAAGGCACATACGGCAATCCCGGATATGTGGCACCCGTGGCTGCCGATATCAACGGCAAGGTAACCCTCAACCTCTATGGTGGCGATATAAATACCGCCTTCGGTGGCTGTAACTTCAATGGTGTCGTCACCGATACCATCACCATCAACGTCGACTCCAACCAAGCCGTTGCTTGCGGCCTGGACATCGACTATATCTTCGGCGGTGGCCGACTGGCACTTGTCACCGCCACCACACCCACCATCACATGCCCCATCGTGAACCTCATAAACGGCCATGTCAACCATGAGGTCTACGGCGGCGGTCTTGGCGTCATCGACGATGACGACGCCGGCAAGGTAACTGCCAATCCCCAGGTCAACATGACCGGCGCCAACTTCCATGTCAAGGGCAGCATCTACGGCGGCGGCAGTATCGCCGTCACCGATGGCAACACCGAGGTGAATGTCACCGCCGGTACCGTCGGTGTCGAGGGCTCCGCTACCACCAACGGCAACGTTTACGGTGCTGGTCTCGGCGACGCCACCAAAATATCGGCAGGTCTCGTCAAGAGAAACTCCACCGTCAAAATTGCTGGCGGCCGCGTGTGGCACAACGTCTACGGCGGCGGCTCCCTGGCCTCTGTCGGCACCTTCACCTATGGCGCCGTCGACAAATCGACCAAGAGCCAGCAGATAATCTCCTGCGCCCCTGGCACCGGTCTTGCCACGGTATATATCTCCGGCGGCATCATCGGTAACGACGGCCACGAGAACGGCATGGTCTACGGCTCCTCGCGAGGCGACATCGACACCATCCTGGCACGTCAAGACACCATGGCCTGGGCCTACGCCACCAATGTCACCATTGGCGACACCACTGCCGCCCACAATATGACGTCGCCCCAGATCAAGGGTTCCGTCTATGGCGGCGGTGAGAACGGCCATGTCAAGCAGAACGCCTACGTCCACATCTACAGCGGTCAGGTGGGCTACCAGAGCGACCGTGCCGAAGATAATACAAAGGAAATAGACAAGAACGACCCCACCTATGAGTTCCGCGGCAACGTCTATGGCGCCGGTTGCGGTACCGACAAATTCTTCGTCAAAGACTCTATCGCACAGCTGGTGATACATGGTAATCTCAATCACCTGCAGAAAGACGGCGGTTACCATGCACCCCATGCTGGCACACAAGCCAACGACAGCATCTTCAAGGTCTACGACTATAATATGTATGCCGGCGTGGTGCAGGGCAACACCTATATCAAGATTTCAGGCGGTCATATCTTCCACAACGTCTACGGTGGCGGCGCCATGGCTAACGTCGGTACCATCAGTGCCCTCACCCAGAACAAAGACGAGGAAAATGGCTTCGCGCTCAGCTGGCCCAATGTGTTCACCTTTGTCGAACCCACCGGCTATGCCCATATCAACATCACCGGTGGCCGCATCGGCACCATGGGCTCCTACGACGGCGACGTCTTCGGTGGCGCCCGCGGTGAAGCTGGCGACCGCTACACGATGGCCCGCTACGGTAACGTACGCACCGCCGTCATCACCATCAACTACCCCGCGACAGCCACCCCCGCACAGGCCCTCGACACCTTTGATGTGCACGAGTGCATCACCGGCTCCGTCTATGGTGGCGCCGAGAACGGCCACATCAACGACTCCACCTTCATCACCCTCACCAACGGCCTCGTCGGCCACGCCCTCTACGGCGGTGGCAAGGGTAAAGGCGAGTACACCACCCATAAACTGAAATACCAGAAAGACAACATCGACGGACACAAAGCGGGCGATGACTCCACCGCCAGCGTCTACAGCCTCACCGCCGGTAAAGTCTACGGCAATACTCGCGTCGTGATGAACGGCGGCCATGTGGTGCGCAATCTCTTCGGCGGCGGCAACCAGGGCTCCGTTGGTAAGGGTAACTACGCCGGCGGTCTGGGCGACTACAGTCCTATTGGCTACGGCGAGAAGGTCTCGTCAGACAGTAACTACTGGTGGTCGGCCTTCCGCAGCTCCGGCACCACCACCGTCATCGTCACCGACGGTACCGTGGGTATGCCCAGCGGCACGAAGGACGACCTTCCCCTTGGCAACATCTTCGGCGGAGCCCGTGGTACAGCGGCGCCCAATGTCAACCCGAACCTCCATCCACGTATCCTCTATTTCCCCACCTTCTTCAGCGGCTATATCAACCGCAGCGTAGTTGTAATCGGTGACGGCACCCACACTCCCCGCATCTATGGCTCCGTCTACGGCGGCGGCATGGACGGTCACACCCGTTGGGGCTCCAATGTCACCGTGAAGAGCGGCGAGATAGGCAACGCCTACACCAGCGAGAACATCGCCCTCGCCGGCACCGCAGACCTCAACAGTGTCGAGTGGCTGCTCCGCGGCAATGTCTACGGTTCAGGCTCCGGTATCGGCACCTACGAGGATGCGTCGGGCAACGACCAATATAGTAGCTCCGCTGGTTCTGTTACCCACTTCACCACTGTCAACATCGAGGGCGGCACCATCCACCGCAGCGTCTACGGCGGCGGCTCGTTGGCCACCGTCGGTCCCCCGCTCATCCGTCGCACCACCTACGCCCCCATCGACACCACCCTCGCCTATGTCAACATCACCGGCGGCACCATCGGTTCCCTCACCGACGCCCCGCAAGGCTACGGCGGCAATGTCTTCGGCGGATCCCGTGGTCAGGACGATGTCGACAACGCCTCCTTCTCCACCGTCATTTGGTCGCGCGTCGATGTCAGCAACACCAGCGACGCCATCAAACCCCGCATCTACGGCTCCGTCTTCGGCGGCGGCGAGATAGGCACCATCATCCATGACGCCGCCGTCAACATCAGCGGTGGCATCATCGGCGACACCACCTACTACAACGACTCGGTCGCTTTCTACAACGACGAGGATCACGACCCCTTCCCCACCTTCCTCGGTCACGTCTACGGCGGCGGTAAGGGTATTGTCGACGAGTCTGACAACATGCAGTACAAGACCTTCAACAACGTCGACAGCACCACGGTCACCGTCAGCGGCGGCCGCATCTACGGCTCCATCTTCGGCGGCAGCGCCAACGGCCACGTCAAGGGCAACACCAATGTTACCGTCAGCGGCAACCCCGTCGTCGGCACCAAGGGCGTCTCCTCATGGGACGGCCATGTCTTCGGCGGCGGCGAAGGTAGCGGCCACGAAGTATATGTTGACGCTAACGGCAACGGCATTGACGAAGACGACGAATACGACCACTATGTGTTACACACCCACTGTGGACGCGTCGAGGGCAACAACAAGGTTACTATCAGCGGTGGCTACTTCTATGGCACCATCTATGGCGGCGGCCGACTGGCACTCACCGGTGTCGACGTGGACGGCTACTACTCCACCTTTGTAACCGCTGGTAATTACGACTCCATCCATCACGGCCAGACCACCGTCACCATCAGCGGCAACCCCGTCATCGGCAGCGACAACGCCGACACCCTGCTGGCCAGCGACTTCAGCGTTGGCGACGTCTTTGGCTCCGGCCGCGGCGACATCGACTATTACGAGAGTGTGCCCGCCGGCCGTGTAGCTAACGCCCATGTCAACATTAGCGGTAGCCCCGTCATCCACGGCGCCATCTTCGGCGGCGGCGAGATGGCAGGTGTGGGCTACTGGTCCGATAATGACGGTCATCCCTTCGCCGGCAATACCGGCACCTCGGATGTCAGTGTCAGCGGCGGTACCGTCGGCTCAGCGTTGGAGTATTCCAAAGCCTACCTCGACGCGCACATCGACGACACCACCGACTGGACCCTCATTGTCGACGGCAAGGTCAACCATGCTTGCACCGGCAACATCATCGGCGCCAGTCAGGGTGATATCGACGTCAAATCCCCCTCATGGGTATCCATGGGTCGCTCGCGCCAGACCTACGTCAACATCAGCGGCAATGTTCGCATCATGGGCAACGTCTACGGCGGCGCCGAGCAGGGCGTGGTGACAGAGAACACCCACGTCAATGTCAGCGGCACACCCACCATCGGCACCACCATACAAACCACTACCTCGGTGGCTCCCAATGGGTATTACCGCTACGGCTCCGTCTTCGGCGGCGGCTATGGCACCGAGAAGTTCTGGAAACACGAGAACGACTCCTGCCTCTACGACGGCTCCGGCGACCTCAAGGCCTACACCTCCGGCACCATGATAGCCGGCCGTGTCTACGGCAACACCAACGTCACTATCACTGGCGGCAACATCTACGAGAACGTCTACGGTGGCGGCAACATGGCCTCCGTGGGCTACGTGGATAGATACTACCACCCCACCGGCGACAGCCTCGTTGTTGAATATCTCCACGACTCCACCAAGTGGCACAACGGCCTCTGCAACGTCACCATCGGCGGCACCGCCGTCATCGGCAGCGCCGGTCTCGACGGCACAGAGCTGTGTGGCGACGTCTACGGCGCCGGTAAGGGTGTCGGCAACGACCCCGACGGCCACTTCAACATATATAGTAACGTCAACCGCACCGGTCTCACCGTCAACGGTGGCTTCATCTATGGCTCCACCTTCGGCGGCGGCGCCGACTGCCATGTCCTCGGCCACGCCAGAACACTCATCGAGGCTGGCGCCAACATTGGCTCCGGCCAGATAGTCAACACCCCCCGTGGCTACGATGGTTATGAGGAAGAGTACGACGGCTGCGTCATCGGCGGCGGCCGCAACGCCAAGAACATCAACCACACTTGCGGCCGTGTCCAGGGCAACACCTACATCAAAGTGACCGGTGGCCGCATCAAGCGCTCCGTCATCGGCGGCGGCGCTTTGGCCCGTACCGGTGTCGACGTCAACGGCCTTATCGACTCCCTCATGGTTGTCGGCGGCTACGACTCCACACACCATGGCTCCACCTTCATTGACGTCAGCGGCGACAGCCTTGTCATGTCTCAGTCCGCTTTCGAAAACAACACCTATGTCAACGGTAAGACCTACGAAGAGTTCTTCAAGGGTACCACCGGCACCGACGGCAGCGGCAATGTCATCGTCTACCTCACCGCCATCGGCGCCCCAAACGGCTCCATCCTGGTGGACAACGACTACACCATCGGCGACATCTTCGGCGGCGGTAAGGGCGACACCAAGGACACCACCGACATCATGGCCGGACGCGTCATGAACACCTATGTCAAGGTGCATGGCTATCCTCGCATCATGGCCGACATCTACGCCGGTGCCGAGATGGCCTCTGTGGGCTGGTGGGACACCAATAGATATGTTGGCACCTACGGCTCCAGTGCCCTCAACCCCAACCACGACGTCTACTACACCAACACCGGCTACACCCAGCTCCTCATCAACGACAACCCCAACGACGGCACCCCCTATGAGTTCAGCACCGAGAACTACATTGTCAACAAAAGGGCTTGGACCATCGTCGACTCCCTCGGCCGACTGAACCACACCTGCTCCGGCAACGTCTACGGCGGTGGCCAGGGCTATGTGGAAGAGTTTGCCACCCATCGCGAGAACTGGGTCCACATGGGACGTGTGCGCAATACCCAGGTCACCATCAATGGCGGCCGCTTCATGGGCAACGTCTTCGGCGGCGGCTCGCGCGGTGTCGTCAAGGAGGGCTGCACCGTCACCATCAACGGAGGCCGTATCGGCTGCATTATCGAGGACGACTCCAAAGAAGAGGACGGCACAACACCCAAATACCACGACAACAAATACTACTACGGCTCAGTCTTCGGCGGCGGCTACGGTAACCCCAAGATGTTCTCCCACATCAACGACTCCAGCTTTGTCACAAAGTCGGGCAAGAAGATCAAGATGATACCCACCGAGCAGGCTGGCCGCGTCTATGGCAACACCCACGTCTACATCAATGGCGGCCACATCTTGGACTGCGTCTATGGTGGCGGCGACCTGGCCTCCACGGGCTATGTGAAGCGTGACTCCGTGACCGGCAACTACAAGTACGACGACCCCGACAGCCGTAGCGGCGGTATCTGCTACGTCGAGATCACCGACGGCGAGATAGGCCCCCTCGACTACAACGGCCACAACGCCTACGTCTACGGCGGTGGCAAGGGAGAGGGTTGGGATCCCTCCGAGATATACAGGCTATGCTCCAACGTCAACGAAACACATGTCACCGTCAAGGGCGGTAAGATCTGGGGCTCCACCTTCGGCGGCGGTCCCGATGCCCACGTGCTCGGCGACGTCAACACCTACATCACCACGGGTGCCGACCTCGGCACCGACGGCATGACCTCCTACGATGGCAACATCTTCGGCGGCGGCCGTAACTACCTCAACACCAACCACACCAACGGCCGTGTCCAGGGCAATATCTACATCCTCATGGATGGCGGCTCCATCAAGGGCACCATCTTCGGCGGCGGCCGTCTGGCACTCTCCGGTGTCGACTCCGTAGGCCACTTCATCGACTCCACCCACGGCAACGTCACCATCCTCGTGCGCGGCAACGCCATCATCGGTACCCCCAACGCCACCAACCTGCTGACCTCCGACGAGAGCTGCGGCGACATCTTCGGCTCCGGCAAGGGCGACATCAAGAACTACGAGGACATCTGGGCCGGTCGCGTCACCAACGCCAAGATCACCGTCAAGGACAGCACCACCGGCAGCCCGCGCATCTACGGCTCCATCTTCGGCGGCGGCGAGATGGCCTCCCTCGGCTACTGGGACGACACCATCAAGAACGGTGTCGACATAATCTTCTATACCACCTCCGACGAAGGCACAAACTACGGTGTGATATACGAGAACACCGGACGCGCCGTCATCGACATCTCCGGCAACGTTCTCGTGGGCACATCGCTGGAATACACCGTAGCCCCCTATGCCAACCCGGGCGACTGGACCATCTACGAGTCCACAGCTGACGACACCACCCTCGTACATACCTGTACCGGCAACGTCTTCGGCGGCAGCCAGGGTGATGTCGACCCGTCGGCACCCCGTTGGGTCTCCATGGGTCGCTCCGCCAGCGCCGTGGTCAACATCAGCGGCGGCACTTTCATGGGCAACGTCTACGGCGGAGCCGAGCAGGGTATCGTCACCGGCGACACCCGCCTCAGCATCACCGGCGGTACCTTCGGCATCGGCGGCATCGACACCATCCACGTGAACCCCCATGTGGACAGCTACTACTCCGGCGACATCTACGCTGCCGGCTACGGCTGCGACGACCCCACCGACGACCTCTCTGGTTATAACGACTCCACTAATCATCGTGCTGAAGGCCTGTCGGCTTTACCCGACGACCTCGCCGGCCGCACCTATGGCGACGCCCGCGTCGACATCACCGGCGGCACCATCCACGGCAACATCTACGGCGGCGGCTCCTTCGCCTCCGTGGGCTACGAGAACTCCACCACGCGCGGCAACACCAACGTCTACATAGGTACCGACGCCACCACCGGCAACGCCACCATCCTCGGCGACGTCTTCGGTGCCAACAACTTCAGCGGCACGCCCTACGGCAACGCCCGCGTCGACATCTGGAAGACCGCCCGCACTGCCGAGCAGGAGGCCGAGACCGGCTCAGAGTACGCCATCGCCAACGTCTTCGGCGGCGGCAACCTGGCCGACTACAGCACCCCCAACAAGAAAGCCACGGTCTACATCCACACCTGCGACAACACCGTCAAGAACGTCTACGGTGGCGGTAACGCCGCTGCCGTGCCCGCCTGCGCCGTCTACATCGACGGTGGCCGCTTCGACACCGTCTTCGGCGGTGGTAACGGCACCGTCACGGCGGCCAATATCGGCTACCTCACCCACCCCACCACTCCCAACACTACCCCCGGTGAGGCCATCGCTGGCGACGGCAACGCCTCCACCACCATCTACGGCGGCAAGATACACGACCTCTTCGCCGGTTCCAACAGCCATGGCTTCACCCGCCGAGACGCCAATGTGGCCATCGACACCGCCGGCGGCAGCGAGTGCCCCCTGGATATCGAGAACTTCTACGGCGGCGGCAACAACGCCCACGGCGGTGGCGGCAACATCACCATCAGCTGCGGTGCCAAGTTTGGCAACTTCTACGGCGGCGCCAACAACGCCGACATCGGCTCGCTGGCCGAGTGGGAAGCTGGCAACAAGCACAACATCAACCTCACCATCCTCGGCGGCGAGTTCGACACCGTCTTCGGCGGCAACAACGCCGGCGGCACCGTCTATGGCGACATCACCCTCAACATCTACGGCGGCTCCATCAAGTCGGCCTTCGGTGGCAACAACAAGGGCGGCGCTGTCATGGGCACCATCACTGTCAACGTCGACCACAACCACGAAGACGCCTGCGCCGATGCCCTCCGCCTCGACACCGTCTTCGGCGGCGGCAAGGATGCAGCCTACACCCCCGTGGATATCCTACCTGCCGAAGATGAGTTCGGCAACGGCAAGCCCAAAGCGTCGCCCTGCGTCAACATCATCCACGACACCATCACCAGCGCCGTCTTCGGCGGCGGCCTCGGTAACACGGCCACCGTCACCTCCAACCCCAAGGTCGTCATCGGCGCCTCCACGGCAAATGCACGTAAGAAAGCCATCGGGCGCCATGTGCATATCCTCAACGACGTCTACGGCGGCGGCAAGGCTGCCAAGGTCATCGGCAACACCGAGGTGCTCGTGCTGAGCTCCGCCTACGACGACCCCGATGCCGACGACGACGAGCGCGACAACCGCACCAACATCGACGGCAGCATCTACGGCGGCGGCCTCGGTGCCACAGCCACCATCGACCTGCGCAAACGCAAGGACGACATGACCTCCAGCGAGCTCACCGAGATGAAAGGCGACACCGTCACCGCGGCTGGCTACCACCGCGGCTGGCAGCGCACCGGTAACACCAAGGTGGACATCCGCGGCAACCGCACCACCCTCGGCGTCGACGACGGCGACAAAGTCACCGGCGGCAACGTCTACGGCGGCGGCAACGCCGGTATCGTCTACGGCAACACCGACATCGTCATCGGCGACTACAGTGCCCAGGTAGAGACGCCGTTCTTCAACTTCAACTACGAATGGGATGACTCCGAGGATGAATACGTCCACACCGTCACCATCGGCACCACTACCAACAACGCCTCTATCTATTACGAATACAGCGCACCCGGTTACGGTGAACCCGATGACCCGGACGATGGCTCCGACGAGTTCGACGGCACTCCCGTCAGTGTGGAAGTTGGAAGCGCCATCAAGGCCATCGCCTACCGCGACGGATACACAACCTCCGAGATTGCCTATACCGAAGAGTATCAGCCGGTATCGCCCACTCCGGAGATCAGCTTCTCGCGCAGCGGCGCCGATGTCAAGGCGGAGCTCACCACTCCTGGTATTGAAGCATACGACAAGATATACTACTGCATCGGCTGTGTAACCCTCGGTACTGACAACCGAATCGAGTACAACCCCGCTGCTAAACCTACCATCACCGAAGGCCAAATCATCAAAGCCTACTCCCTCGCCGAGAACTCCGGCGACTGGGAATACTCTGAAGTGGCCGTCGACACCTGCCACATCGTCGCCACCCCCGAGGTCGACATCGACGAAGAGGGCAATGTGTCCATCAGCTGCGCCACCGACGAGGCTACCATCTACTACACCTACGGCGCCACACCCGCCACGCCCACCGAGAGCAACAACGAATGGAACGGCTCGCTGACCGTCACCAACGGCCAGACTGTCAAAGCCGTGGCATTCCTGGATGGGTTTGTCGAGTCCGCCGTGGGTAGCGACGTCTTCTCTGCCGACATCCCCGCGCCCGTCATCAGCTTCGAGCGCGTCGACAACAGCACCGTCGAGGCTAACATCACGTGCGAGCGAGGCGGCGTCACCATCTACTACACCACCGATGGCAGCACCCCCACCGACGCCAGCAGCGTCTACAACGCCGACAGCCGTCCCGCCGTCACCAACGGCCAGACCGTCAAGGCCTTCGCTGCCAAGAGCGGCCGCAACAACTCCCCGGTGGCCTCCGCCACGATGAACACCCCTGCCACGCCCACCATCGACATCACTGTCGCGGGCATGGTCACCATGGCCTGTGCCACCGACGGCGTCACCATCCGCTACACCACCGACGGCGCTACGCCCGGTCCCAGCAACACAGCCTACTCCTCATCCTTCCAAGCCGACAACTTCGCCGTCGTCAAGGCCGTAGCCTTCAAGGACGGCAATGTCCCGTCGGGCACGGCAAGCCAACAGTTCGTACCCACACTCTCCGCCCCCGTCATCACCTTCACCGACAATGGCCATGGCGGCTATAACCTCAACATTACCTGCACGGAAGACCCCTACCATATCTACTATACCTACACCACCGACGGCAGTGAACCTGCCGAGCCGACAGAGTCGAGCAACCACTTCCTGACCCCCGCTTCCGCTCACACCATGCATAGTGGCTACAGGGTCAAAGCCCGCGCCTTCAACCCCGTCACCGACCCCGACTGGAACCCCTCACCCATCACTTCCGTCACATGTCCATAAACAACGAATAAACTCCGCCGCCGCTCCGACCCCTCACCGGCACTTCTCCGAGGATTTTACTACGTTTTCCCGGTGTTCAGTCGGAGCGGGGACGGAGGGGGGACGGAGAGGGTACGGAGAAACAAGGAGTTAGAGAGAGAAAAAAAGCACAAAAAACGAAGCGAGAACAATTTTTTGTCGGAATGAATTATTTTAGTATCTTTGCAATACGGACAAGACTATGCGGTTTGGTATACATAAATGTATACCAGGCTGTTGCATAGGGTTGACCGGTTATTTGATTGTAGATATACCATGCTGAGCACTATAAAATATAAATATTACACGGGCGCAACGTGCGCACACGAGAAAGGCATCCACAGAGTGATGTTCCTGCTGGTGTTCCTGCTGACGATGGCAGGAATGATGCCGACGGCCCAGGCACAGTCGGAGACCAAGACTTTCTATACCCTCACCAACGGCAACCTGTGGTGGATCGACGGCGACAACCCGCCTGCGGACCAGGATGCCGCCAACCGCTATGTGCGCGGCTGGGACGAGACGAGCAGCTGGGACGAGATAAGAACCTTGGGGCACCATGCCGAGGAGAACACCAACCTCATAGTGTCGCAGGGCGAGGTATACCTGAAGCTCGACACCATATACAACTCCACCACCGGAAAAATGGAGGGCAGGGTGGTGCCTTGGCGCGTGGCCGAGGTGAACAGCTTCGGCACACACGGCCTCTATAACAACCTTACGCAGGGCTTCGACCCGCTCTGCCTGTGGGAGCGCAGCTCCACCACCGGCGGCCAGACAGGTTTCTACTACCAAGAGTGGTATTGCGAACGCGACGGCAACACCTACATCTACCGCTTGAACCACCATACCGACGCCGAGGGCAACAACCTGATAGGCGTTGACGCCACTGCCGTCGGCGACAACGTGAAAATTGAGACGGAATGGTTCGACTGGGACTTCGGCGCCGCTGTGACGGTGACGGAGAACAACAGCAGCCGCTACTACTGGATTATGTTCGACACCATTGGTCACCATGACAACATCATGCTCGGCACATGGGACACCTTGTCGAACCACAGCTACCAGCGCCCCGACGAGCTGATGTACAACCCCTACAACAACAATGACTACAACCCTCCCTACTCTACACTGGATGAAGAGCGAAGCTACTTCCCCACCCCTACTGTAACCTTCTACGACAACCGCGTCATCACAGTGGACCACACGAGGTACAACATCCCCCACGGCATGCCGGCCACAGTGATGCCTGTGACGGCCACCTACAACGACCGCGAGATTGGCAAGATTGTCGACGGCAAGGGTCTGCAGGATGTGATGGGCAAGAAGAAAGGCCAGGACGTCGACCCCTATGAAATCCACAACCTGGAGCTAACCTACGAGGACACTCTGGTGCTGAACCCCAACATCACCTACAACCGCGACCACACAATCATCATGAAGGTGGTGCCGGAGTACAACATGTACGTCGAGGAGAGCTACCGTCGCGGTATATCGCTGAGTTATGACTATCGCGAAAACGAGATCTACGGCAGCAACGGTGTGGCCACACGCGACACCCTCTACTACTGGCCCGAATCGCACGGCGGCGCCTACGAGAAGCACCGTCAGATGCCCGACACCCTCAACGACGAGACCACCATCGACTCGGTGCGCTTCGGCGTCGACCCCCGTTCCAGCCGCTACCTCACCCTCGACAACAGCCGCAACAATGAGGCCAACAACTACGAGTTGTCGTTCATCGTCAGCGAGCCCCCCGTTAGCCGCCACAGCGTACACCTGACCACCACGGTGTACTACAGCAACGGCACCACGCAGGTGCACAAAGACACCCTCTATATCAGCTACACCCCTGAACGCACCGTCGTGAAGGCGCGCCGAGGCCCCGCCATCGGCGGCATGGTCTTCGGCGGTGGCCGCGTGGCCAACGTGGGCTGGGACTACGGCAACAACACCGTGGGCAGCGAGACCAACGACATCGTGGGCGGCAACACACACATCACCGTGCACAGCGCCGACACCATCTACGCTCTCTACGGCGGCAACGATATCGCCGGCTGGGTGCAGGGCGAGAAGGGCGCCACCATACAGCTGGGCACCGAACTCACCGGCGAGGAGCACCCCGTGCACATCGGATATATCTACGGCGGCGGCTGCGGATATTACAGCTACGGAGGCTTGTATGACCTCGCCGCGCGCCTCGCCGGAGGAGAGGAGTCGGCCTGCTGGAGAGACAACAGCGTGCTCTCCGGCCGCGGCATCTACGGCGGCGACTATGCCTTCGAGGGCAAAGTGTACCCCTGGGGCACCTCGGGAACCCTTGGCGCCACGCCCGTGGTGGACCACACCTTCGGCTTCGACCCCACGGACAACTTGGCGAACTTCACCCACGCCGAGAAGGGCCAGGGCACCCATACTGACGCCATCTACTCGGGCACCATACCCTACATACGCACGAGCCACATCACCGTGGGCGTGAGCGACACCGTGGACGACTACCACTACCTGCACAACGACTATATCCTCATCGACTCGCTCTTCGGCGGCGCCGAGAACGCCTATATCGGTGTGACGGCTTCAGAGGAAGAGCCTGCCAACGGTGTTACCATCGACATCAACGGCGGCACCCTGATGACCGTCTTCGGCGGCAACAACTACGGCGGCCAGGTGGCCACGACCTCGACGGTGTTCGTCGACGTCTTCAACACCAAGCTCACCGACGAGGAGGACATCGAGAACACCCTCCTCAGCGGCTACGGACGCGACTTCGGCATACGCCACCTCTTCGGCGGCGGCAACCTGGTGGACGGCTCGCACGCCAACGTGAGAATCCTCGGCGGCATGTGCGACACCGTGTTCCTCGGCGGCAACAACGCCACCGTGACCCAGGCCTACGGCACTGTGGAATGCTTGCGCAACGGCGAGATAGACCGTTTCGGCCACAACGGCCACTTCATCTGGACCAACCCCACCACCGACACCACCGACAACTGCCGCAACACGAACATCGACGAGTGGGAAGGTGACCAAGGACGCTACAACATACGCTGCCTCTTCGGCGGCAACAACGCTGCCACTATGAGCACTGTGTCCATGGTGCAGCTGCACTCGGGCGGCGTGTGCTCTATTTACGGCGGTGGCAATGCCGGCGATATGAACAACAACGGCCATTCCGGCGTGGGTCTGCCTTCCATCTACAACAACCTGCTGCTGAAATCCCTTGGCCCGAACGAAGCACCCTATAATTCAGGCTGGGACGGCCCCATGCCGGGCATGATTGGTTCCATAGTGACGGCACTGCACACCTCCAATATCATCTGTGAATATGTGTACGGCGGCTGCCGCCAGGCCAACGTGAAGTACTCGTGCGGTGTCTATGCCGCAGGCGGTGCTTTCGGCTACATCAACGGCGGTAACGACGTCAGCGGCGACGTGGGAAGCACGGTGGCACGCAACTACGGCGGCGTGGACATTCCCGACGGCCACGGCGGCACCATCCGCAAGGGCACTGCCGAGGGCACCTATGTGGTGTGCGACAGTAACGTGGTGGTCTTCGGCGACGTCTATGGCGGCTCGGATGGTTACCTGCACTGCAGCGACCCCAAGAAGCCGGGTTACTACAACGAGGAAGACCTCTACGACACCTATACGGGCGTAGCCTACGACCCCTACCACGAGCATGTGGGCAAGCTCATACCGACCCACAACAACACCAACGTGCACATCAAGGGCGGCCTCATCATGGGTAACGTCTACAGTGCCGGTATCAACGCCTCGGTGGGCTTCGCCAGCAACGGCCACATCAAGTACCAGGGCGAGACCTGGGAGAACCCCTCGATACTGCGTCCCGCCGACGGCGTGAAGATGGGCGAGGTGCACACCACCATCAGCGGCGGCGAGATACAAGGCCAGGTGTTCGGTGGCGGCTTCATGGCCTCCATTTACGGTATCGCCTACATGAACATCAAGGGCAACGCCCACATCAACACCGTGTTCGCCGGTAACGACGTGGCGGGCCAGGTAACCTCCTTCGGCAGCTACCACAGCAGCACGATAGACTATAGCGGCGCCGTCACGCATGCTGACAGCGTGGAGAAGTTCAACACCAACTGCGCGAACTATGTCAACTCGCTGGACGAGCAGCTGAACGAATACAATTCGGTGGAGAACAAGTGGGAGGCCAACTACTCGGTGTATGTCCGGGTGGAGGACTCGGTGCGCATACACACCCTCTACGGCTCGGGCAACGGCGAGTGGGACTACACCGGCGAGACCGAGAGCATTGACGACGATATCTCGATATGCGCCGCCGACCTCGGCAACCTCCCGCACCAGAAGTCGGCATTCCTCGACATCCACACCAGTGGCGGCTACATAGACACCATCTACGGCGGCGGCGACGGCGCCGGTGTGCAGGACAAGGTGATTGTGCTGCTCAACAACACGAAGATAGACAATGTCGACGCTACGAACCACCGCGGCGAATGGAGCGCCGACGAGGAGAGCATGTACCACTGGCCCATCGGCGACGACGCCCTGGCGGAAGCCCGCAAGAAGATATTTGTGGGCACCATCTTCGGCGGCAACAACCACGACGAGATGGCCACCTGTGTGCCTGAGATACGTCTGACGAATGGTAGCGCCAAGAACGTCTACGGCGGCGCCAACGCAGGCCGTATGGGATGGCACGAGACCTTCAAGGATGCCAACAACAAAGACGTGAAGGGTGTGACGACCTATGTGAAGGTGAACAGCGAAAACGTATATATCACCGATACCGTCTTCGGCGGCTGCCGCATGGGTGACGTGGCGGGCATGTCGTATGTCGACGTGACCAAGACCCATGACAACGGCATCAACTACCTGTATGGCGGCAACGATATCAGCGGCCTTATCGGCGGCAACACGCGTGTCGACGTGAGCGGCGGCACGGTGCACCACATCTGGGGCGGTTCGAACGGACGCTATGACTTCATACCCATCGGCAACCACCTGAACAAGATATACCCCTACGGCTCCACGACGACCGGCAACCCTGCCGACTCGGCGGGCCGCATGATAACAATAGCCGGCAAACCCGACGTCGACTCGTCGAACGTCAACATCTGGGGCGGCGACATCAACACGACAGTCTACGGCGGCGGCTCTATGGCCGACTGCCGCGCCACCTGCGTCGTCATCGACGACAGGCTGGGCGGTGCCGACACGGCCGTCATCGCGGGTTCGGTATACGCCGGCGGCGAGGGCGACTGGGAGAACCTCAACAACGAGCACCGCGGCAACGTCACGGAAGCTACGCACATGCACCTCTACCACGCCGCGCAGATCTCCGACGCCAAGGCCTACGGCGGCGGCAAGGGCGGCGATGTGGCCGAGACCTTCATCAAGACCTACCAGGCTTGGGACAAGCCATTCCTCGAGCTCTATGGCGGCTGCTGGGGCAGTGACGTCAGCGGCACGGCGCACCTCGACTTCGAGGGCATCAACCTCGTGTACCACCTCTACGGCGGCAACGACTTCACCGGTAACGTGAACCGAAGCGTCATAAACGTCTACTCGGGCAAGTTCAAGAACATCTATGGCGCCGGCAACGGTACCTACCCCGCAAGCGCATACAATACCGGTGTATATGCCGGCAACAAGTTCATCACACGCCCCAACAACGAGTATGTGGAGCTGAACATACATGACGGCCTGGTGGACAGCTGCGTCTACGGCGGCGGCAGAATGGGTACGGTGTTCCGCTACGAGCGCAACAGCAACGGCAGCTATCACCTTGTGCCCCGTGAAGGCGAGACGGAACCCAGCGTCAAGGTGCCCGACACCACGCTCACCTGGCTCACAGCTCACAAAGACCCCGCAGAGTACAGCTATATCATCCTCAACATGCACGGCGGCCAGATATTGAAGAACGTCTTCGCCGGCGGCTGCGGTGACTACCAGGATGCAACGCAGACACCTATCGTCTACGGACTGAAGAACGTCAACATGGACGGCGGCTACATCTTCGAGAGCCTCTACGGCGGCTCGGAGTTCGTGCACGACGGATACAAGGCCGAGTGTACCGACCATCAGGCAGGCGCCAAAGTGTTTGACCAGACCACCAAACGCCCCTCGTCGATTGTGAACATCACGGGCGGCACGGTCAACGGCTTCCTCTACGGTGGCGGATATTTGGGTGACGTCTACGGCTCCACCTACGTCAACGTGGGTACCACGGCCCTCGACACATGCCGCGCCTACCGCAACACCATCGCCGACAGCGTGGCGGCCTACAGCAGGTTCAAGCCCGGCGTGGACAGCGGCCTGGTGGATGCCATGGGGCACAGCGAAGACCTCTACATCAACCACTCGATATACACAGGTGCCAACTGGGGTACCAATACCGGTAACACCTCGTTCACCAAGGAGGGCTACCACGGCGGCGAGAGCCGTGTGGTCATCGACGGTAAGGACTACCAGACCACCATCGTGAGCGGCGGCAGCGATCCCGCCATGAACATCCGCAAGAGTATCATCGGCGCCGGTACCTCGGCACTCGCCGGCGATATAGTGTCAACAATAGAGGTGCGCAACTACGGCGAAACCGACAACTGCGCCGTCTCCAAGCAGCTCGAGTCTATACAGCGCGCCGACTCGGTGACGATACACAACACCGCCATCGAGTACACGGGCAGCACCAATGCCGCCTCGGCCTTCGTCAGCGAGCCCTATTCGATGCTGAACCTCGGCGTGCTGAACTTCCGCGGATACAACGTGGCACAGATGGACGCCATCGTGGACTATATCGGAGAACTGAATGTATATGAGGACGCCCTCGTGTTAGGCCAGCTGCAGTTGGTGGATAACGCCACGCTGGTACACGACGCCCTCACGACCGGTTGTGAGGACGACTGCGCGAAGATGAATCTGGTAGACCCCTATGCCTCGGGCAAGCAACATACGCTGCTGCTGCTCAACAACGGTGTCGACGTAACCCTGCAGGACAACAGCTCCTATGGCGAGGTGCATGGCTACAGCTATGTGGCAGCCAATAACGGCTTCAGCTCGACCATCGTGGGTAAGAACGTCCAGAACAACAGTACCGACGACGGCTTCGTGGCCACCTGCCAAGACTCTAACAAAGTGGCTGACGACCGTCTTGCTGACAACATCACATGGAGTGACCGTACCGATGATGATGCCGAGCACGTCTTTACCAACTATAACTCCAAAAACTACCGTGTGTGGCGTGCCGGTGACGGCTTACGTAAGCGCGAGACCACTATCCTGGCCCACACCGTGCCCGACTCGCTGCCTAACAGCGATGTGGCGGTGCTCTTCAAGGAAGGAGCCCTGAAGCTCGCCATTGCCGAAGCCGAGATTACCCTGCCGGCTACCGATGGCGGCAACTACTACCTGCTCGACGGCACTAGCGGCTTCTCCATATCGGGTGAGAATGCACCCCTGAACCTGGTGGACTCGGCTTGGCTCACCAGCTATTCCGGCGGCGTCAATGGCGACAACTCCATACGCTCTCACCATGCCAACAATACCGACGTATATGAGGATGAGACCGCCAACGGTGGTCCCCACGGCAAGTGGGATCAGGCTGCACTCTCGTCGGAGAGCCTGAAGACCGGCGTATCGGAAATACAGCGCTCGCCAGAAAACACCTTCGGCCTGGTGATGGTGCCTGTGACAACAACAGGTGAATTCCCGTCATCTACACCAATATATCCTGACGAGGGTACCCCGTCGGCCAGTCTGGTAGTGTCGGGTAACTCGTATGTCAACGCCGCGGGCATCTACCGTTCGCCACAGGTGGCCGAAGGCTCGCAGATACGCCCCAAGATGCGCTTCTACCTCACCTATGACACCAACTTCACCTCGGCCTTCCTCGGCACCGTCTCCTTCGTGATGAAGGAAATGAAGCCCGCCGGCGCAGAGGGCACAGCAGGCGACATCGAAGTGGGCAAAGTGGAGGTGAAGGTATACATCTCGACCATTGTTGAGGACTTCAAGGATATGGAAGAGGACGTCATCGCCATATATAACAACGGCCGCACCAACACCTTCACCCGTAAGGTGATGCTGCCGGCAGTGATGGAGGAGCGCGACCTCTACCTCACAGCCGTCAAGTGGGTGCCCACCAACGCTACCACCGGCAATGGTGAGGAGATAAACCCGAGTACTGTTAGTTATACTACGGACCACTTCTACATGGTACCCGACGAGACCGCTGTCACCAGCACGGATCCCAACTACCCACGCACTACCGAGCCGTGGACAAGCCATACCGACCACAGCTCGCACAACCGCTTTGCCATGAGCATAGTGCCCGGCGAGAACATCTCCACCGACCTCAACGCCGTTATCGGATGGAACAGCCTCCGTGTGGATACCATCAATGTCTATCGCCTGATTGACTCCACAGGTACTGGAGTCATTGAGGGCGTCGGCACTTGGAGTACCGACACAATGCTCTCGAAGAGCCTGCCGGGATTCACCCCCGCCGGTGCAACCCAACCTTACGGTGCCAACGGCCTGATGATAGGTACGCTCAACGGACGTGGCTCGACGGTGCTCAACGTGAGCCTCAACTTCGACGGTAACCGTACCTACGACGGTATAAATGGCAAGGGCTACGTTGGCAAGGTGGTGCTGACCTTCAAGAGCATCCACAACGACGAAGAGCGCGGCACATTCAACCTCACCGTCAACGTGAAGACACGTGAGCACGGCGACACCATCTACATAGCCTCGAATCCAGACTATGTGGAGCGTGGCGGCGTCAAGGTCTTCCCCTACAAGTATAGTTATAGATACACACATGCCGAAGTTGGAGAATTGCTCAGAGATAAAGTCATCCTGGGCAAATCACCCGGATGCTACGTCAACAACTTCCAGCAGGCCCTGGCCACAGGCGTCTACCAGGAGGGCGACGTGCTGTGTATCATAGACACCGTGAAGATTGGCAATGGCCAAAACGTCTTTATCCAGGGCGCCACAGGACCTGCCATCGAGGTGATACGCTATGAAGGCCACCACCATGACCTCCCGGGCGACAGCTGCGTCTACCGCGGCCCGATGGTGCAGGTGGCTGGCTCCTCAGCCACCTTCTCGGCACGCAACATAGCCTTCCACGGCGGTGCCTGTGGACATATCAAGCCCTGCAAACGCGTAGCAGATGTGCCTCAGTACAGCTCAGTAGTCACCAATGACACTGAGGTTACTGGCGCTCCGACCACCACACAGTATTATGTGCCGCTGGCCGTCGGCATTGCCAAACCCGACACCAATGTTGCCTATGCACCTATCCTGCAGATTATGGATAGCGGCACCGTGACATTGAGCGACGGTACCTCGGTGAGACACAACTGGAACGGCTATGGCGTACGTGCCTCGGAGCGCACCGCCGGCATCTCCAGCCGGCCGCGCGACATGGGTGCCGTGAGCCTCACCAACGGCGGTATCCTCAAGCTGCAGAACAACGTGACCTTCTTGGACAACTTCGTCCACACCATGCCCGTCGACTCCACAGCAGATCCCCTCTACGACGCACACAAACCGGGCAACGGCACAATATACATCGACGGTGGTATCCTGGAGCTTGAAGAGTCGAGCCCCCTGTCATCCATCCTGATTGCAGAGAACCACCTGATGAACCCCGGCATCCACAGCAGCGATCCTGCCACGAGAGAGGCCATCCGCTGGTGGACCTACTACCCCGACCCGGATAATCCCGCAACCGCCACCCGCTGGGAAGTGAACCCAGCAAAGTATGCCGACTGGCCCAAGGCCAACGTCTACCTGACGCGTACACAGACCTCTACCGGCAACGTCGTCAAAGACACTATGGGCGACGTGAAGAGCGACCTTATACTGGTGTCCGGTACGCAGAGCAACACCAGCAGCATCGGCGTGCGCAAGTGGTTCCCGGGCGTCACCATGCGTGACACCATGGCCTTCGCCACCTTCGAGGGCGGCGACAACTCCATCCTCAGCGATGCTGTCTACAACGGTGTCTTCACCAGCGACGACAACGAGCGCATCTTCTACAACACCAAGGTCAACAGCATGTATGCCTACCTCTTCCGCTGCGCCACCTTCAAGCACCAGTGGTATGCCTCCGGCACACATACTACCATCGACCCGCTGGCCGTAATTGACGCCAATGGCGACGACACTCCCGACTTCACGGCAGAGGAAATCAAGTCCAGCAGCCCGCTGCATTTTGGCTACATAGAGAACTCCTGCCCGCTGGGCGGCGACAGTATCATCTACCGCCTGCAGGGTGGTTTCGCACCCTACACCTATACGTGGACTGATCCCGACTTCACAGATCCCTTTAGGACCGCAGAGACACCCTATGCCAACGCAGTGGTGCAGAATGAACTCCTCGACGTCACCCTCACCAATGAGCAGCGCCTGGAGAAATACCTCGCCTCCATTGCCGACACGCTCTATCTGCCCTACATCAAGCTATCCACCGACCAGGCACAACTCTCTCACACAATCCGCGTTACCGCCACCGACGCTACGGGTGAGTGCACCCTCTACAAAGACATCAACCTTACTATCAACCGCAGCTTCGACAACACGCCGTCGCCCATCACCTACTTCGCCAGCACTTCCACTGCGGAGCAGAGAGCCGACACTAACAACTGGTCGCTTACACCCACCGATGGCTGGACCGACACGGCCCGCGCCAAGATAGCCTACGGTAGCCGCAACTACAAGGCCATCCATGTCGTCCCCTATGTCTGGGTAGACCGCAACTCCGGTACCATCTCCGCCATGGTGGCCGGTGACGACAACGACCATGTGTACGAATATGTCAGCGAGAGCGAGCGTCATGAGCTGAGCAACCTCTACTTCTGCGAAGGCGACATCGTGGTCCTCAAGGCCCGCGAGCCCTACACCAGCGTGACGCCCAATACCCACTTCCTGATGTGGGACTTCGACCCCTACTACAAGAACCCCGCCGCCTATGTGGTGCCGCCGCATGAGTCCGACGTCATTGCCTACTTCGGCCCCAATAGCTACTGGCACGAGCATATCCACACCACCGCCGAGGCACACGCCGAATACGACGACCACTATTACTACCAGCGTCCTGCCGGTGCTAACTATGCCACCTCCTACCACGGCGACGTGCATATATATAATGAGGAAGGCTTGGCATGGTTCATCAGTGTGGTCAACGGCCTCAACGGCGTACAGGCACGTCAGTTCTACTTCAACAAGGTATACCTGCACGACAAGGCCGAAGGCTACAACATGAAAGACTACCTGTGGACCCCGGTCGGTACAGAGCATCAGCCCTTCCGCGGCTGGTTCATCGGCGTGGGCAGCGGCGACACCGATACCGAACCTCTGCACCATTACGAGAACCACTCAACACACGCAATAGTGCTTGACCCGAACGGAATGGAGCCTGGCACCGTGGACACCATCTACGACAAGGTCATCGTCAAGAACATCATCGTCAACGAGCCCGAGATGGAATACACAGGCTTCTTCGGCAACCTCGACACTGCCCGCATCAGCGGCATCGAGCTGCAGGGAGTCTTCGCCCGCGGCGCCCAGTATGTGGGTGCCTTGGCCGCCGCTTCGCGCGATGCCAAGGTTGACAATGTGGCCGTGACCACCAACGAAGAGGGTGCGCTGATTAACACCACCACCATCCTCACCACCCACTATGTCAGCGGCGGTCTTATCGGCCAGTCTAACAACGACAAGATAACCAACTCCACGTCGTATGCCAAGTATATTGGCGATGCCGTCTACAGTGGCGGTATGATAGGCTACGGCAATGCCGACACGTTGCACAACAGCGTGGCGCGCAACGACAACCGCATGAACGGCATCTATGTCGGCGGTCTGGTGGGTTACAGCACCGGCGACGACAACCAAAAAGCCTTCAGTGGTCTGAAGCGCCTCTTCGGCTCGAAGAGCAAAGCCGCCGGCAAACCCTCGCACATTGCCAACAACTACGTCATGCTGGTAAGCAACGGCCACTCCAACCGCGTGGGCGGCTTGGTAGGCTATGCCCAGAACACCGTGTTGGAGAACAACTATGTATACGGTGAAGTCATCGGCGAGAACAACGCCGGCGGTGTGGCCGCCACCATGGCCAACAACGCCAAGGCCGACCGCAACTACTACGCCGAAGACGCTTCAAAGCAGGCCGTCGGCAACACTACGGGCAGCACCTCCCTCACCAATACCGCCACCTTCAAGGGCAAGGGCAACCAAGTGTCCATCAGTAACCCCGTGGGCGGCGTCAACAACCTGACCCGCGTCCTCAATGCCTGGGTACGCCAGCAGAACGCCCAGGGTGGCAACTACAAGACCTGGCGCAGCGACCTCGAGACCGTCAACAACGGCTATCCCATCTACGGCACGCCCGACATGATACCGGTGCGCGACAGCATGACCGTCTACGGCTGCGACAGCGTCGAGTGGGAAGGCATAGCCTATAACGACGGTGACACCATCTCGCGCCGCGTCATCGACAACGTGGAGATGATCGACAGCACTATGCACATACGCTTCGTGCTGCACTACGGCAGCGTGGTCAACCTCTCCGACAGCACCATCCTTGGCGAGGCCTACGAAGGCTACGGCTTCACCATGAGCCAGGAAGAGAGCGAGCTGCTGCGCAACAACCTCGACAGCCTCGGCCAAGTCACCATCGTGCTTACCGACACCGTCCAGAGCGTCTACGGCTGCGACAGCATAGTGTCGCTCACCCTCATCTTCCACGACACCATCGTCAACCAGCCCGAGCCCGCCAGCACCTCGCCGAGCGACATCAGAGCCTACCCCAACCCGACGCTCAACTATGTCACTATCGAGGCCGCCAGCCTGCAGCATGTGGAACTCTACGACAACGAGGGCCGCAAACTTGAGGACTACGACGCCAACGGCAACGAAACCATAACCATTAACGTCGCCAACCGCTCCACAGGCATCTACTACCTGCGCATCCATGCGGGGGACAACGTGACAATACAAAAACTAATCAAGCAGTGAAGAAACAATACATAAAACCGGCCCTTGAAGTCTACCGCTACGCACCGGAGAAAGGCTACAGTGTGACCATAGCCCTTGACAAGGACTATGTGCTCATCGAGGGACAAACCGACCACCGCACCCTGCGCGCGTCGGAAGAGGTAACAGAATACACCGACAACAGCGGTGAATACCAGATTGGATTATGGGAATAATGAAACATCCATACAGCCACCTGCGGCCCTGCCACATCGCCGTCGTCATAGCGGCATGCATGGCCTTGATGGTCACAGCCTGTCGCAAAGAGAAAGTGTTTAGCGACACCACTTTCCAGTTCACAGCCACCACCGAGCGCCTGGCCAATGACGCGGGAGAGAACAGCAAAGTATTTCTCCAGAACGAGCGTGCCATCATATGGGAATACGACGACTCCATCAGCATAGGCAGCAACACCAGCAACAGCAGCGAGAAGTATGTGGCATGGCTCCACTACAACGGCGCCATGGACCCTGGCGACGACTTCGCCGACTACAATGGCGTCTTCCTCACCACCCTGCCGGAAGACTCCAAGTACTTCCTCGGCCTGCACCCCTGCAGCAGGAACAACGTCATAGCCTCTGCCGGCGGTACCTCCTTCACCTCCTCCATCTACCTGCCTGCCAACCAGACCTACCGCAACGACAGCACCTTCGACAAGCAGGTGTTCCCCATGGTGGCCTGGTACGGCGGCGAATGGGAACAAACCCCCTTCAACCTCGACTTCCACTCGCTGGGCGCCATAGTGCGCGTGCAACTCTTCAACTCCACCGGAGCGGCGGCCACCATCAACAACATCACCTTCACCTCCGACAGCAAACAGCTTGTGGGCCTCTTTAACGTCCGCGACTACAACACCAACAACCCCTACCTCGCGGCTACCGACAACTCCAGCAACCGCACCGTCACACTCGACTTCACCGACTACGGCCCCACCTTCAACGACAAGTCGCTGGTGACCTTCTACCTCGTGCTGCCGGCCCTCGGCGGGCGCGAAGTCACCACCACCTACACCCTCGAGATGACCGTCAACAGCAACCTCGGCAGTTGCACACGCACCATGCGCGTACCCACACGCCGCAACGGTATCACCAATATGCAGGCCCTCTCCATCGACGCCTGGAACACCACCCCCACCAATATAGGCCTCTCGGGCTGCGGCACCTCCACACGCCCCTTCAAGGTCTATACCATCCAGGACCTGCAGTACCTGCGCGACTGCTACAACGCTGCCACACCGCCCGCCATCCGCTACATCAACGGGCAGCCCATCACCGCTAACACCCACATACGCATCATGCGCTCCGACATCGTGCTCAATGCCGAAAACTGGTCACGCGGTATCGCCAACTTCGTGGGCAAGCTCACCTGCGTTGCCGCCAGCAACACGCCGGGCATCACCAACAACAGCAGCATTGCGCTCTTCGAGAGCATCCTCTCCGGAGGCGAGGTTAAGGGGCTCACCGTCAAATCCAACACCAACCACTCCGGTAGTGCCGATTTCTCCCCCCTCTGTCTGCGAAACAGCGGCACCTTGGAAGACTGTGCCATCACCTCGACCACAGGTATCTCCTCGGGATTGGCCAACCTGGCGGGTATCGTCGTCAACAACAACGGCACCGTCAAAGGCTGCCGCTGCTCGGCATCGCTCTCCGCCCTCTTCGACGGCAAGGTCGTGGCAGGCATCTGCTACAACAACACCGGCACAATACAAGGATGCATGTCGGCCTCGCCTATGACGGTGCCGTCGGCAGCCAACGCCGCCGGCATAGCCTACATCAACGGCAACTCCGGCAAAGTCAAAGACTGCTACTTCGCCAGCCGCATCACCAACACCGCCAGCACCGTGAACTGGGGCGGCATAGTATATAACAACGAAGGCACCGTGGACCGCTGCTACATAAGCAGCACCGCGAGCATCCTCTGCAGCGGCAGCGTGGGTGGCATCGTACACACCAACGCCGCCACCGGCAAAATCAACTACTGCTGGAGTGAGTCCTCGCTGCAAGGCACATCCCTGGGCTCCATAGCCGACAGCTCGGCGGGCATCATCATCAACTGCTACGTGAACAGCAGCGATGCCATGGCTATCCTCACCCACAACGGCACTTCCAGCATCGTTGGTGGCCTCGTGGCCGTCATGACTGGCGGCACCATAGCCAACAGCTTCGTCAACAACATGTTCATAACCCGCCGCGACGCCTCCGACCTCATGGGCGGTTTCGTAGGCAAAGTCACAGGAGGCGCCATCACGAACTGCTACTCCAATGAAAGTAGCCGCGTATTCTACGGTGCCTCGAAAAGCATCACTTACACCAACTGCTATCTTTTCGGCGGCAGCCAGACACACGTCACTACCACCAGCATGAGACAGTCGGACCTCGCTACCCTCACCACCTCGCTCAACACGAACCGCCCATCGGGCGGCTACCTTTGGACACAGCCCAACGCGAGCACCCCTCCTATACTACGAATATTATAGGTACCATAAAAAAAGCCCCGACGAAATCGGGGCTTTTCTCTTTATTGCCGTTTGATTTATTGCAGCTTGGCCAGTGCCTCTTTCATGCGGCGGAGGGCTTCGCGGAGGAGGTCCTCGCTGGTGGCGTAGCTGAGGCGGATGCAGCTGTCGTCGCCGAAGGCGGAGCCCATCACGGTGGCCACGCCGGCTTCGTTGAGCAGGTAGAAGGCCATGTCGGTGCTGTTCTCAATCTTGGTGCCGTTGTAGCTCTTGCCGTAGTAGGAGCTGCAGTCGGGGAAGAAGTAGAAAGCACCCTGGGGCAGGCGCACCTTCAGGCCGGGGATGTCGCACAGCAGCTTGTAGACCATGTCGCGGCGCATCTGGAAGATGTTGCGCATATCGATGATATCCTTCGAGGTCTTGGGGTCCATCAGCATGGCACAGACGGTGGCCTTCTGGGCTATGGAGCAAGTGGCGCTGGTCACCTGGCCCTGCAACTTGTTGGCGGCCTTGGCGATGACCGTGGGGGCGGCGATGAAGCCGATACGCCAACCGGTCATGGCAAAGCCCTTGGCGACGCCGTTGACGGTGATGACGCGCTCCTTCACCTCGGGGAACTGGGCTATGCTCTCGTGCTTGCCCACGAAGTTGATGTGCTCATAGATCTCGTCGGCCATCACGAAGATGTTCTCATGACGGGCCACCACCTCGGCGATACCCTTCAGCTCCTCCTTGGTGTAGAGCATGCCGGTGGGGTTGCTGGGGCTGCTGAACATGATGAGCTTGGTGCGGGGCGTGATGGCGGCCTCGAGCTGCTCGGGCGTGACCTTGAAGTCGTTCTCGAGCTTGGTCTTCACGAAGACGCACTTACCCTCGGCCAGACGGACGAACTCCTTGTAGGAGACCCAGAAGGGGGTGGGGATGATCACCTCGTCGCCCGGGTTGATGAGGCACTGCACCACCTGAAACAGGCTCTGCTTGGCACCGGTGCTGACGACAATCTGCTCGGGCTTGTACTCCAGGCCGTTGTCGCGTTTCAGCTTGGTGCAGATGGCCTCCTTGAGGTCGGGATAGCCCGGCACGGGAGGATAGTGGGTGAAATTGTCGTCGATGGCCTTCTTGGCGGCCTCCTTCACCACCTCGGGGGTGTTGAAGTCGGGCTCGCCGATGGAGAGGCTGATGACATCTTTGCCCTGAGCCTTGAGCTCGCGGGCCTTGGCGGTCATGGCGAGAGTCTCACTCTCAGCCATATTGAGGATTCTGTTAGAAAGTATTTCCATTATCGTTGGGTTTTGAAAGTGCAAAATTACGAAAAATTTCCAACCCGACAAAATAATATTTTCACCCCTGCCGCTCCGTCCCCTCTCCGTCCCCCCTCCGTCCCCGCTCCGACTGTTTAACGGTTTTTAGTAGGAAAAACCTCGGAGAAACGACGGTGAGGGGTCGGAGGGGGTAGGTAGCGCGTACGCCAACAGACTGATAATCAAAAACTCGATATCTGTTATCAAATAAAAGTTGCACATGTCGCGAAAAAGACGTATCTTTGCCACAATAAATAAAACACCACAACAATATAAACATCTGAAAAATATGGCAAAAGAAGTGAACGACGCTGCAGCCCAGAAGCTGGAAAAACTGAAGATACTCCAGAGCACGCTGGACAAGATAGAGAAGAACTACGGCAAGGGTTCCATCATGAAACTCGGTGACCGTCCCGTGGAGGAGATGGACGTCATCTCGACGGGCAGCATCAGCCTCGACGCAGCGCTGGGTGTCGGCGGCTTCCCCAAAGGCAGGGTCATAGAGATCTACGGCCCCGAGTCGAGCGGCAAAACCACCCTGGCCACGCACGCCATCGCCGAGTGCCAGAAGCAAGGCGGCATAGCGGCCTTCATCGACGCCGAGCATGCCTTCGACAGCTTCTATGCCAAGAAGTTGGGTGTGGACATCGACAACCTCCTCGTCTCGCAGCCCGACAACGGCGAGCAGGCCCTCGAGATTGCCGACAACCTGATACGCTCTGGCGCCATCGACATCATAGTCATCGACTCGGTGGCAGCCCTGACGCCCAAAGCCGAGATCGACGGCGACATGGGCGACTCGAAGGTGGGTCTCCAGGCACGCCTGATGAGCCAGGCCATGCGCAAGCTCACCGCCACCATCAGCAAGACCAACTGCTGCTGCATCTTCATCAACCAGCTGCGCGAGAAGATCGGCGTCCTCTTCGGCAACCCCGAGACGACCACCGGCGGCAACGCCCTGAAGTTCTACGCCTCGGTGCGTATCGACATACGCCGCACGCAGGCCATCAAGGACGGCGACCAGAACATCGGTAACCGCGTGAAGGTGAGAATAGTGAAGAACAAAGTGGCACCTCCCTTCCGCACCTGCGAGTTCGACATGATATTCGGCGAGGGCATCTCCAAGCTGGGCGAGATTATCGACCTGGGCGTGGACCTCGACATAGTACACAAGAGCGGTTCGTGGTTCAGCTACGGCGAGAGCAAACTTGCCCAGGGCCGCGAAGCCCTCAAGCAGCTGCTGCGCGACAACCCCGAGCTCTGCGACGAGCTGGAGGGCAAGATACGCGCCGCATTGAAAGAGAAAGCCAACAGCGAAGAATAATGAAAAGACTGATAGTGATAGCATTGCTGCTCACGGTGAGCGGCATGGTATGGGCACAGGATGTGGTGCGCGACAGCGTGGCTGTGGACACCACGGACACCGAAGAGAACGTCATAGGCGCCAAACCGCAGCCCAAGAAAAGGGGTGAGAAGAAAGAGCCCAACATACTGGGTGCGCCGGTATACTATGACATCTACGGCAACGTGGAAGGCACCAGCAACGACACGTCCGTCTACCACCGCCCGAAACATCACTATCTCAACAATTTGGACTCGCGATACCACACCTTCTTCCTTGAAGGTGAACTGCTCACCGGCAGTCACGACAATGCCATCGGCGCCAACTTCACCTACCTGCCCAAGCGGTGGGGCTTCTACACCTCGGTGCTTGCCGGCAGACGACACTCGTACCTGAGCCTCGGCGCCGCCCTGCGCCTGTCGGGCTATGAGTCAATCCTCGACTGGCAGCTCTATGGCGGCGTGGGCGGTGGCGGACATCACCTGGGTGGCGAGATAGGAGTGCGTATGGCCGTGAGGAAAAGCAGTAGTGAGTTCTGCTGGACGTCGCTGTCGGCAGGCTACGCCAACTACGGCGGACATGGATTCGTGACCTTCGGCGCAAGCCTCGACCTGATGCTTGCATCGTCGCTGGCAGCATTTTTATTCTGGTAAGAGATGGCAGAGTACGTTATAGACGAAGAACGCGAAGAACGCGAGATACGGGCCAAATATGACGAGCTTGTGGCCGCCTGCCGCGAGCTGAAGCCCCTCACCGCCGAGGAGAGTGCCCAGATACTGCGTGCCTACCAGATAGCCAAGAAAGCTCATGCCGGCACCCGCCGCAAGAGCGGCGAGCCCTATATCTTCCATCCGCTGGCGGTGGCTCTGATTGCCGTCAAGGAGGTGGGCTTGGGCCCGATAGCCGTGGTGTGCGCGCTGCTGCACGACGTGGTGGAAGACACCGAGATAACCCTCGACGAACTGCGTATGGTGTTTGGCGACAGGGTGGCCACCATAGTGGACGGCGTGACGAAGATAAACGACGTCATGGTGATACAGCAGACCGACAGCAAACAGGCGGAAAACTACCGCAAGATACTGCTCTCGATGTGCAACGACGCCTACGTCATCTTCCTCAAGCTCTGCGACAGGCTGCACAACATGCGCACGCTGGGCTCGATGAAGGACACCAAGAAGCTGGCCATAGCGAGCGAGACGTCGTACCTCTACATACCGCTGGCGCACCGCCTGGGTCTATACAACATAAAGACCGAGCTCGAGGAGCTGGTGATGCGCTATACCAACCCCGACAAATACGCCGAGATTGAGGCCAAGATTGCCGCCACCGCAGGCACCAGCGAGAAGCTGGAGAAATGCCTCGTGGAACCGGTGAGAGGACTCCTTGACGAGCAGAACTACAAATACAGCCTGAAGACAAGAGTAAAGAGCGTCTACAGCTGCTGGAAGAAGATTGAGAACAAGCACGTTGACTTCGACGAGATATTCGACCTCTATGCCATGCGCATCATCCTCAAGGATGTGCCACGCGACAAAGAGAAAGAGGAATGCTTCAAGGTCTACGCCCTCATCTCGGGCCAGTTCCCGACGAACCCCTCGCGCTTCCGCGACTGGATAACACACCCGAAGAACAACGGCTACGAGAGCCTGCAGACCACCGTGATGACGCCCATAGGGCGCTGGGTGGAGGTGCAGATACGCACGGAGCGCATGGACACCATAGCCGAGAAAGGTATGGCGGCACACTTCCTCTACAAAGAGGCGCACCCCGAGGAGCAGATAGAGAACAACCCCGTGGAGGAGTGGCTACAACAGATACGCGCCTCGCTGGAGAACAGCGACAAGAGCGCGCTGGACCTGGTAGAGGAGTTCAAGGAGACCCTGTATACCAAGGAGATATACCTCTTCACCCCCACCGGCAAGACCGTAGTGCTGCCCAGCAGAAGCACGGTGCTCGACTTCGCATACGCCATACATACCGCACTGGGAATGCACTGCATAGGTGCCAAGGTGAACGCCCGTCCGGCGGCCATAGGCCACCGCCTGCATACCGGCGACCAGGTGCAGGTGCTCACCTCGAAGAAGACCTTGCCGCTACCAGAATGGCTCGACGAGTGCCAGACTCCGCGTGCCAAGGAGGCCATCAAGGACTTCCTGCGGCAGCAAAAGAAAGAGTATATCGCTGAGGGCCAGAAGCGCCTGGCAGGCTACTACGAGAAGCTGCGCCTTAAGGACAACCCGCAGAACTTCGGACAGATAAAGCGCTACTTCAACCAGAAGAGCGACGTGGACATCTACTACGACATAGCCATCGGAGCCATCACGGAGCACCAGATTAGCGAATGCTTCGGTAAGGCGCGCCCGACACCTAAGCTGTTCTTCCTCGACAGGTATAAAGAGCTTTTCGGCAGCGACACCTCACAGCTGTCAACACCGTCGTCAACAGACCTGAGGTCACACCCGTTCCTTCTCGAGAAAGGCTATGCCAACTACCCCACAGAGACAGCATCTTGTTGCAAGCCAGTACCTGGCGACCAGGTGATTGGTATCGTGCAGGATGGCAAGATAATGGTACACCGCACCAATTGCCGCGAAGCGATGGACGAGATGGCCAACCACGAGAACCACATCGTGCGTGCCAGATGGCGCCCAGGGGAGCAGTTGTCGCTGCTCACAGGTATTGCGCTCACGGCAATAGACAAGAAAGGCCTGCTACAGGAGATTACACGCAGCATCTCGGAAGAGCTCGACCTGAATATGCGTGCCATCACGCTGGAGGCGTCGGAGGGCGTGGCTCAGGGCATCATAATGCTGTATGTGAACGATGTGGACAGCCTGAACGGCCTGATAGACAAACTGAAGAAAATCGATGGAATCGAAGACGTGCACCGCATTTGAACGACTGAGCGGCATACTGGACACTCTGCGCAAGGAGTGCCCGTGGGACAAGGTGCAGACCATGAAAAGCCTGCGCTACCTGACTATCGAGGAGGTGCACGAACTCAGCGAGGCAATAGTTTCCGGCAACGCCGACGACCTGAAGAAGGAGCTCGGCGACGTGGCCATGCACATACTGTTCTACTGCAAGATAGCCGAGGAACAGGGGCTGTTCACCACGGAGGACGTGTACAACGCCATCTGCGACAAGCTGATAGACAGACACCCCTTTATCTACCGCAAGGATGAATATCACGGGGAGAGCTGGGAACAGCTGAAGATGCGCGAAGGTCGCAAAGACGTGCTGGAAGGGGTGCCTGAGTCGCTTCCGGCACTCGTCAAGGCCGTGAGGATGCAGGAGAAGGTTGCCGGCATGAGAGAAGACAAAAAGAAGCCGGTCGCCAATATACCATTAGGTAATTGCCAACCGGCAGAGGATTGTTCCGAAGCGGAGTTCGGCGATTTGCTGTTTGCTCTGGTCGACTGGGCGCGCTGTCACGGCATCAATGCCGACGATGCACTGTGCGCCGCCAACCAGCGCTTCAAACAAACTATTTCAAGCCAAGTTTCTTCTTGACAAGAGGCATGATGTCATCGCCACCCTCATCGTAGAGGATTGCGGCAGTACCGGCGTCGAGGATATAGGTGTAGCCACCCTCTTTGGCGACTTCGGCGATAGCCTTCTTGGCACGGTCGATGATGGGCTTCAGCAGCTCAGCCTCGCGATCTTGAAGCTGTTTCTGGGCATTCTGCTGGAACTCCTCGATACGGGCAGCCATATCCTGGATTTCACGCTGTTTGGTCTGACGGATAAGCTCGGTCCAACCGGCCTGATTGGCGACATAATCATTGTAACGCTTCTCGGCTTCGGCTTGCATGGACTTGAGGGTCTCCTCAAGCTCGGCGACCTCGCCCTGCAGCACAGTCTGTGCAGAGTCGCGGCCCGGCATGATCTGCATCAGGTCGTTAGAGTTGATGTGTCCGATTTTGGTGTTCTTCTGGGCCATGGCGCTGCCACCGAAGGCGAGCAGGCAAACCATGATTGCAATTAAGCTCTTTTTCATTGTTTATAATTGTTTATTTTATCGTTTTTTCACGTCCATGGTATTACCAAGCGGAGTATGCGTGTTGCGAGGTTGCGATTTTAACTGGGACGGACTGCGCATCTCCGGGTTAAGGGGCTTCTTGATTTCCTTGCCATCTTTCGGCAAGCCCTTCTTGTCAGGACTGCTGGTGCTCTCTGTAGAAGGCGACGATGCTGCGGCGGCGTTGGGCTTTACGCCAAGTTGCTCAAGCACCTCGTCGCTGATGTCGTATTTCTTGTTGGCATACAAGACCGTAGGACTGCCGGCTTTGTCGAACACAAAGGCGTAGTTCTTCTCATTAGCGATGCGCTCAATGACGCTGAAGACACGGTCCTGCACAGGCTTCAAGAGCTCTGCGCGGTGCCTTTCGAGGTCACCGCCAGCACCGAAATGTTGCTGCTGGAGATCACGTATCTCCTGCTCCTTGGCACGTATCTCCTCCTGACGGCGTTTCTTGAGGTTCTCCGGCAGGAGGTAGCTCTCCTGCTCATAGTCAGCCCGCATAGCATCCAGCTCAGCAGCCTTGTCGGCGAGCTCCTTCTGCCAGTCGGTGACATAACGGTCGAGCCTCTTCTGTGCATTGGCATAGTCGGGCAGAGACTTGAGGACATAGTCGGTATTGACGCATGCATACTTCTGCGCCATCGCCATAGGAGCAACGGCAAGTATCAGCAAGAGGATGAACAAACTACGCTTCATGGTTAATCAAGACTTTGACCGAGGGAGAAGTGGAACTGACTGCCGCCGGAAGCGCCGTCGAAACCATAGCCCCAATCGATACCGATGATGCCGAACATGGGCATGAATAAGCGCACACCAATACCGGCGGCGTTATACATCTTGAAGGGTTGGAACTCACTGATGTCGCTCCAGCAGTTGCCGCCCTCGACGAAACCTGCCAGCCAGATTGTGGCAGTACCGTTCTCGATGATGGGCTGGCGCAGCTCAAGGGTGAAGCGGTCGAACACCGCACCGCCGCCAGTGGTACTGGCACCGATGGAGTTGTTCTGGTAACCGCGCAGAGGGATGACCTCACGGCCGTCGAGCATCCACGACGAGAGACCATCGCCACCAACGAAGTAACGGCCGAATGGCGAGAGACCTATCTTATCGTTATAGTAGCTCATGAAGCCAAAGCGGAAGCGGGCATTGAGCACCACATCACCGACAAGGTTAAGCATCCACGAGCCACGCATATTGACCTTGTAGTATTCAATCCAGCGGTATTTCTCCTGTTTGGTGGCAAATTCTTTCTTGCCACTAATGATAGAGTACGGAGGGGTGAGAAATGCACTCACAGACACCTCAGAACCGCTGCGGGCATAGATGGGAGAGTCGAGCGAGTTGCGGCTCAAGGTGAAACCATAGCTCAAATCATGGGCCTCACCATCGGTGAAGATGTCGGAAGTGAGGCTATAGTTGACCAATGTATAGTGCTTGTAGCTGATGCCATGACTAACAATGAAGTAATCGTCGGGCCATTTCAAACGCTTGGAGAAGCTCACGCCGGCGCCGGTAATCTGAAGGCTATAGTAGTTGGCGTTGTCGCGTCCATAGTAGAAGCCGTTGCTGTAAAGGTTATGATAAATGGAACCAGTCAGCGACTGTGCCTGATGGCCACCCAGCCACGGTTCCGTGAACGAGGCGCTGAGGGAGTAGTAATGCGTACCGTTGGTAACTGCATTGAGACCAAGCTTCTGACCATCGCCGGCAGGCAGCGGTGCCCAAGCATCCTTGTTGAAGATATTACGGACGCTGAAGTTGTTGAGCTGCAAACCAACCTGGCCGATTACCATACCACCGCCATAGCCACCTTGGATATTAATCTGGCTGGTGGAGCCCTCCTCAACCCTGTAGATGATATCCACAGTACCATCCTCGGGATTGGGCTTGTAATCCGGTTTGACTTTATCTTCCTTGAAGTAGCCAAGTGTGACAAGCTCACGATGGCTGCGGATAACGGCATCGCGGCTGAAGAGGTCGCCCGGGCGTGTATGCAACTCGCGCATGATAACCTTATCGTTAGTGATGGTGTTACCTTCAACCGTAACGTTGCGTATACGGGCCTGCTTGTCCTCGATAATACGAATCTCGATGTCTATAGAGTCACCATCCACGGCAATCTCCACAGGAGTGGTACGGAAGAACAGGTAGCCATTATCCATATAGAGCGACGTGATGTCTGTGCCCGATGGATTGTAGCTTATGTTCATGTCCAACACTTTCTTGTTGTAGGGGTCGCCCTTGTTGATGCGCAAAGCCCTGTGCAACAGCTCATCACTATAGACAGTGTTGCCGGAGAACGTGATGTTGCGGAAAAAGAAGCGCTGACCCTCGTATACATTCACCTTCACCTTGACAAGTTCCTGCTTGGGTGTCTTGCCTTTGGCTACTTCCTGCTGCACATCCCAAACGGTATCGTAGACAATGCGGGCATCGCGGAAACCCTGCTCGTTATAGTAGGCTATAACCTTATCCAAATCCTCGCGGAAGTCACTCTCTATGTAGCGGCTCTTCTTCCAGAAAGACTTGGTCCAGAAGCGCAGTTTCCAAAAATAGTGAACGTCGTGGGTCTTCTCCATTTTGCTCTGCAGCGTGATGGTCTTTATATTCTCATTGCCCTCGAATATAAGGCTGTCAATCTTGACTATCTTGCCACGCTTCACATTGAAGGTCACGGTCACACGACCATTGGAATCAAGTTCTTGGGTAGGCTCAACCTCCACTCGGGTATAGCCCTTGTCGATGTAATAACCCTTGATTTTGTTTACCGAGGTGCGGAGCATATTCTCAGTAACTACCTCGCCGTTGGCTATCTTTATTTCCTCGCGCAGTTTGTCCGCCTCGCCTTTTTTCACACCGGTGAACGCGAATTTGTCCATTCTGGGACGCTCCTTCAGAACAATCTTGAGGAAGATGATATTACCCTGTATGCGGCTCACGCGTATCTGCACATCCTCGAACATGCCCTGCATCCAAAGGTTCTCCACAGAAGCGGAGATTTTGTCACCTGGTACCTTGATACGGTCACCAACCTGAAGGCCAGCCACCAGCTGCACCACACGAGTATCGAAATTGTCGGCACCCTCGAAGCTTATGCCGCCGATTTCATATGTCTTGGGAGTAAGATAGTCGAGGTCGTATCCTTCGTTACCGCCCACCACAGTCTGTGCCCTCAGCACATTAGCGTTGAACAACAGCAGCATCGCAAGCAGCAGCAGTCTTTTTGTTTGTTTCATCTTCTATAGTTTGGCCCGTTGTCAGACTACCCGACAACCATATAATAACTCGCTTCTTGGTGTTTTATTATATTACGCGAAGAGATTTTTATTTTTTTTCTTCCACTTGGGCTTCTGTCTTCCCGAAACGGCGTTGCCGCCCTTGAAAGTCTACCACCGCAGCATAGAAGTCCTCATGACGGAAGTCTGGCCATAGCAAATCGCTGAAATAAAGCTCTGTGTATGCCATCTGCCACAGCAGGAAATTACTTATACGCAATTCGCCGCCGGTACGTATCAGCAGGTCGGGATCCGGATAGTCGCGCGTGGACAGGTAGCGGCGCAAAGTCTCTTCGTCAACACTCTCAGGCTTCAGTCCTTCTCGGCAAATCTGTCTCAAAGCTTCTGCGATCTCCCACCGTGCGCTATAGCTCAAGGCCAGTATCAAGGTGGTGCCACTATTGGCAGCCGTCTTGTCTATACAACCCTGCAGTACCTTGCGTGACCGCTCCGGTATGCGTTGCATATCGCCTATGGTCATCAAGCGAACATTATTGTCCATGAGAGTCTTTGTCTCATCGTTAACTGCCTTGATAAGTAACTCCATAAGCCCATCGACCTCGGCCTGCGGACGGTTCCAGTTCTCAGTGCTGAACGTATAGAGTGTCAGGTATTTCACACCCAACTCTACGGCAGCCTCGACGGCATGCCGCACAGCAGTGATGGCATTGTTGTGCCCAAAGATGCGCTCATGCTTCTGCTTCATAGCCCAGCGGCCATTCCCGTCCATAATGATTGCCACATGCTGAGGCACACGGCTCATGTCTATTTGTTCTCTTATTGTCATATCGTCTATAGTTTACAACGTTTTGAGCGCGTCCACCCCAACAAGGTCTCCAGGTTCACGCCTATCGAAACCCGCATGAACGCATACCAGTCTTTCAACGCATCGTCGCCTCTCTTAATGCCCGGGGTATTCACATACCCAGACTCCACCTCACCGCTACGGTCTGCCATACGCGCCGCCATAGCACCTTCAAGTACTTCGGTTTCAAGCAATGCTCTGTCAACGTATGTGGTGCTAACATCGTCAAGATAGTCAGTCCATGTCTTACGGAAGCCATATTCAGCCGTAAGCGAGAAGGTCTTGTTGAACCGCACCTTCACTCCCACGCCAAAGGGCATACATATCTGCACTAAGCCATACGGACGGCGCTCCGGATACACCGACGTACCTTGCCCCTCTGTATGAAGAGGCTGCAATGCAATCCACTGAGCATTTCCGTCATTGTCGGTATACTGTGCCATGGGGTTGTAATGGAATACGCCGATGCCCCCAAAGAGGTATGGCGTCCATGCACTTTCCGTAGCACCTGGTCCGAAGGGGCGAAAATTGAACTCCGCCAAAACAGCCACTTCAAATATTTTACTCTTAAAGCTCAGATTGCGCCTTACAATATAGTCTTTCTCACAGGATATACTTCCGTATGCAGCCTCCACCCTCACAGCCCACCTGTTGTCCAGACGGGTCCTTAATCCCATCCCGGCGGCGCCATGCAGCGTTGAGAAAGCAGATTGATTGTTAAGGTCGCCAATATAGTTCATAGTTCCCCCGCCGAGCACAATCTCACTCTGTCGCAAGAAATCAATGCCCTGTGCGGTAGCCCCCATCGACAACAACAAGGTTGCCAACAATATGTGCAGGTTCTTACTCACCTTTTGGCCACTTTATAGAACGGCAGATGCCGTCCACCTGCATCAAATAGTCGCGTTTTTTGAAGCGCGGACAGTAAACATATCCAGTGAGTTCTACTATCTGCTTGCCATCGGGCGACAGCAGGCAATAACTCACGAAGGGGCCTCCCATAAAGTCTCCGAACAGACGCCATAGACCGCGGGTCTCTATGCAGTATTTAGCACCCTCGAAGTCCACCACACGGCTCTCCAGTGCCACACGTCGCTCGGTACCCATATAGCTGCCGTCAGCGGGTCCCGGAACCTCTCGCCTCATCATTGTATCCAAACGGTTCCATATCTTCGTCGTATCGAATTGACGCTCGTCATTGTATGGCATGACCTGTACTAAAACACCCAATCCGAAGTCCTTGGTCTCCTTACGCAACCACACGAAGTCACCGTCTTCCTTTGCCCACGAGAACTCCTTGGGCAACGTCAGGGAGAAGCCGTACTTCTCCTGCACCCTCTGCATCAACTCCACATTGCGGTCTTTGTAGAAGGCATTGTCCATGCGGCGGTATTCGTCCTTGTATATCTCTTCGACGATACGTCCAGCATGCTTGCGTAGCATCTCACACAGCGATGCCTCACTGCTGGCGGCGATATCTATCACAGTCTGCGGCTCTGCCCACTGGTCATGATGGATGTAAAACTTGTCCGGATTATCCCCTTGGACATCACAGATAACCACATTGCGGTGCATCTTGAACATCTGAGTGTTGTGCAATGATGATACCGGAACATTGACCACATCAAAACGCGGCTCATCCTGGGGCAGACCTTCCTGCGGAGCACGGAAGATGGAGTATAATAGCGCCTGCGTGGCACCGGTGTACAAGCCTTTGTCGGCGGCAATGAGCACCTCGCAGGTCTTACCAGACGAACTACGCTTGCTAAGCGCCTTGTTCTCCGGACTATTACAGCCAGCCAACAACACGACGGCCAGCAGCATTATTGCATGTAACTGTTTCATATATTGTGTTTTTTATTGGGCATTCTCTTCTATCCATCGGTGGAACTGTACAATAGCGTCCTCTATTGGGGTTTCATGGTAGTCTAAAGCACTTGTTCCATGACTGTTGTCATAGTACTCTCTCACCATAAGCTGCTTCACATTGCATGTCGACACGTCGGTCTTCACCCCCATGCACCGCAGCATATCCCCCACCCTACCGGCCATTGCCAGCACCCAATCAGGCATCACCACAACACTCTGGCGATAACCCATCACCCTCGCCTGCAATTGGTATAATTCCTTGACCGACAGACATCCTTTACTATTAGTGGCGATATACCTCTCACCGTTCTCACCTTTCGTTAAAGCATTCACCGCAGCCTCCGCCACATCCTGCACCGCCACAAAGGCTTTACCTCCTCTCGGTGCGAAGGCAACTCTCTTGTTGTATGCCAGTTGCAGTATTCTTCCCGATGAAGGCTTCACATCCCACGCGCCGAGCATAAAGCCAGGATTTATCACCACAGCATGCCAGTCAGGATGCCTTCTTGCTGCCTCAATCACAGCCTGTTCCCCCATCTTCTTGCTCACGGCGTAGAGACTGTTGACGAACGGTTCCCTCATCGGCATAGTCTCATCGGCTGGGCGTACGGCATATCCATGACCTATGGTATTAACCGTCGAGATATGCACTAACCTCCTGATTCCATGCTCTTCCATCACCCTCTCTATCATCTGTGCAAGGTCTCGGTTCACCAGCAAATAGTCCTCAAGTCTACGGAGCGACATATCGGTGACACCGGCACAGTTAATCACAGCCTCGCAACTCTCAGCGGCACTGCTCAGACTCTCATAATCAACCGGGGACCCCACTATCTCCTGCCATCCTTCCCCTCGCAATTTAATGCTTCCCGGGCGGCGTACCAACGCAACCACAGCATGCCCTTCCGCCATCAAGCGTTGTAGCACATTGTGGCCCAAAAGGCCCGTGGCTCCAAGCAGAAGCACTTTCATGTTATTATTAACGCCTTCCGCCTTTATTTATTGTACCGGCCTAATTATTTGTGCCAAGCACCATCTACATCTTCAAGCGCAACTGCACGAACCACGTCTGACGTGCTGGTCCTTCTGTCTCAGCGGCGCCACTGCCTACGCTATCGCGGTCAAGATACCGCGTAACACCGTATTTAGCAGCCAACGAGATGTTCTCGTTTATGCTCCACCGCACTACCACATGGGATCTCAATCCTTTGCCATAAAACATCGGTATGCTCCATGCATACTGCAAGCAACTCTCACTCAGATATAGGCGTGCGTAATATCCGCCCACGTCGAAGTATGCCAAGCCTGCCGTAACTTGCAGTGGACCTTTAGCATAGCGAGCCGTTTGCGCCACCAGCCAACCCTCCTGTGCGTCTACATTCTCACTGCCGAAATGCGCATACATAGCTCTTGTGGTCAGCATCCATAAGCCCAGCTTCGTCCTCAACTCACCCTGCAGCTGCCGCCTCAACGTCTGCTCGCCAAGATACAACGTACTGTCTATGTTCGGGATATTGCGTTCCTTCAGCCTGTCGGCATAGCGCACCGTGGCCTGCATCCTTTGTCCTATATGCCTACTAACCTGCAGTCGCAGCCATGCCCCCGACGATGGACTATAGCTGCCGTAGCGCAGCGACTCAAAGTGGTGCAGGTCAACACTCGCCAGCATGGTGAAGCCCCACGGCAGCTGTGTGGCAGCGTCAAGCGTAACGCCTTTCTCTCCTTGCGTAGTTCCTATGGCATAGCCCTGGGCATGAAGGTTATAATAGAGCGGATGATAGTAGCGGTAGCTGACGCCAAAGCGATTGACTGACGATGGCGTCAGCGTGGCACCAGCAATAGCCGCCGGATGCCCTTCGCCATCGAGAGAAGCCTCACCATAGAGCGTCAAGCGGCGCCATTGCCATGTGACATCCACACCACCGTTGAGCAGCCGCTGTCCACGGAAGCGCGTCTGGTTGTACACATAGTCTCGCACCGCCAAGCTGTCGTCAAGGCGCGTGGCGGCCACTGTGACTCCCGCCACAAGGTTGCCGCTGCGCCATTCCGCATGGCCACCCGCCAGGGTCTCGCCCTGCACCCTCGACGCGAAAGCCGAGAGGTGCAGTCCCTGCCACAACCGCACCGTTGCTGCAGCGCCCTCCAGATAGTCTATCTCGTAGAATGTGCTGGCCTGCCGCACGCCAGTGCCGAAGCGTTCGGGAGTGCCACCCATTATGCTGAACGGCTTGAAACCCGTCCACAGCGTAAGCCCCTGCCCGAACTGCAGCCCGTAACGGCCTACGATAAGTTTATCCAGACGGCCGATATTGCTGAGCATCACATGATAGCCATAGAAATTGCTTTTACCCCAGGCCTCGCCGGGATCTTTGTCGGCCACCAGCCGCACACTGATATTGTTACGGTATTTGTAGTTATAGCAGAACAGCGCATGAAGGTTGTCGCCCTCATAACGGCCATCGCGATATCCTGCCGCCTGCTCCACGGTGCCACCTATTCCTGTCACCACGTTGTGGTGTCCCTGCCACCACCGCAGCTTTGTCCGTCCATTGTAAGGCTCTGCCGTGGTCATCGACGACAGCAACGCCACCGTCACGCTGTCAAAGCCCGGTATCAAGGCCAACTCTTTGGTAGAGAGCAGCTGCCCGTAGAGCGTTATGTAGTTGCACAATGCACGGTAACGGAATGGTGTCATGAGCGGCAGCTCGCGCACTGCTGCGGTATCGTTGATACTCACCGGCTCATAGTTCAGCTGCATCAGCATGTCGACGGCAGCGGCGGCCTGCTCTTCTGGCACATCCTCCTGCATCCACTGCTCTATGGCGTCGTCCACCTGTGCCGTCGCACACAAGGGCACCAATGCCAGCAACATTATAAGCCACCGTCTTACAACCATATCGTCAATGATGTCTGCGGGGTTATGCCAAGTACCCTGTGGGTCTCAGCCCCTATATCAATGCCTATCCTGCGGTACCTGACTCCCACGCCGAAGGCCGCCGTCAGCGGGTTCGTCGCCAAACCGGCGCGGAAGAAAAGCATCCCATGATAGTGGTATTCCATGCCGAAGCGCAGCCTCATGCGCTCCTCGCTCTCAAATTCCAGCAGGGTAAGCACCTGCGTCATCGGCCTGTATGCCATCTGCAGATGTGCGCGCCACGGACGGGTGCTGTCCCATGGTCGGGTGCCACCTATGAGCGTGAGACTCACCCTCTCACCCACCGCCGCCTGCATTGCCGCTGCAGCGGCGAGCCATTGTCGCGGCTCGTAGTAGGCGTCCGATGTGCCAATATTCAGGTAATGTGCCGCCACGCCGACCTTGAGCCATGGCGTCACACGCATGGCATAGCCAGCCGTGGCATTCTGCTCATGGTAGGTGCTGCCGCCACTGTGACGGTAGGCGGCGCCCACCACTCCTGTACGTCCAGTCGGAAACACCGCCTCGACACCCTTGTCTGGCATCTCCGCCAGCATATAAGGGCAGCGGTAGTCCACCGTCAGGCGCCCAGCCGTATCGTCGGGCATAACACAACCGCCCATAGCGCTGCTACGGGCGCTATGGGCGGTGTTTGGGTATTGTTGTCCATAGGCAATGCTACTCGGCGCCATCAACGCCACCACAAGCACTACCCACGCGACATTATTCCGCCTCCTCAAGTGCGTTGATTACGTCGTTGATATTGGCGCGACGGCTCGAGATCTCACCGTTGAAGGTGACGTGCGGCAGGAGGTTGTAGAGGTAGTCACGCTGGGCCTGGGGAAGGGCGAGGAGTATCTGGAGCTGATCCTTGGTGACATAGTAGGCCTTGGCGTTCTGGACGGCACCCTCGACGATGGAGCCGATGGCATCGAACTTGGCAATGTGGATATTGCCCTCATAGCAGACATAGTAGTCGGTCTCGCTGACAGCGACAATCATGATGTTGCCATACTGAACGTCATTGTGGGTGAGGTAGTATTTCCAGTTGTTGTCGTTGAGGTTGCTGACGAAAGAGAAGTCGCCGGTAACATCGGAGATTGCATAATCGCCGGGGACCGTGTCGCGCAGGTTCATGCCGACCATCGGGAAGTTAATCTCGCCAGTGGCCTCAGCCAGCATGTCGGAATAGGTACCCACAAAAAGGGCGCCGGCATTCACAGCGACATTCGAATCGCTGAGATTACCTTCATAGGTGAAGCGAGCGTTGCACACTGCTGATTTGAACTTCATAGTGTCAACATTCACGGCAGCATGGTTAGTCATGAACATCGTGCCACTCTGATGATCGGAGGGCACCAGATAGATGTGACCGAGCATATTCTGACCCGCAAGCTGATGAGCAGCATCCTGGAGGGCCGAAGTGTCTTGGTCACAAGCTGTAAAACCAAACATACAAGCCACTGCTGTGGCGATAACGAGGAATTTCTTTTTCATAATATTTCAATTTAAATGATTGATATTGTTTCTTTTGGGTATAATACTGCTAATGTATTCTTATTGCAAAGATACAAATTATTTCAATAAAAACAAAATAAAGTGTTAAAAGATGCTAAATTAGGCCTGCTCCGCAGTCTCGGTTACCACCTTACCGGCCTTCAACAATGCTTTGTAGGTCTTCTCGGCAGCAAGCTGCTCGGCGGCCTTGATGGTGTATTCTATAGCCGACTGCTGAGGCTCTCCGTCGAGGTCCACGCGGCATTCGTACTCACGACGGCCCGCATGGCCACGCACAAAGCTGCGCACTATCTCGAAGGTCACCTTCTTGTGGTTCTTCTGGCCCCAGTCGATGAGCTTGCTCTTGAAGTTCCAGTCGGTATTCGCCACCTCGTCGATGTCAATATACGTACACAGCAGCTTGTTTATGATGACCTTGCGCGTGAAGCGGTAGCCTCGCTCCAGGTATATGGCACCTATCAGGGCCTCGAAAGCGTCGCCACCGAGCGACTTGAAGGCGCCTTCCGAACCACGCTGGTGCTCGATGAGTTCCATCATACCTATCTTGCGGGCCAGCTGCCCGAGGCTCTTACGGCTCACTATCTTAGAGCGCATCTCGGTGAGGAAGCCCTCGCCCTTGAGGGGGTATTTCTTGTACAGATACTCCGCCACCACAGAGCCCAAGATGGCATCGCCGAGGTATTCCAGACGCTCGTTGTTGGTGCGGTGACCTTCGGTCATAGCCGACATAGAGCGGTGGATGAACGCCGTATGGTACAATTCCGTGCGTCGGGGCGTGAAACCCAGCACGTTCTTAAAAAAACGATAGAATTCTGGTCTTTCTTTCTTCTTGGCGAACAGCAACACGGTTTAGTATTTTCTGAAAGCAAGACAGACGTTATGACCACCGAAGCCGAAGGCATTGCTCAAGGCGAACTTCACATCACGCTTCTTGGCGTGGTTGAAGGTGAAGTCGAGATTCGGTATCTGGGGGTCGTCGTTGAAGTGGTTGATAGTCGGAGGCACCATGCCGTTCTTGATGGTGAGGATGGTGGCTATAGCCTCCACCGCACCGGCGGCGCCCAACAAGTGGCCAGTCATCGACTTGGTCGAGTTGAGGGCCATCTTATAGGCATGGTCACCGAAGAGGCCCATAATGGCCTTGGGCTCGGAGATGTCACCTATCGGCGTCGACGTGCCATGGGTGTTGATGTGGTCAACATCGGTAATCTCCATACCCGACTCGGTAACAGCCTGGCGCATAGCGTCGATGACTCCGAGACCCTCAGGGTGCGAGGCGGTGATATGATAAGCGTCGGCAGAGAGACCCGCGCCTGTCAACTCGGCGTAAATCTTTGCTCCGCGCGCCACAGCATGCTCCATCTCCTCAAGCACCAATGTACCGGCGCCCTCGCCAAGCACGAAGCCGTCGCGGTCGAGGTCGAAAGGACGCGATGCAGTCCATGGGTCATCGTTGCGGGTGGAGAGTGCCCTCATGTTGCCGAAACCGCCGATACCCACCTCTGTAACAGCACATTCGCTGCCGCCGGCGACCATCACGCTGGCCTTGCCGAGACGTATCAGATTGAAGGCGTCGCTGATGGCTGCCGCCGAGGAGGCACAAGCCGCCACGGTACAGTAGTTGGGTCCGCGCAGGCCGTAGCGGATAGCTATCTGGCCGGCACAGATGTCGGTGATGACTTTAGGCACCCAGTAAGGGCTGAAACGCGGCGTGCGGCCGTTGGAGGCATACTCGATGATCTCATCCTGCAGAGAGGTGACACCGCCCATGCCGGAGCCCCACACCACGCCGAAGCGCGACTTGTCTATATTCTCGTCAGCGAGACCGGCGTCGCGCATGGCCTCGTCGACACTCACCAGCCCGTAAACGGTGTAACCGTCGAGCAGGCGCATTTCCTTCTTGTCAAAGTAGTTCAGCGGGTCGAAACCCTTGAGTTCCGCAGCAATGCGGCACTTGAACTTGGTGGCGTCAAAATGCGTAATCATACCTGCACCGCTGGCGCCGGCGATGAGGTTCTCCCACAATTCACTAACGTTGTTTCCGATAGGTGTCAATGCACCGAGGCCGGTAACAACCACACGCTTCAACTCCATAAGCTTTGGGGTTGGTTGTTGGATAGGTTAACAATACTGAAAGGTTGAAACGGTGGAACTCGGCATGCGCCGCGCTCCATCGTCTCAACATTCCAATAATGATAAGAAGAGTTACTTCTTTGCGTTCTCAATGAAAGCGATGGCGTCGCCAACGGTGACGATCTTCTCGGCTTCCTCATCGGGAATGGAAAGGTCAAACTCTTTCTCAAGCTCCATGATCAGCTCGACAGTGTCCAGAGAGTCAGCACCAAGGTCGTTGGTGAAGCTGGCTTCGGGAACAACTTGACTTTCTTCAACACCCAGTTTATCGGTGATGATACTCGTAACTTTGGTTGCAATTTCTGACATTTTCTTTAATTTTTTAAAGTTAAATCGGCTGCAAAGAAACAAAAATTTTCCGACATAGAAATTGTTTTTAACATTCATTTTTTAACACCCCGTTGTTAAGACGCTGATACAAAAGAGCCTGTATTTTAAAAAAATTTAACTTTTCCATTAACAACACCTCTTTTTTTTGCCCCCACCACCTCTTTTTTACACCCTTTTTACCCCCCTTGTCACACAAATTCTCACCACCAACCCCACATTACACCATTTTCTCCCTGACATACAACACATTACCATTCTCACCCTCTCCATACCCCCACCCTCCCCTCAACCCTCATCTCACGCCCCTCCCTCTCCGTCCCCGCTCCGACCCCGCTCCGACTGTTCACCGGTTGTTTAACGGTTTTTGGTCGGAGGGGGGACGGAGAGGGGACGGAGGGGAGACGGAGCGATGTCACTTTTTTTGCGTCATGTCGAAAATAATGCGTACTTTTGCAATCCAAAAACAAAACAGTCTCCACCAAATGAGCAAACCTATACGACTGGCCATCCTCGGCTCTGGCAACGGAACAAATGCACAACAGATCAGCGAATACTTCGCCGGAAGGGACGACGTGCAGGTTGTCTGTATTATATATAATGTAAAGGACGCATACATTGCGCAGCGCGCGCATAACCTCGGAATCGAGGCCCGCTACTTCGGACGCAAGGACTTCTACGAGAACAATGCCGTGCTCGACTACCTGCACGAGAAGCAGGCCGACTGGGTCATCCTGGCCGGATTCCTCTGGCTGGTGCCTCAGGCTATGCTCGACGCCTATCCGCAACGCGTCATAAATATCCACCCGGCCCTGCTGCCCAAATACGGCGGCAAGGGCATGTACGGACACCATGTGCACGAGGCCGTGGTGGCCGCCGGCGAGACCGAGAGCGGCATCACCATCCATATCGTGGACGAAAACTACGACCGTGGAACTATCTTGGAACAAGCACATTGCAGCGTTACTCCCGACGACACACCGGACACTCTGGCAGCCAAGATACACCTGCTGGAGAAGGAGTATTTTCCTCGCGTGATAGACCGCACCATACACGCCCGCTAACTCATGCGCATCGCCGTAAACACACGCCTGCTGCTGAAGGGCAAAATGGACGGAATAGGCTGGTTCACAGCGGAGTCCATGCGTCGCATAGTGTGTGCGCACCCCGAACACACCTTCTATTTCCTCTTCGACCGAAAGCCCGCCCCCGAGTTCCTCTTCGGCCCCAATGTAGTGCCCGTGGTACTCTGCCCGCAGGCGCGCCATCCAGTACTGTGGTACATGTTCTTCGAGTGGGCCGTACCCTATGCGCTAAAGAAATATAGAATAGACCTTTACGTGTCGCCAGACGGCATGATGCCGCTGCACCCCAAGGTGCCGACACTGACGGTAATACACGACCTGAACTTCGAGCACGCCACGGGCAACCTCAAAGGCTCGCACCAGAAGTACATGACACACTGGTTCAGACGCTTTGCGCAGAACGCGACACGCGTAGCCACCGTGTCGGAATACTCGAAACAGGACATCGCCGAGACCTACGGCGTGAATCCGGAGAAGATCGATGTGGTGTACGACGGCTCCCACCCATGCTACCGCCCCCACAGTGAGGATGAGAAGGCCGCGACACGGCAGCGCTTCGCGCAGGGATGCCACTACATCATCTTCGTAAGCACCATCCTCAAGCGCAAGAACCTGGCCAACCTGCTCACGGCATTCGACCGCGTAAAAACCATGGAACCAGGCACTCTGAAGCTCATCGTGGTGGGTAGCCGTGTGTGGTGGCAGGACGAATTGGCCGAAGCATACGACAAAATGGCGCATAAAGAAGACGTTATAATGCCCGGCCACGTGGATGCCGACGAGCTTGCAGCCCTGATGTCGGCAGCCGAAGCACTAGTCTATCCATCATACTTTGAGGGCTTTGGCATCCCAATACTGGAGGCTATGTATGCCGAAACAGCCGTCATCTGCTCCAACACCACCTCGATGCCCGAGGTAGGTGGCGATGCGGTACTTTACATAGACCCCACCTCAGCAGATGACATAGCACATGCTATCAGACACATACAGCAGTCTGGCGTGCGTGAGGAGCTGATAGAGAAGGGGCGCAAACAGCGTACACTCTACAGTTGGGACAGGACTGCTAACCTACTGTGGACAAGTATGATGCATACCATAGGACAAGAATGATACGACGTTGGACAACCGTTGCGGCCTTGACAATGCTGCTTCACTGCGGCTCGCTCAAGGCACAAGCACCTGATAACATGGTGTATAACCCCTCATTCGAGGAGCATTTCCGCTGTCCGCAGAAGATTGACGCCCTGGGAGTGATGACAGACGTGGAGGCCTGGTGGCAGCCCACCAAGGGCAGCAGCGACTACTTCAACGCCTGCGGCTCGCGCGACTGCACGGTGCCGCGCAACAAGATGGGGCACCAGGCAGCACATAACGGCCAGGCTTACTGCGGTATATACTGCTCGCAAGCCAACTACCGCGAATACTTGCAAACCGAATTAAAGCAGCCGCTGGAGGCCGGTCGCCGCTACCGTGTGAGCTTCTGGGTCAGTCTGGCCGACAAGGCACCGCATGCTGTGGCTACCATCGGGGCGCTCTTCACAAAAGAGATGATCGCCGACACGACATCGTGGGATATACTGATGGACCGCGAGACCCTTGAGAACGAGGGCAATGAGCAGGTCGCCATAGCCACATACCTGCAGCCCCAGATAGTAAATCCCAAAGACAGCATACTGGCAAACAGCAAAATATGGTACGAAGTGAGTGGGGAATTTGTAGCCGAGGGCGGCGAACGGTTCCTTACGATAGGCAACTTCGCCGACTTCAACCACAGCGCCGTAACGAACACCGACAGCCCCAACGCCGTGCTGCAAGGGGCTTATTACTATATTGATGACGTCAGCGTGGTGGCCCTCGACCGGACAGAAACCGCCGTATCCCCGATAAAAAAGGCCGCACCCAAAGCCGGCGAGGTGAGGACGATGTATGGCATATACTTCGCCTCGAGCAAGAGTGATATCCTTCCCCAGTCGCACAACGAGCTGCAGCGCCTGCTGGAGACCCTCCAGGCATACCCGGAGATGCGCATAGAGTTGCGCGGACACACCGACAACCAAGGCACCGCAGACTTCAATATGAAGCTGTCGGAGGCCCGTGCCAGAGCAGTGGCTGAATACCTGATAGGCAAAGGCATAGAACCGCAGCGGCTCACGACGAAAGGCTTCGGCAAGACGATGCCGGTGGAGAGCAACGACACGCCAGAAGGGCGCAGCCGCAACCGCCGCGTGGAATACCGCGTGCTGGCAGACTGATATTATATATATACAATAAAATAAAGGGGCCCCCGATTGGGAGCCCCTTTGCTTATGTCGTTTTACTAATACTATTCAATCACACGGTAGAAGCTAACGCGACGGTTAAGACCGAACTGGATGTCGCCGAAGGCAATGCTCTTGCCCTTATAGTCGGTGGAGATGCGGCTCTCGGCGATGCCATACTTCTTGACGAGGAGGCGCTTCACCTCGTTGGCACGCTTCTCGGAGAGCTTCATGTTGTACTGGTCGCTACCGCTGTAGTCAGCGAAACCAACCACCATGATCTTAACATCGCTGTTGTCTTTCAGCACACGGGCGACAGCTTTGACCTTTTCCATCTCTTCGTCAGAGACCTTCCAGTCGTCGACAGCATAGAGGACGGAGAAAGGCATGGCGTAGAAGGTGAGCTGGTCGGCCTTGATCTGGTCGATGACGGCCTGGAGGCTGTCAGCGGCAGCACCGTTGCCCTTGCCCTGCTTAGCCATAGCCTCGGCGAGCTGATCCTCGAGCTCGGCGATGCGATTCTCAAGTTTCTTCTCGTTGTTGCGGGTGGCGATGACCTGGTTCTCGAGGTTGTTGACCTGAGTGTTCAGGGCACCGAAGTTCTCCTGGGTCAGCATGGCCTTCTGTGCGGCAACGGCCTGGTCGGCAGCGGTCACACCGAAGCAGTAGTAGTAACCGAGGCGGAAGATACGGTTGGTGTGGTGAAGGTCGGTCTTGAAGAAAGTGCTGGGAGCGGGAGCGTCACCATTGATGTCGTAACCATACTCGAAGAAGATGTGGTGAGGATCGCCGAGGCGGTAGCTCACACCGAGACCACCGTCGAGGGTGATTCCGACAACACCGTAGTTGGTGACAGACTCTTTCTCGTTGAAGCTGAAGCCGAGGCCACCACCTGCGAAGATGTAGAGGTTGAGACGGCGATCAGGATCGTAGCCCAGAATAGAGTTGTTGATGGACCACAGAATGTCGAGAGTCAGCGTAGCATGGCGATCCATGGCATACGTGGTATTCTCAGCACCCTTGACATCACCCCAGTGAGGAGTGCCAAAGCTGGGGAAGCCGAAACGGATACGCCAGTCAAAGGCGTGGTTCAGCTTCTGCTGAGCGAAGATGTCCATACCGGCGTTGGTGGAAACGAGCCACTTGTCGCCGAAACTGAAACCGCCCATACGGGCCTGATTGTTGAGGTCAATCGATGCACCGATCGACCAGTTGCTCCAGAAGCCATAGCGCGGATACTCCGGCTTGCCGTTGTTCTGGGCAAATGCATTCATGGATGTCACGATGAGCGACATAACCATTGCAACTTTGATAAAGTTCTTCATCATATCAGTACGTGTTTATTTATTATTCTTTATGATATTCCTATGCATTAACGAATTGCAAAATTACGAATAATTTCTCATTTATGAAAAATATTTTTCTAACATTTGCGTTAATATGAAGAAAATATTGCACTTACGATGTAATATTTCCATAGAAAAGCATGATTTTAATACCAAAATATCAACAAAATATCAACACAAAAGCAATAAAAATGGACACTCTGAAAGTTAATGTCGAACATGTATTCAACTACATGAAAAAGGGTGATATCGACGCCCTGCTGCCCGAGGTTTTAGCGGCACGTGAGCATCTGGCGAAGGGTGATGCCGCTGGAAACGACTTCCTCGGCTGGGTGAACCTGCCCGAAGAGATAGACGGAGAGATGCTGCGCCGCCTGAAAGAAGATGTGCAGCGACTGCAGAAGAAAAGCAAAGTGATGGTGGTTGTGGGCATCGGCGGCTCATACCTCGGCGCCCGCATGGTCATCGAGGCCCTGCAGTCCGAGTTTGCCGCCATGAACCTCGGCGACAAACCTTTCATTGTCTATGCCGGCCACACGCTGGGCGAGGACTACTACGCACAGCTGTTGAGTCTGCTTGACAAAGTAGACTACACCACCTGCGTCATCTCGAAGAGTGGCACCACGACAGAGCCTGCCGTGGCTTTCCGCATTGTAAAAGCACACATGGAGAAGAAATACGGTCACGACGAAGCACAGAAGCGCATTGTGGCCATCACCGATGCCAAGCGTGGCGCGCTGCACGAGATTGCCATGCAGGAGGGATATCCCATGTATGTGATACCCGACAATGTGGGTGGCCGCTACTCTGTGCTCACCCCGGTGGGACTGCTGCCTATCGCCATGGCCGGATACGATATCGACCGCCTGCTGCAAGGTGCACGCGACATGCGCCGCGTATGCCTTGAGGACAACACCCTCGAAGGTAACCCCACACTGCTGTACGCCGCAGTACGCAACGCCCTTTACCGTAAAGGTATCAAGGTGGAGATGCTTGTTGGATGCCAGCTCAATATGCGCTATGTGGCAGAGTGGTGGAAACAGCTCTACGGCGAGAGCGAAGGCAAAGAGCACAAAGGACTGCTGCCGCACAGCATCACCATCACTACCGACCTTCACTCAATGGGCCAGTATGTGCAGGATGGCGAACGCATGATGATGGAGACCATGCTGCGTGTGAGCAAACCTAACGCCACTGTGCCTGTGCCCACTGATGAGCGCAACCTGGACGGCATAAACTACCTTACCAGCAAATCATTGACCGAGATCAACGACTGTGCGGCAGAAGGTACCATAGCGGCACACGTTTCGGGAGGTGTCCCCGTGGTTGAGATTACAGTGCCAAAGATAGATGAATACACCATAGGCCAACTCATCTATTTCTTTGAGTTCGCCTGTGGCGTAAGCGGCTATACACTCGGTATCAACCCATTTGACCAGCCAGGAGTAGAGGCATACAAGAAGAACATGTTCCACCTACTCGGCAAGCCTGGCTTCTAATACAGAGCGGCTGCAGACAACTAGAACGGGAGGTCGCCGACGGGCTCGGTGTCCTGGTTCAGGATGTCGATAAGGGGGTTGTTGCGATTGTTCTCGCCTTCGGGGCGTTGGCGGTTTGAGAGCAGAAGGAGATTGTCGGCCACCACCTCGGTAACGTGACGCTTGTTGCCTTCCTTGTCCTCCCAAGTACGGCTCTGCAGTCGTCCTTCAACATATATCTGGGCACCTTTGGCGAGGATGCGCTCGGCCACATCGGCCAAGCCGCGCCAGCACACCACATTGTGCCATTCAGTGATTTCAACGCGCTCGTTGTCGCGACTGCGGCGGTACTCGGTAGTTGCCAAAGGGAAAGAAGCTTTCTTCACGGGGGCCGCGCCTTCGGATGGGAATGTCACCACATCGGGATTCTTACCTACATTACCTACAAGGATAACTTTGTTTACTCCAGTCATAATCTAATAAATGTTGATGTCAATTCAAAAACGGAGTGCGAAAATACTAAAAAACGCAAAAATGGCCAAATAAAGATATTCACAAACGCCATTTTTGAACACATAAGTGACTGGGAAAAGTATGTTAAATGACAAAAGTATAATATTGATATAGGATTGACATACAATATAATACAAATACAAGAATGTTAAATAAACTTAAAACGATGTTTTTGAACAACGAAACATTTTGCCATATTGGAAAAAGGTAGTACTTTTGCACCCGTTTTCGCCCAAAGGTGGGTGGAATAAAACAAGTAAATAACAACAAAAAAATATAGAGAAATGTCAAAGAAATGTGAAATCACCGGTAAGAAAGTAATCGTGGGCAACAATGTGTCGCACTCCCGAATCCACACCAAACGCACCTTCGCCCCCAACCTGCAGACCAAGAAATTCTACATTCCCGAAGAGGATATGTGGATTACCCTGAAAGTGTCCGCCAAAGGTATGCGCATTATCAACAAGAAAGGTATCATCGCCGCTCTGAATGACGCCGCCGCCCAGGGACACCTGATGTTCTAAAGAAGACAAAGAGTCTTAAATAAATCAATTATTAACCTTTAACAAAGAAAGAGGTATTAGCAATGATCGTAGTTCCTATCAAAGAAGGTGAGAACCTTGAGAGAGCTCTTAAGAAACTGAAGCGCAAATTCGACAAGACCGGTGTGGTGAAAGAGATGCGTCGTCGTCAGCAGTTCACCAAACCCAGCGTCATTAACCGCGAGAAGCGCCTCAAGGCCATCTACGTGCAGCACCTGCGTCAGCAAGAGCTCGACATGTAATCCACGAGCCTGAGAGTTCCGAACACGGAGCAACGCCATTGAAAAAGAGAAGCCCCGAGCAATCGCTCGGGGCTTCTCTTTTGCTATGCATGTCGCATTACTGCTTCTCGGCAGTGATCTTCTCAAGCCATTTGAGCATGCCAAACATGATGAGCATGGCCACCAAAGAGATGATCATGAAGACCAGCCAGCACATCCACAGGTTGGGCAGAGTGTTGAAAAGGAACGGGCCAACCATGATAAGCAGGTTGCCGATGGCAGTAGCGCTGAGCCACAAGCCCTGGCAAATACCCTGGATATGTTTGGGGGCAATCTTGGACACGAAGCTCAGACCCAGCGGGCTGATGAAGAGCTCGGCGACAGTGAGGAAGAAGTAGGTAACAATGAGCACCCAGGCGCCACTCTTGGGCAAACGCGTGCTGACATCCTGTGCCAGATAGTCGGTGCCGTTGGGGTAGCCGATGAGGGCGCAGAGAATGGTGAGGAAAAGGTAGGCGCAGACAACAAAGCCCATACCCAGGGCTATCTTGCGCGGGGTGCTGAACTTACGGCCCCAGGGTGTGCCAAAGAGCCACATGATGACCGGCGTGAGGAGGATGACTAGGGCAGGGTTGAGGAACTGCCACACCTCGGGAGCCACGCTGTCAGAGTTGACAAAGTTACGGGCAAACAGAGAGAGCGACTGGCCATTCTGGTGGAAAGCCATCCAGAAGAAGACGCAGACGCCAAGCACAGCATAGAGTCCGGCCATACGCTGCTTGATTTCCTTGGCGGCAGCCTCGCGCTCCTCGCGACTCATGTTGTCGACAGCCTTCTCGTGGTCGGCAGTGCTGACAGCAGCTTTCTTTTGAGGTTCGGGCATGCCCTTCTTGGTGCAGAGGAAGATGATGAGGGAGATGAGCATGGCAGCCACAGAGGCGATGAAGCTGTAGTGAACACCGGTGTTGAAGACCTCAAGGTAGCTGACGCAGGAGGCCTGCATGTCAGCCAGATTAAGACCACCATGATTCACCTGTTCCATAAGGGTGTTGAGACTGGCCATCTGCTCCGTCGTCATGGCGGCAGGATCGGCAAGGTACTGATGGCAAAGAGCGGGAAGGTCAGAATTGTATGTCATGCCCTTGAGGCCGAGCCACCACTGGCGCAGCGAGGGGGCCACAAACGGGGCAATGACGCCACCAATGTTGATGAACACATAGAAAATCTGGAAGCCAGGATCACGCTTGCTTTTGGCTTCAGCAAGAGCTTCAGGACCCTTCTTGGCAGCCTCTGCTTCGAGGTTGTCGTACATCTGGCCCACAAGAGCCTGGAGATTACCCTTAAACAGACCATTACCGAAGGCGATAACAAACAGGGCTACGCAGGTAAGCACCAGGATACCTGTCTTTGCCGACGGGTCAACGATATTGCCCAGCAAAGGAATGGAAAGTACTACATAACCCACAGCCATGGTCAGGAGACCGGCCATGATAGTACCCTTGTAATTCTGCATCTTGTCGGCAATGATACCGCCAGGCAGAGACAGTACATAGATAGCAAAATAGAACACGGCATAAATAATGGCCGCGACGTTGTCCGAGATGCCAAACTTAGAGCACAGGAACAACAGCAGAACAGCATTCATAATATAGTAGCCGAAACGCTCACCCATATTACTCAATGCTGCTGCGATAAGACCTTTAGGATGTCCTTTGAACATAATGTGTAATGTTTTGATTTATAAATTATTTAACTGATTTTAATAGTAGCCCTATTGAACAATTAATGTGCAAAGGTACAAAAAAAAACTGACACTGCCAAGCAAGTGGTATTTTTTTTGTATTTTTGCATCCTGATTATGAAAGATATCATAGATACGGCTGTAGCGACATTGCTCTCGGGAGGAACTATCCTCTACCCCACCGACACCATATGGGGCATTGGTTGCGACGCCCGCAATGGGGCTGCCGTAGAAAGGATATATGCCATCAAAGAACGTGACCACAGCAAAAGCATGCTCCTGCTCGTGGAAAACGAGGCGTGGAGTGTGGCACTTGGCGAAAGGCCTACAACATACATCCTACCCCGCGAGAAATGGCAACCTCTACTTGGAAATGCCATTGCTGATAATCTACCCGCTGCCGACGGTTCTTTGGGCATACGGGTTCCTAACCATCATTTCTGCCGAGAAATAATACGTCGCCTCGGCGCACCAATAGTCAGCACGTCGGCAAACTTTTCCGGCCAGCCATCACCCTGCAGCTACACAGAAATAGATGAGGAATTAAAGAAACGTATTGATTATTGTGTGCCACCATTGGAAGAATTCCTTAGCGGTGAGACACAGGGTAGCCGCATTGTGAAAATCAACATTGACGGCAGTCAAACTATCATCAGATCTTAGCAATTGCCACAGCAGCTACAATATCGTTGCTGCCACAGTCTATCTGTTCCACGGTACAATCGGTGGAGGAGGAAGCTTCTATCATGCTGCCGAAACCTCGTATGCCTGTACGGCGCATTTTAAGCACAGCCTCTTTGCATGTCCAGAAACGAAGAAACTGCATCGTAGGATCAGCGCTGGAATGTATTGACTCAAGTTCTTGCGGTGTACAGACTCGCTCCATAAGGCCTTCGCTTACTTTGCGACGTCTCTCAATATCGATACCGACTACAACATCATTGCTCACAGCCACTGCAACTGCACCACTACAATGACTTATGCTTATATAAATACCAGGATGAGAGGGTAAGAAAGGAGCTCCATGAGCATCATGCTCAACGGTGATACTACCGCCCACCAGTTCTCCCAGCAGGCGGTAGGCTGCTGCACGTTGTTCCGCCAGCGTTCTCCACTCTCCTTTCTCAACTCTCCACTTTGGCATCATGCCTTACCAATAATGTCGTAAGGCACAGTATCTCCCTGCATTGGCATGCGAGGTTCCTCAATTGTGCCGAATTGCTGTTCGTACTTCTTGATATTATCATTAAGAGCGGCAAGCGTACGTTTGGCATGCACGGGGCTCATAATGATGCGACGGCGCACGGAAGCTCCTTCTATGCCTGGAAGAAGCTGCGCAAAGTCGAGAATAATCTCAGTGGGGTTGTGGCTGATAACAACAAGGTTGCTGTAAGTACCTTCTGCCACTTCTGGAGAAATGCTAAGTTTAAGGTTTTGCTGCTGTTCTTTGGAATTTGCCATATCTATTTTTTTTTCTGAAAAGGGGTCTCATGACAATGTCGTGAGACCCCGTAATGTTATTGTTCAATCAGTGTGTCACTTCACTTTATCAGCACTCATAGTCGAGGCATTGCCAACCACAAGGTCCTGATATTCGCGAAGACCAGTACCGGCGGGAATGAGGTGACCGACGATAACATTTTCCTTCATACCCAAGAGAGTGTCGCGCTTGGCATTGATAGCGGCCTCGGTGAGCACCTTGGTGGTCTCCTGGAAGGAGGCTGCGGATATAAAGGATTTGGTCTGCAACGAAGCACGGGTGATACCCTGCAGCACCTGCTTGCAGGTAGCCGGACGTGCGTCGCGCACAGAGACAAGTTTCTTGTCTTGACGACGCAAGGCAGAGTTCTCGTCGCGAAGCTCGCGTGCGGTGACAATCTGACCCTCGAAGAGAGTGGTGCTGTCGCCCGGATCCTCGACATACTTCATGCCGAAGATGCGGTCGTTAACATCGTTGAAGTCAAGACGATTGACGAGGTCGCCTTCAAGGAAGCGGGTGTCGCCCGGATCCTCAATCTCGACCTTGCGCATCATCTGACGCACAATGACCTCAAAATGCTTATCGTTGATCTTCACACCCTGCAGACGGTAAACTTCCTGTACCTCATTGACGATGTACTCCTGAACCTTCATCGGGCCCTTAATAGCGAGGATGTCGCTAGGCGTGATGGCACCGTCGGAAAGCGGCGTACCGGCCTTGACATAATCGCTGTCCTGAGCAAGAATCTGCTTGGAAGTGGGGATAAGGTATGAACGCTGTTCACCAGTCTTGGAGGTAATGGTAACTTCACGGTTACCACGCTTAAGTTTCTTGGCGATGGACACGATACCGTCAACCTCGGCCACAATGGCAGGATCAGACGGGTTACGGGCCTCGAAAAGCTCAGTGACGCGGGGTAGACCACCCGTGATATCACCTGCCTTACCAAAGGAACGCGGAATCTTGACCATGATATCACCAGCCTTGAGCTCCTGACCTTTGTCAACACCGATGTGGGCACCAACAGGAAGATCGTATACCTTAAGAATATTGCCCTCGCTGTCAACAATGTTGAGGGTTGGGTTCTTGGTACGCTGACGGCTCTCAATGACAACCTTATCCTGAAGTCCTGTCTGAGCATCGCTCTCGACACGGTAGGTGACGTTTTCAATAACGTTCTCGAAGGCAACCTTACCGGCCACATCGGAGATGATGACTGCATTGTAAGGATCCCACTCGGCAATGAGGTCTCCCTTCTGGAGCTGTTCGCCAGAGGATTTATACAACTTGGCACCATAAGGCAGAAGCGAGGAGAAGAGAGTGACATCTGTACGATTGTCGACGATGCGCATCTCAGCCGAACGACCCATGACGATATGGTAGCTGTTGCCCTCGTTGTCAGTATAAGGTATGGAACGAAGCTCATCAATAATGAGACGGCCTTCATACTTAGCCTGCAGACTAGAAGTGGTACCGATATTGCCACCGGCCACACCGCCAACGTGGAAGGTACGAAGGGTCAGCTGCGTACCAGGCTCACCGATAGCCTGTGCGGCAATGACGCCGACGGCTTCACCTTTCTGTACCATCTTGCCAGTGGCAAGGTTGCGGCCGTAGCACTTGGCGCAGACGCCATGCTTGGACTCGCAGGTGAGCACGGAACGGATCTCGACCTCCTCAATGGGAGACTCTTCTATCTTCTTGCATATCTCTTCGGTGAGTTCCTCACCGGCATGAGCAATAAGTTCGCCGGTCTGAGGATGATAGATATCGTGCACAGAGGTGCGACCAAGAATCTTCTCGCCAAGGCTCTGGACAATATCCTCACCCTTCTTAAGAGCCGTAGTGGGCAGACCACGCAGAGTGCCGCAGTCCTCTTCAGTGATGATAACATCGTGCGCCACATCAACAAGACGACGGGTGAGGTAACCAGCATCAGCCGTCTTAAGAGCGGTATCAGCAAGACCCTTACGAGCACCGTGAGTGGAAATGAAGTACTCAAGAACCGAAAGACCTTCCTTAAAGTTAGACACAATGGGGTTCTCGATAATCTCATTGCCAGCGCTACCAGCTTTCTGAGGCTTGGCCATAAGACCACGCATACCAGAGAGCTGACGAATCTGTTCCTTACTACCACGAGCACCAGAGTCATACATCATATAGATGGGGTTGAAGCCCTGATTATCGGCCTTGAGCTGCTTCATCAGAGTTTCTGTGAGCTGGTTGTTGGTGTTGGTCCAGATATCGATAACGTGGTTATAACGCTCGTTATTGGTGATAAGACCCATGGCGTACTGGGCCATAACTTCCTCAACCTCTTCGTTGGCCTTTTCGATAAGCTGTTCTTTCTCAGCAGGGATGATAACATCGCCCAAGTTGAAGGAAAGACCACCACGGAAGGCCTGACGATAACCCATGTTCTTAATGTCATCAAGGAAGGTTGCAGTCACTGCATTGCCACACTCGGTGAAGATGTCACCGATGATGTCACGCAGAGACTTCTTACCCATAATCTGGTTGATGTAGCCATACTGGTTAGGCACAACCTGATTGAAAATGACGCGACCAACAGTAGTGCGGAGGCGGTTGGTCTTGATATAGTGGCCCTTCTTGTCCACTATGACATTACCATCCTTGTCGCGCTTCACCTCATACTCGGTGCGGCTGTGCATAGCCTCCTCGGCAGGAGTATTGCAATCAATATCGGTAAGGACTTTGCCTTTCTTATCTTTGATGACCTCCATAAAGGTCTTGTCAGTCTTAATATAGCTGTACTCGTTCTGACCTTCCGGGACAGGCATCTGTACACTGATGCAGGCATTGAGATCGACTCGCTTCTCGTTGTAGGCGATGATGACCTCCTCTGCGGAATAGAAACGCTGACCTTCACCCTTCACAACCTCAGTCTCGGTAGTACGACGCGGTTTGGTCATGTAATACAGACCAAGCACCATATCCTGCGACGGAACGGTAATAGGAGCACCGTTAGCGGGGTTGAGGATGTTGTGTGTGGAGAGCATCAGCAGCTGAGCCTCAAGAATAGCAGCATTGCCCATAGGCACATGGACGGCCATCTGGTCACCATCGAAGTCAGCGTTGAAGCCAGTACACACCAAGGGGTGCAGACGAATGGCCTTACCTTCCACAAGCTTGGGCTGGAAAGCCTGGATACCGAGACGGTGCAGCGTAGGAGCACGGTTGAGCAGTATGGGGTGACCCTTCAGTATGTTCTCAAGGATTTCCCACACAACGGGTTCCTTACGGTCGACAATCTTTTTTGCGCTCTTGACTGTCTTCACCAATCCACGCTCAAGAAGTTTGCGAATGACGTATGGTTTGAAGAGCTCAGCGGCCATATCCTTAGGCAGACCACACTCATGCATCTTCAACTCAGGTCCGACAACAATAACCGAACGGCCAGAGTAGTCGACACGCTTACCGAGCAGGTTCTGACGGAAGCGACCCTGCTTGCCCTTGAGGGCATCGGAGAGTGACTTGAGGGCTCGGTTGCTCTCACTCTTAACACTGGAGACCTTGCGACTGTTATCAAACAACGAGTCAACTGCTTCTTGAAGCATGCGCTTCTCGTTACGCATGATGACTTCAGGAGCCTTAATCTCGACAAGGCGTTTCAGTCGGTTGTTGCGGATAATAACGCGACGGTAAAGTTCATTGATGTCAGAGGTGGCAAAGCGGCCACCATCCAGCGGCACCAAAGGACGCAGATCGGGAGGAATAACTGGAATGATGTTCATAATCATCCACTCAGGACGGTTATCCATACCACGCTCCTGCATGGCGCGCTGCGACTCACGGAACGACTCGATAACATTAAGACGCTTGAGGGCATCCTGCTTACGAGCCACAGCAGTCTCATGTGATGCTTTGGCACGCAGCTCATAGCTCAACTTATCGAGATCAAGCTCGGAAAGCAACGTATATAATGCCTCTGCGCCCATACCAGCAATAAACTTGTTGGGGTCGCTATCGGACAACTGGGCGTTATCTTCGGGAAGACTATCCTGAATGAGATAGTACTCCTCTTCGCTGAGCAAGTCAAGTTTCTGGACAGGCATCTCGTTGAGCATAGCCTTACCAGGCTGCAGAACGATGTATTTCTCATAATAGATGACCTGGTCAAGTTTCTTCGAAGGAATATTCAGCAGAGTGCCTATCTTGTTGGGCAGGGAGCGGAAGAACCAAATATGAGCAATGGGAACGACAAGCTCAATATGTCCCATACGTTCACGACGCACTTTCTTTTCGGTAACCTCGACACCGCAACGGTCACAGACAATACCCTTATAACGGATACGCTTGTATTTGCCGCAATGGCACTCCCAGTCACGGGTGGGGCCGAAGATGCGCTCGCAGAACAAGCCGTCACGCTCGGGCTTGTACGTACGGTAGTTTATGGTTTCAGGCTTGGTAACCTCGCCATAGGAACGACGCTTGATGGACTCGGGCGACGCCAGGCTAATGGTTATAGCGTTGAAATCGGTTTTTAACTGAGATTCTTGTTTAAAAGCCATGTTCTCTATACTTAACTATTTGGAACCTATTTAATCAAATGTTACCTCAAGACCCAAGCCACGCAACTCGTGGACAAGGACGTTGAACGACTCGGGAATGCCCGGCACCGGCATATTGTCACCCTTGACAATGGCCTCGTAAGCTTTGGCACGACCCATAACATCGTCACTCTTGACAGTAAGAACCTCCTGCAGAACATGCGATGCACCGTAGGCTTCAAGGGCCCAGACCTCCATCTCACCGAAACGCTGACCACCGAAGTTGGCTTTACCGCCAAGAGGCTGCTGAGTGATGAGTGAGTAAGGACCAATGGAACGAGCATGCATCTTATCGTCAATCATGTGGTGCAGCTTGAGGTAATAGATGTAACCCACAGTGGCCGGCTGGTCAAAACGCTCACCAGTTTCACCATCGTAGAGGTAGGTGCGGCCATTCTCAGGCAGACCAGCCTCACGCATATAGCCGTTTATCTGCTCCAGCGTAGCACCATCGAAAATGGGGGTCTTAAAGCGCTTGCCGAGTTTCTTACCGGCCCAACCCAGAACGGTCTCATAAATCTGACCGAGGTTCATTCGCGAAGGCACACCGAGGGGGTTCAGCACTATGTCGACAGGTGTTCCGTCTGCCAAGAACGGCATGTCCTCGGCGCGGACGATCTTCGACACAATACCCTTATTACCGTGACGACCAGCCATCTTATCACCGATACGCAGTTTGCGCTTCATTGCGATATAGACTTTGGCCATCTGAACTATACCACTCGGCAGGTCATCACCAACGGTGAGGGCGAATTTGTTACGAGTGAAACGTCCGTTAATCTCGCGGAACTTGATATTGTAGTTGTTAAGCAACTCCTTGATAAGAGCGTTGGTCTCTTTGTCGGTGGTCCACTTGTTGGGACTGACCTCGGTATAGTCAATAGACTTGAGAGTCTTTGCGGTGAACTTAACCTTCTTGGGGATAAGCTCCTCGCGGTGGTTGGTGTAGACACCATTGGACACCTTACCATTGAGAATGACAAGCAGCTTGGCAATGAGCTTCTCTTTCAGCTCTTCGCACTCAAAGCGGAACTCCTCCTCCGGCTTTGCGAGCAACTCTTTCTCCTTGGCGCGGGCTTTGCGGTCACGCACGACGCGAGCAAAGAGCTTCTTGTCGATGACAACACCGTGCATCGAAGGCGGAACCTTCAACGAAGCATCTTTCACATCGCCTGCTTTCTCGCCGAAGATGGCACGCAGCAGCTTCTCTTCCGGGGTGGGATCAGACTCACCCTTCGGAGTAATCTTACCAATGAGGATATCGCCTTCCTTAACCTCGGCACCGATACGGATGATACCATTCTCGTCAAGGTCCTTGGTGGCGTCATTACCCACATTGGGAATATCGCGGGTAAGCTCCTCATTACCACGCTTAGTTTCGCGCACCTCAAGGGTGAATTCCTCAACGTGGACTGAGGTATAGATATCCTCACGTACAACACGCTCAGAAATAACCACAGCATCCTCGAAGTTATAACCCTTCCAAGGCATGAATGCAACCATCATGTTGCGGCCAAGGGCCAGTTCACCACCCTGAGTGGCATAACCCTCACACAGCACCTGGCCTTTCTTGACCTTGTCGCCTTTCTTGACAATAGGACGCAGGTTGATGGCAGTGGAGTGGTTGGTGCGCTGATATTTAGTGAGTATATATTCTTTGATATCGTCGTCGAAGGATACCAGACGGTCCTTCTCGGTACGGTTGTGGCGAATGACAATCTTTGTAGAGTCGACATACTCTACAACGCCGTCGGCTTCTGCATTCAGCAGCACACGGCTGTCATGAGCCACAGCCTCCTCAATACCGGTACCAACAATGGGTATCTCGGGGTTGAGCAGAGGCACAGCCTGACGCATCATGTTCGATCCCATCAGGGCTCGGTTAGCATCATCATGCTCCAGGAACGGGATGAGCGATGCAGCTATAGATGCAATCTGGTTAGAAGCAATGTCAATAAGGTCAATCTCCTCAGGAGCGACAATGGGGAAGTCGGCCTGACGACGAGCCTTGACACGCGGTACGGTGATGTTGCCCTTCTCGTCCTGCGGAGTGGTAGCCTGCGCAACCGTCTTGTTCTCCTCGGCCTCTGCAGACAGGTACACAGGAGGCTCATCCAACTGCACCTGACCGTTGACGACACGCTGATAGGGAGTCTCTATGAAGCCAAGCTCGTTAATCTTAGCATAGACACACAGCGAAGAGATAAGACCGATATTCGGGCCTTCAGGGGTCTCAATGGTGCAGAGACGACCATAGTGCGTATAGTGAACGTCACGCACCTCGAAACCTGCACGCTCACGCGACAGACCTCCAGGACCAAGTGCCGAGATACGGCGCTTGTGAGTCAACTCTGCCAGAGGGTTGGTCTGGTCCATGAACTGGCTCAACTGGTTGGTACCGAAGAACGAGTTGATGACCGAAGACAAAGTTTTAGCGTTGATCAACTCCGTAGGAGTGAACAACTCATTATCACGCACATTCATACGCTCACGTATGGTGCGCGACATGCGGGCCAGACCGACGCCGAACTGGTTGGAGAGCTGCTCTCCGACGGTGCGGATACGACGGTTCGACAGGTGGTCGATATCGTCCACCTCGGCCTTCTGGTTGATAAGTTCAACCAAATACTTGATGATAGAGGTGATGTCCTCCTTGGTGAGCACACGGACATTGTCCGGTACATCAAGGTTAAGCTTGGTATTGATTCTGTAGCGTCCTACATCACCCAAGTCGTAGCGCTTCTCCGAGAAGAAGAGCTTTTCGATAATGCTACGGGCCGTCTCTTCATCTGGCGGCTCGGCATTGCGCAATTGCCTGTAGATATACTCACAGGCTTCCTTGGCATTGTTTGCGGTGTCTTTCTTGAGGGTATTGTAAATCACCGAATAGTCGATGCCATCTTTGTCGTCAGTCTTGATAAGGATAGACTTGACATCCAGCGACAGTATCTTCTCTATATGCTCTTCGGTGAGCTCAACATCACGCTCAATGACAACCTCAGTGCGCTCCATGGAGACCACCTCGCCGGTGTCCTCATCCACGAAGTCCTCAGTCCAAGTTTCCACCACACGAGCGGCAAGCTGCTTGCCGATGAACTTCTTGAGGTTGTTGCGGGTAACCTTCACTTCTTCGGCCAACTCAAAGATATCAAGGATATCCTTGTCCGACTCAAAGCCGATGGCGCGGAGCAGCGTGGTGATGGGGAGTTTCTTCTTACGGTCGATATAAGCATACATCACGTTGTTTATATCGGTGGTGAACTCCATCCACGAACCCTTGAACGGGATGATACGAGCCGAATAGAGCTGTGTACCGTTGGAGTGGAACTGAGTACCGAAGAACACGCCCGGCGAACGGTGCAACTGCGAAACAACGACACGCTCGGCGCCATTGATAACGAAGGTACCCTTCGGGGTCATATACGGTATCATTCCGAGATACACGTGCTGCTCTATGGTCTGGAAATCCTCGTTCTCGGGATCCTTGCAACTGAGCTTCATCTTGGCTTTCAACGGCACACTGTACGTGAGACCGCGCTCGATGCACTCCTCGATGGTGTAGCGGGGAGGATCAATGTAATAATCCAAGAATTCGAGTTCAAAATTATTTCGCGCATCCGTGATGGGGAAATTCTCCTTGAAGACCTTGAACAAACCCTCATCAAGACGATTGTCGGGGTTGGTCTCTATTTGGAAGAAGTCTTTGAACGACTTGACCTGAATATCGAGAAAATCCGGGTAATCAAATTTGCGTACCGACGCGAAATTTACTACTGTGGGTTCTTTTTTTGCCAAGGGACTGAATAATTTATCTTTTTCTATTACTTATCGCAGCTGATAAAAGAGTGCCCCAATTAAGGGTGTTGGAGGGGTCGACAACTGTGGAATCTTTTTTCCACAGCAACAAGGAATAGGCACTCCGGACTATGCCGGAGGCCCTATTCCTCGTAGGTATGAGAAGGTTGGGTGACCTTACTTAACCTCGACTTCGGCACCAGCCTCTTCGAGGGCTTTCTTCAGGCTCTCAGCCTCGTCCTTGGAGACGCCTTCCTTAACGGGCTTGGGGGCGTTGTCAACCAGTTCCTTGGACTCTTTCAGACCGAGGGAGGCCATATCCTTAACAGCCTTCACAACGGCAAGCTTCTTGGTCTGATCGGGAACACCCTTCAGGATTACGTCGAAGGAGGTCTTCTCCTCAGCGTACTCCTCTTTCAGGACGTCAGCGAGTTCTTTAACTTCCTTAACGGTAAGGTTAACCAGTTCTTCAGCGATAGCTTTAATGTCTGCCATGACTATTTAATTTTAAATGTTTTACTTTTTGTTAATTGTTTTTGTTTATTGGCCCTTTCTAAAGGCTGGCCAGGCCTCTTGCGCTCGGCTTTAGGCCTGGCGCTCCTCCAAAGTTTTCAGCACACCGGTAATGGTATTGCCAGCCGACTGAACCTGCGACATGACGTTCTTGATGGGCGACTGCAGCAGGGCAACCACATCGGCGATGAGCTCGTTCTTGGACTTGATGTTGACCAAGGCGTCGAGGTTCTCGTGTCCGATATAGAAGCACTCTTCGACATAGGCGCCTTTGAGAATGGGCTTCTCAGCGGTCTTCTCGGCGGCGCGGAAGCTCTTGATGAGCTTGGCGGGTGCATTGTTGGTGTTCGAAAGCATTATGGCGGTTTCACCCTTGATCACAGGGAACAACTCGGAATAGTCGAAGCCCGACTTCTCGAGAGCCTTGATGAGAAGAGTGTTCTTTACAACCTCCAGCTTCACCTCGTTGCGGAAGGCGGCACGACGCAGTTTGCTGGTCTGCACCGAGTTCAAGCCTCCAATGTCTGCAATATAGAGATTGGGATAGGCCTTGATCTCTTCGCACAGAGCGTCGATGTGCTGGTCTTTCAGTTCTTTTCTCATAATGTTTCTTACGTTTTAAAGATTACAGAGTAGCGGCTTTGGTGTCCACCTTCACGCCAGGGCTCATGGTGCTGCTGATGGCGATGCTCTTCACATAGGTACCCTTGGCGGCACTCGGTTTGAGCTTCATGATCATCTGGAGCACTTCCTTGGCATTCTCAACGATCTTCTGGTCGTCGAAGGAGCATTTGGCCACGGCGGTATGGATGATACCGAATTTGTCGACCTTGAAGTCGATCTTACCGGCCTTGGCTTCCTGAACAGCCTTGCCAACTTCCATCGTAACAGTGCCAGTCTTGGGGTTGGGCATCAAGCCGCGGGGGCCGAGGATGCGTCCGAGGGCACCGATCTTAGGCATGCAGCTCGGCATGGTGATGATGACATCCACGTCGGTCCAGCCACCCTTGATCTTGGTGATGTACTCGTCGAGGCCGTAGTAATCGGCACCGGCTGCCTTTGCCTCTTCCTCCTTGTCGGGAGTGCAGAGCACGAGGACGCGGATAGTCTTACCCGTGCCGTGAGGCAGGGTCACGCTACCACGCACCATCTGGTTGGCCTTGCGGGGGTCAACACCAAGGCGCACATCAATGTCAACAGAAGCGTCAAACTTGGTGAAGGTAATGTTCTTCACGATGCTGACAGCCTCTTCAAGGGAATAGACTTTGCTGCCGTCGAATTTGGCAACAGCCTCTTTCTGTTTCTTGGTAAGTTTTGCCATTTCTTTCTGTTTTTGTGGTCAACGCACTTTCGCTCGCGCTACTTATGCTACCACTGTTACTAACTTTTTTACTTGTTCAAGGGATTCTCACCCGTAACGGTGATACCCATGCTGCGGGCAGTGCCAGCCACCATGCTCATAGCGCTCTCAATAGTGAAGCAATTGAGGTCGGGCATTTTGGCCTCGGCAATCTGGCGCACCTGCTCCCAGGTGACGGAGGCGACCTTCACGCGGTTGGGCTCGCCGGAGCCTTTCTGCGCCTTGGACATCTCTTTCAGCTGGACAGCAACAGGAGGAGTCTTAAGAACAAAGTCAAAGGACTTGTCGGTGTACACAGTGATGATGACGGGCACAACCTTGCCGGCCTGATCCTGGGTACGGGCATTGAACTGCTTGCAGAACTCCATGATGTTCACACCCTTGGCACCAAGGGCGGGTCCCACTGGGGGTGCGGGGTTGGCAGCAGCGCCTTTGATTTGCAGCTTAATCAATCCTGCAACTTCTTTTGCCATTGATTTACTGTTTTAATAGGTTAGTTATTTTAGGTTACTGGTCTTTCTCAACCTGCGAGAAGTTCAGTTCGAGGGGGGTCTTGCGACCGAAGATCTTGACCGTAACTTTCAATTTCTTCTTGTCCTCGTTGATTTCTTCGACCACTCCGACAAAGCTGTTGAAGGGGCCGTCGATGACCTTCACGTTCTCGCCGACAATGAAACGATCCATCATCTCGTTGCTGTCCAGGCTCTCGTCCATCTTGCCGAGGATGCGGTTGATTTCATTCTGGCGCATCGGTATCGGCTTGCCCTCGCGTTCGCGGAGGAAGTCGAGAACATTGGGCAGATTCTGGATGACGGGGATGATTTCGTCGCGCAGGTTAGCTTCAATGATGACATAGCCCGGGAAGAAGTTACGCTCTTTGATAACTTTCTTACCGTTGCGTATAGCCACCACCTGCTCGGTAGGTATCAGCACCGTGGGCACATCGTTGCTCCAGCCACGCTTGGCCATTTCGCTCTCGATGTACTCCTTGGCTTTCTTCTCCTTACCGCTGATTGCCCTGACGACATACCATTTTTTCTCCTGCTGTTCCATTGCTTGTCGGTTAATAAAGGACAGTGAAAATATACATTATTCTACCTTCAGTCTCCACGCCCGCACAATCCACGCTTTGGCAGACTCAAAATATTGAGTTTTGGGAAGCAAGGCCGCCGAAGCTTATAGTGTGGCGCATGCAGCGTTTCTTATCCGAAGATCGAATAGAAGTATCCGAGTAAGCCTTTCCATCCCCAAGGCTGGACACCGAAGAGGACGTCCATGATGAGGACTATGATGGCGATGACAAGGGCTGCCACAGCAACCACCACGGCGCTGCTCTGCAGTTCCTTGAATGTGGGCCACGACACTTTGTGCACCAGTTCGTCGTAGCTCGACTTCACATATTCACCAAACTTTGACATTGTCTTTTTTACTAAACTAGTTTGTACTTTCTTTTTCTTTGCTTAGCAGGGGCAGAGAGAATCGAACTCCCAACCACGGTTTTGGAGACCGCCATTATACCATTTAACTATGCCCCTGTAATGGAGCCGGGGTATATCCGGCTCCATCGGTTTTTCTCGTGATTAGTCGAGGATCTTGGTCACCTGACCGGAACCAACGGTGCGGCCACCCTCGCGGATAGCGAAGCGCAGGTTCTCGTTCAGAGCGATGTCAGCGATCAGCTCCACAGTGATCGTCAGGTTGTCACCAGGCATGACCATCTCGCGGCCCTCGGGGAGCATGATGGTACCGGTAACGTCAGTGGTACGGAAGTAGAACTGCGGACGATAGTTGTTGTGGAACGGAGTGTGACGACCACCTTCTTCCTTCTTCAGGATATAGACAGCAGCCTCGAATTTGTGGTGAGGTTTCACCGAGCCGGGCTTGGCGATAACCATACCACGACGGATCTCGTTCTTGTCGATA
>ONUE01000151.1 GCA_900320975.1 uncultured Bacteroidales bacterium | reverse complement strand
GCTTTCCTCGGCTGGGACAAGGTGCGGCTGCTGACCTCGCGTGAGCAGACCATCGACCAGAGCGACATGCTGCGCTTCCATTGGGCCCTCGAGGACCTCAAGCGGCAGCGCCCCATACAGCATATCATCAGCTACACTGACTTCTGCGGCTGCAGGATAGAGGTGAGCCCCGATGTGCTCGTCCCGCGTCCGGAAACAGAGGAAATCGTCAACTGGATAATCACTAATCACTCATCACTAATCACTCATCGCTGTCTCGACCTCTGCACCGGCAGTGGGTGTATTGCCATTGCGCTAAAAAAGGCCTTTCCGGCGGCCGACGTGACGGCGGTGGATATCTCGTCGGCGGCACTGGAGATGGCTCGGCAGAACGCCAAAAACAACGGCGTAGACATTTGCTTCATGCAGGCCGATGTACTTAATGGGGTTGATGGGTTGAGTGGGTCTTATGGGCTTATCGTCAGCAATCCGCCATACGTCATGGAGAAAGAGAGGGCGCAGATGGCTGCCAACGTGCTCGACTATGACCCGGCGCTGGCTCTTTTCGTGCCTGACGATGATCCGCTGCGGTTCTACAAGGCAATAGCCAATATCGCCAAGGAGCATCTGGCCAAGGACGGTATGCTGGTGGTGGAGATAAACGAAGCCCTTGCCGACGAGACCTGCGCCGTATTCAAGGCTCAAGGCTTTACCCCCAGGGTGCATGAAGACTTCTGCGGCAAGCAGCGCTGGATAAGCGCCATGCGCTAAAACTTCTCCCGCTGGTGCGAGTCCATGATTATCGTTACAGGGCCGTCGTTGATGAGCGACACCTGCATGTCGGCGCCGAATGTGCCGGTCTGTATCTCTTTGCCGAAGAGCTCCTGCAACTTGGCGACGAACTTCTCGTACATCGGTATGGCGAACTCCGGCCGTGAGGCGTGTATGTAGCTTGGACGATTACCCTTCTTGGTCGAGGCCATCAGTGTGAACTGGCTCACAACCAGGATACCGCTGTCGGCCACATCGGTTATCGGCAGGTTCATGACGCCGTTCTCGTCGTCAAAGATGCGCATCTGCACCACCTTGCGGCAGAGGTAGTCAATATCCTCGTCGGTATCCTCGTCGCAGATGCCAACGAGTATCATCATCCCTTGCCCAATCTCGCTTTTGCGGGCTCCGGCGATGTCCACCGAAGCCGAAAGCACGCGCTGTATAACTATCCTCATGGCTCTATAATCGTTAGTTTGGCGAACTTGAGCATCAGCTGCTTGTTGCCCACGCCGCCCTCGAAGAACACCGTGGCCTTGCGCGAGTCGGCGGCACCTTCTACAGCCAGCACCTTGCCGATGCCGAACTTCTCATGCTGCACCTTCATGCCTGGCATAATGGCGCTTATCTGCGCCGGGTTGTTGGGCACTGCGGGACCGCGTTGCACGAAGGTCGGCTGCGGTTTCTTCTTCACTGTCGGCTGCGGCTTGCCTATGTTCCATAGGCCGCTCGGCATGGTGGGCTGCTGACGGCGCGGCGACTCGATGTATTTCTCGTCAATCTCCTCCACGAAGCGGCTCACCTCGCCACCGGTGCGCTGGCCGTTGTTGAAGCGCGTCTGGGCGTAGCTCAGCGTCACCTGCTTCTCGGCGCGTGTCACCGCCACGTAGAACAGCCTGCGCTCCTCCTCCATCTCGGCCCTTGATGATGCCAGGAACGACGGGAAGAGCTGCTCCTCCATACCCACCACAAACACGTATGGGAACTCCAGACCTTTGGCAGCATGGATGGTCATCAGGCTCACCTTGTCGGCATCTTTGTCCTTGTCTTTGTCCTCGCTGGTGTAGAGCAGCACCTGCTGCAGGAACTCGTCGAGGGTTCGGATGCCCGAAGGCGCCGTTTCGGTGCCTTCCGGTATCTCCTCCTCGCTCTCGCAGAACTCCTGCACGCCGTTGAGCAGCTCGTCGATGTTGTCGATGCGTTCGGCGGTGTCGGGTTCGTCGGCCTCCTGCAGTGCCTTGATGATGCCGCTGGCAAGGACTATCTGTTTGGCCAGCGTGAAGGCGTCCACCGTCGGCACCTGCGCCTCGAACTTCTTTATCATGAACACGAAG
>ONUE01000067.1 GCA_900320975.1 uncultured Bacteroidales bacterium | reverse complement strand
AGAAGACTATGACAAAAGAGAAATATATGGCGCTGGCCGACTTCCAGACGCTTTGGGACGATAAGCTCAAACCGTGGATTAACGGTCAGAAGGCCGATAAGACGGACGTTAACGCCCTTGCCGACGCCATCGGCATTGACACGGACTACGAGTTCGTGGACCTCGGACTGCCAAGCGGCACGTTGTGGGCAAAGTGCAACGTCGGTGCTGAGACGGAGACGGGCTACGGCAACTACTATATGTATGGTAAGGGGGCCACGCAGTACAACTCGTCTGACAGCGCATACACCGGCAATGAAAACCCACTGGATACCGAACACGACACCGCTACTCAGGTAATGGGTGCTCCGTGGCACATGCCGACACAAGAGCAAATATTTGAGTTGATAGAAAACACTACCTTCTCATGGCAGACGAACTTCAATGGCTCTGGCATCAACGGTGCAAAGTTCACTGCCGCTAACGGTAACTACATTTTCTTGCCTGCTGGCGGTTACAAGAACGTTGGTAACACGTATGACGTTGGCGCGCAGGGCGAGTATTGGGGCTCTACACCTAACATCCCTATGGACAGCAGTTGGGCTCATAGCTTGCTGTTTACGAAAAATGATGCATCTGATTGCATAAATTCACGTAGTACTGGTGTTCTTGTCCGTGGCGTCACCGCTAAGAGCGTCACGACGGAACTGAGCCAGAAGGCCGACAAGAGCGAGCTCCCGACGTATGCCACCCCTGCAGAGTGCCGCGCCATCGTGACGGGCTACACTCCCTCAGAGTAAACGCAATAAACAACCACATAAAACGATAGGAGAAACAAGATTATGGCAACATTAGACGAGAAAGCAATCAATCACGAGGACCTGGCGGCGTATCACGACCAGCTTATGCAGTCGGAAATGTCAAAAAAGTCCGACAAGACTAACACCTACACCAAGACAGAGGTCGATACCAAGTTCGACGAGTTTTCCGGACCGGTCTATGACGAAACGGATCACGGATTCAATTTCCCAACCACGGCGAAGATGACTTACGATAGTGTTAACCACGGATTCGTGTTCGGATAGAGAAACATTATTCACTATTAATATAAAAGTATTATGACTGAGAAAGATTTAAAAAACAGCGAGTTCGGCTGGATGAACAATGGCGGCGGCAAGAAGTATTGCGCCGACATAGAGGCCAGAACGGGTGTGGAACAGAATGCGCAGGCTATTGAGGCACTGCAAGAAGGCACTACGGCGCCCTACTACGGTGCTGGACGTGTGGCAGGTGCTACCGATGCCTCGTTCACCAAGACCATCGGTGACAGGGCGGGACTCATGCGAGTGCTCGGCCACCTGAAAATCGGTACGTTCGACAAGGACGGCGTGTTGACTCATGAGTGTAAGGGCGGTAGATTGACTGCCGACGTAAATGGTGCAGAGGTGGCCATCAACGGCAACGACGGCGACGTGCTGCTGTACTGCGATGTGCCAGTGTTCAACGGTCACTGCAAGGAGACCTTCGACAACACGGAGTACAACATGCTGTCGCTCGGACTGCTGCAGCACAACGTGGGTACCAAGCAGGCGCAGCGCATCAAGCCGTTTGCCATTGTGCCGCACTATACGGTAAATGCCAAGCTGGCAGACGATGAGCGTTCGTGTGCGCATTCTATCTATTCTACATCGGTAAACGGACAGTACAGCGCACCGACAGACCTCTTCAAGCAGAAAATCAAGACCAGCGGCGCAGGCTATCCCAACCAGTCTATGTCGTCGCTCAACTCGTCGCAGCAGGCTCGTAACAAGAATGCCGACCCGACGGTGAAGGACCGCTGGATTGGTCTGGCTCACAACTTGGAGAGCATCTGGTGGACAGCAATGTATCTGGAGATGGGTACACTCGACTTTGTGGATGCGGCACGTGGCGGCTACGGATGTACCAATACCGCTGCTGGTGCAAGCAACTTTGCCGACAACGGTGTGAGCGGCATCTCCGGTGTAAAAATTATCAAGAGCGGCGACAGCGACCGCTACCTCGGATTGTGGGGACAGCTGCACCTGACTTCTGGTGCTGACGACACGCCTGTGCTGAAAGGTATCGAAGGTGCCAGCTATAGCTTTACCGAGATGATGGAGGCGCAGCGCGTACTTGACAAGATAGCTGCCGCCAACTTGATAGGGCATATCACCCCTGCAGGCAACAGCGACGTGGCTCCTACGGTGTTCACCTCTGGTGGTGCAACGATAGCCACAGGCGTGAACCTGGCAACGGGCGAGGGTATGGTGGCAGGACAGAAGTATTACACCGTGCGTAACATGCCCAACTGTCAAGGTATGGACGACGGCGTGATGACTGCCGTGGTAAACATTTACGTGAAGCTGGAAATCAGCGACGGCGTGTGCGACACGTCGAACAACGACCTGACTGGTGCCGTGGCCATCTTCAAGTTCTCGCACCCCGTGTATCGCGGCAAGGACATGATGAGCGGTATGTTCCAGCAACTGGAGGGTATTCACTATACCTATTATAACAATAATGGTACCAAGAAGCAGCGTCTGTATGTTGCCGAGAATGCCGACGATATTCCCGTTATCCACAGCAACGATACTATCTACGGAGACATCGGTACTCAGTTCAATCCGCTGAAGGGCCTGAAACTCGTCAAGGATGAGTTCAGTGGTGGCGGATGGAGTTCGGATGCCGACTACGACGCAGGTATCTTTGCCCAGACTGAGTGGAGCGGTGCTGGTCAGCACACTAAGGAGTGCGGTTACGCTTGGTTAGGTGCATGCTATGGTCAAGGTACCGACGGACAGCCCGCTGTTGGTAAGGAATGCGTATGCGCCTCCGTCGCCGGTTGCCATGCGTCTAGCGCCTTTGCTGGTCGCGCGCTGTCTGCTTCCCATGCGGCCTCGTATGCCGGCTCCTACTTTGCCGGGGGCTTCGCTCTTGTCTCACCTCAAATCCAATAAAAGAAAGAGACAATGGCAAAATAAACGACTAAGTTGCTTTGAGCAATGGCAGAGAACAGGGCTTTAGCGGGAGTGATGCGGCTTTAGCATCACTCCCTGGCCGCCCGAAATCTGCCCGGGAATATCAAAAGGAGAAAAATCCTCTCTGTGAGACAATGAATTACGACACACTGAGACATATCGCCACACAACTTTCCCAGGCCGCAGAAGAGCTTGAGCAGGGTGGTGTGACGGTTGACCGCATCGACTACAACAGCCTGCCGAAGACGTCATCGTTGATGGAGGAACTGATGAAGCCGAAGCGGAAGAACGAGGGTGGAGTTTGCGCCTCCGTCGCCGGTTGCAATGCGAATAACGACAATGCTGGTCGCACGCTGAATGCTAACAATGCGGCCACGAATGACAACTCCAACTATGCCGGGGGCTTCGCTCAAAACACCAAACCGCTCCACATCGTGACCTCAAGGTCGAACACGACGGATGACCATGCTGCCACTGGTGAGTATGGACCACGCGACTATCGCGAGCTGCCCTTCTGGGACAGCACGGACGGAGAAAGCGAGGTATCCTCAATATGGGATGACTTAGAAAGAGCGAACAAAAGAAGAAACCTCAGTGGACTAAGACGATTCTTGCTGAACAGAGAGATAGCCATTTTTGCCGTACTGCGTACCGCCTATCGCCGTGATACCGACGAGAAGCGCAGAATGTGGGAACGGCCCGTACCCGTCGTCATGCGGATGATGCACGAGTTGGAAACGATGACCTACGAGGCGCAGCCGCCCGTCGTGAAGCGCGTGGACAAGCAGCGCAAGGGCGATAAGGAACGTCAGGCAGAGGTGTTCCTGCTGTACGACCGCTGCATGGTGAACATCGTGCTCACCGTTATCGAGCAGAAGATGCGCCGCAAGGTGCCGCGCACCAACTACTCGAACATTATAGGCCGCAGCATCCTGTGCAACGACCGACGCTACTGCATGATGACACGTGTGCGTCACGCCTCGAAGGTATATCTTGACAAGTGGTTCCTCACTGACGACATCCGCAAGTTCTACCAGAGCCTGCGGAAGGAGGTGTACCTCGGCGTCATGTTCCAGACTGTCAAGGACCCGCTGTGCAGGTGGCTGATGTACCAGGTGTTCTCGCAGGTGGACGACCTGCCCATCGGCAGCAGCCTGTCGCCTATCATTGCCGACGTGGTGATGGCGGAGTACGACGAGTTGGTGCAGCGCAACTTCAACGTAGCCTTCTCGGCAGGCTTCGGCGACAATAGGGTATATTTCGTCGATTCTGACGAACTGGAGCGCCTGCGCTCGTTCCAAACGTCCTATTATGCAGGGCGTTATTGCCTTGACATGAAGGGCGACTGGCAGAAGGGGCGCGTCAGCAACGGGCTACGCTTCTGCAAGACGTGGTATAAGGACGGCTTTGTGAATGTGCGTGGTGAGATGCGGCGGCGTGCCATACGCTGCGCCGACAAGCCACAGCAGTTTGCAGGCTACAAAGGACTTCTGATGAAAAGCGACTCAAAGCACTTGCTGAGACTGATAAGAAACAATTTATCAAGATTAAGAAAATACAGGACTATGCAACTCAGGCCTTTCCGTGGAGAGAAATGCAAGATGGACCGCTTCGTCGGTCAGCGTATCGCTATTACCGAAGTGCGCAAGATAGACAACCACAAGGACAGCGGCTATTACTACGACTTTCAGGTGGTGTCTAAGGAGACGGACGAAAAGGGTAACAGTCACAACCACCTGTGGCGCTGTCACAACGGCTCGTTCGAGATTAAGCAGGTGTGCGACGCATGGATGCGCGACAATACGCCGATGCCCCAGTATCGTACCATCGGACGTGACGGCAACTCGCTGTACTTTGACGAAGACCATATCAGCGACAAGGAGGCGTGTGAGATGATAGTCCAGGAAATGGGAATAGAATTGTAATGTATAACTTTAATTAAAGAACGATTATGAAACAGATTTTTGATTCACAGCAGCCTACGCTCACACTGGAGACAGGCTCGAAGAAGGTGTTGATGTGTACCAACGAAGAGGTGGAGACCGTCTATGACATCCCACCCGTGGAAGGTGCGGATCCCATTGCCCGCCAACAGTACAAGTACGACGTGGACTGGCTCGAACCCGAGGAAAAGACCAAGGGTGCCGTGGTCGATGCCATCATCCGTACCCGCTACTCACTGAGCGACGAGCTGGCCATCCAGCGCCACTACAGCAACAGCAAGACAACCTACAAGCAGGAGTGGGATGCCTATAACGAGTTCTGCGAGTGGGCCAAGCAGAAAGCCACCGACGCAGGGCTGTAGTTCTTGCATGGCTTAGCCTAACTCATCGTGGCGTTCGGTATGTCCGTAGAAGATTAACACGTTCTGCTTACATTACCGCAGGAAGCACAGCCGAACACGTGGCTGGCCAGCGACACCGCACAGAACGTCGAGAGTTGGGTAACGCCAACCGCGCCCTGCGAAACAAGAAAGAGGAGTCTCATCGAGGCTCCTCTTTCTTGATGCTACCTGTCAGACCATAGAAAATAGTTGAAACGTCCGACGTTTGCCCGACATCATCCACAAGCGTAGTCGCTGTCGTGATTTTCACCTCGTACCACTGCTTATCGGGACAGTCGCACGTCTCGCAGTTGCATGGGAAATGTCCGTTGGTGCATCCTCGCATCGTACCGCCATAGCTGACGTAGTGCGGACAATATAGTTGCTTCGCCATAGTCAATCGTCCTTTTGGTTATCCAACGGCTGCGTCCTCGGTATATGAGCCACGCAATCGTCAAGTTCGCATATCGTTCCAACCATACCCTTCAGGCAAAAGCCCTTGTGGTAGTAAGCGCATTTTTCGTCAGTCATCGTCAGTCCTCCCAAATCGTTTATCGAAATTCCTTACTATCCTTACCAAGTCAGGCATACTACACCTTTCGCCAAGCATATTCTCAAAACATCCAAGAATATGCTCCAAGGCATAGGCATCAATCTCCTTGCAAGCCGTAAGCCCTACAAACTCGTCATCGTCATTGCGATGAAACTCAAACACCCCGTATGAGCCTTTCTTGATGCCATGCGACTGCCAGTATTTCTGAGCCGTCTTTTCAATCGTGCCCACAGGGTCATTACAAAGAGCCATGTAGCATTTGTGATGCTTGCTACTACCAATGAATGAATATTCTACTAACATATCTCCAAAACCTTTAAATTCTATTTTGGCTGTCGCCCACGTCAGTCCTCCATAAATTTATCTCTTAGTCTACCAAGAGCATCGACCATTCCATTGTAGTATGTTTGCTCACCAATATCAGCACTGTTGTCTTGGTTGGTTGCAGCGTCTACAAGTCTACTTTTAATTTCCTTCACTATTCGCCGTTTCTGCCACTTAGCACCAGCCTTGAGGCATTCTTATGCATCTGACAGTACAACGTAATCATAGCCATCAATAGTTATGGTTTCTCCTTTAAGAACCTTTGAGCATATATCTATTGCTGCTTTCTCCAACTCCTCGCTTACAGGCTCTTCTTGCAAGGAGTCGATAATATCCATTATTTCATTAGTGAAGCCATCTGCTTCTTTATTTAAATCAAAATAGTCACCATTAAGGAGATTCAATCTTCTATTAATAACCATTTCAACCTCTTCACGGATTTTCTGTACTTTGTCTGTCATACCTCATTGTTTTTTATTTTGTTTACGACTCCTATTATATTCTCACATATCAAGTGACGTAAAGTAGGGATATCGCCACTAAATGCAACATCATCAATATGATACCAGCCACGAATAGATTTATCTTTTATGCCAGTTATCTCCTGCTGTTCATTTTCAATCAGCATTTTTTCATCTGATTTATAGGCAGCAAAATAAAAGTTTCGGTATGTTAATACATAAAAGCAAACTTTTAGTCTTTCCCAAATTTGTTTCATACTTTTTCTCCTTTCTGTGCTTTAAAAACATCATTTTGTACTGTAAGTTCATGAAGAATCTTTCCCAGTTTCTTTATATGATAATTACACTCGTCTTCTAAGTTACACCAACTCATATAAGTTACAACAGAAATTATGGCAACTACTATTGTGCAAAATATTATATCCATATTTACTACCCTTTCTGTGATTTACAAGTTGTTGATGTCGTTGTGTAAATCTCCACGTACTTCTTGTCCTCGCAGTTGCACGTCTCGCAGTTGCATGGGAAATGGCCGTTCATGCACCACTTCGAGAAACCGTTAGAAGCGAACCAAGGACATTGTAATACTTTAGCCATCGTCAGTCCTGCTTATAATCTTTACAATTCTCGACTAAGTTATTGCCGTGTTCTAAGCACTGGCCAAAACCATCATAGTGTTTGCAGTCAACACAACTGCTCTGTAGCATTAAAGGTTGTTCCATCGTCAGCCCTCCTTAATTAAACCATTCTTCACTAACTCCTGCCGAGCATACACCACGTACTGCTGGCATTCCTTCACCTCGTTGGGTGTTAACGCATAGTCCAAGAACCGCCAGGCCTTCTGAGCGTCGCCCTGGAACTGCGTCAATATCAGCAGCAGCATTTCGTGAATGTACTGCTTTCGCGTCATCTGCTTCTTCATCAGTTTGTCCGTGTGCTCAAAGCCCCACGTCGCAAACGTCGTGCTTGCAAATCGTGCAAACTCCTGCTCTTCCTTTGAAATCTCTATTGCCATATCTTAGTCCTTTTAATTATATTTTGGCTGGAAGAAAAAGAGGATTCATCGAGGCTCCTCTTTTTTTTGATGCGTTTAGTTTTGATACTTTTCGATTATAGGCTT
>ONUE01000127.1 GCA_900320975.1 uncultured Bacteroidales bacterium | reverse complement strand
TGGAAGTTCTCGTCTATCACCTCGAAGCCGGCACGGTACAGTCGCCCGATAATCTCCACGCGGCTCATCGTGCGGTTCTTGCCTTCTGTGAAGCCAAAGTAGATCTTACGGGTGAGCCACAGCTTCGGGAATACGCGCGTCCACAGGTAGTTCAGCAGCACCAGTATGTGGCTGATGCCCCAGGGGTAGCGCTTCATCATCAGCTTGCGCTTGAGCAGTGCCGTCATCGTGTGGCACCAGACATATGCTCCGTCGGGCAGCGCCCAGTTGGCGGCATATAGGCATTCGTCGAGTCTCTTTATGGTGTGCAGAGGTCGTGAGATACAGAGTAGATGTGGCTGGCTGCCATTGATGCGGTAGGTGATAGCCTCTGGCGTGCGGCATGTCAGGGGCAACACCACCGTAGAACCTTTCGTGCCTGTGTTGCTGGCCATCCACCGCATGGTGTCTTTGAAGCCGCTCTTCGTCAGCATCTCTACGGTTTTCCTGACTTCGGGGTCTTCGATTTCGCCGGCAAATAGTTTGGCCCCCTTGGCACTGCCGCTCTCGGTGTACGGTTGCGCAGTGTCAATCTCGTATTGCAGATTGAAAAGACCTTTTTTCATGTGGTTGCGTATCTATGTAGTTAGTCAGCCACTCAGTTTTCCAGTCTTTCATCCACCTTGCGCAGCAAGGACGGATGTATATATGTTGTCGCTACGGCCACGATGCCGGGGATGGTCACCACCAGGCGCCGGTCGCGCTTTATGCGTTTGATATGCCCCTCGGCTCCTTTGAAGGGGCCACCTGTCACTACCACTCGGTCACCTATGTGGTATTCTGGCTTGTCGTCTCCCAACAGCTCCAGCCCTTCACGGCCCGCCGTCACTACGAAGCGGAACACCTCCATCTCATGGTCCGGTATCGTCGCAGGCTTGGTGCCTTCGGTGTTGCGGTACACCCACATCTTGACATCACTCTCGGCGACAAGGCGTAGCACCTCGGTTTCGGTGCATCGCACGAACAGCAGCGACTTGATGATGTCGGTAGGGGCGAAGAACTCCATCCTCGCCTCCTTGCACTCCGCTATCAGCGGTTGCACGCGGTTATAGTAAACTTTTATCGCGTACCAACTTGCCATACGCTGTCACTTGTCTCCTTAATCCCTAACCACTCACTTACACACAATACTTCCCCTCCTGCAGGTATATGCCTGTAGTCCTTCGGGGTTATGCCGGTAGGGGATAATCCGACTCAACGGGCGTTCCTATCACAGGAGTGTTGCCGCAACCCCCTGTCCATCAGTGGTAATATGCAAATTCTACTTGTGCTATGGACACTGCAAATATACGAAATATTACACAAACGCGCAAAAAAATTAAATATTTATTATTGTGCGCGTGAAAAAGAAGCCCCGGAGTGGTGACACATTGGGTGTCCCACTCCGGGGCTCATATCTGTTTTATCGTTGTCCTATCAGGACTTACAGGCCGAGCACTTTGGCACCCTGCTTGTAGACGATGTCGCGCGGGATATTGGCGTTGCGGATGGCGTCGAGGTCGTTCTGCAGCTCCTCGCCAATCTTGCCGTTCTGGTCGCTGTAGGCCTTGGCGGCGGCCATGTCGCCCTCGCCTTCCATGGCGATAATCAGGGCGGCCCAGCCACGGGCGGCCTCACGGGCTTTCTCTACGTCGATGACGTACTTGCCCTGGGCGTCGCGGGTGAAGGCACCGTGCTCCTTGAAGTAGTTGTAGCACATGATGTTGGCCACGCCGTGGGCCTCGGTGGCACCGAAGCGGACGCTACGCAGGATACCGGCGATGAAGGTGATGTAGTTCTGGTTGACGGTGGTGTTGGTAATCTCGCCGCGCTCGATGAGCTGCTCGGTGAGGAACAGACCGCAGACGTCAGCCTTGGCCTCTTCCCAGGCGCTGTACTGGGCGCCGAGGGCCTGACGGCAGGGACCGCGACCGGTGACGGTGTTCTTGATACCCAGACCGTGAGCCACCTCGTGGTAGCAGGTGTTGCCGAAGAAGGCGTTGAAAGTCACGCTGTCCACCTGCTCGGGGCACACCATCAGGTTGGCGATGGGCACCATGATGTTGTCGAACTTGGCTTTCATGGCGTTCTTCAGCTGCAGACGGCGGCTGCCTTTGGCCAGCTGCACGCGCTCGTCGTTGGGCAGGTTGATGGCGATGGTCTTCGAACCCGCATTGCAGTCACCGGCATAGTAGACCACATCATAGACGTTGATGTCGCAGTCGGTGCCGGGCACCTCTTTCTTGTATTTCTCGTCACAAGGCAGCAGCTTCTGCATCTCGGGCAGCAGGGCGGCGAACTTGCTCAGGTCGTTGCTCCACTGTTCGTCTTTGATGAGCACGAAAGCCTCGTGGCTGCACTTCAGGCCGTGGAGGGCGTCGTCGTAGTTCTCGATGGGTCCGACGACGAAGTCCAGTTTGCTGTTCTTCATGTCCATCCACACCATGTCGCTCTGGAAGTAGTCGTCGGTGCGGAAGGCCTCGCGACGGGCCTCGAGGTACTTCTTCAGACCCTCGTTCTCGGCCAGGGCGATGGCTTTCTCCAGCAGGCTGTCCACCTTGGCGAGCTCTTTCTCGTAGGCCTTGTGGTAGGGCAGCACATAGAGCTGACCTTCAGCGTTGCGGCGGATGACGCTGTACTGGCTTTCCTTCAGCGGATCGGCCAAGTTCTCATACTCCTCGGGAGTCATGTCCACGGGGTAGAAGTTGGCACCCAGCGGGCGCTCGCCGTAGCCAGGCACGAAGGGCTTCTCGCTGTCCAGGCGGTCCCAAGCACCATACTGGATGTTGGCGAAAGCGCGGATGGCGGGGTCGGCCAGCGTGTCGAGGCTGGCACGGTTCTCATAACCAAAGTATTCGTCCCAGTAGATCTGGTCCATCACGTCACCAATCTCGATGAAGATCTTGACCAGCTGCTTCTCGTTTTCCGAGAGGTTGGCGATGAGGTCCGAGGTCAGTTCGAACTCGGCGTACTCGGCCACTTTTTGTTCAATTTCCGTGTTCGTTTCGGCTGCTTTCTTGCCTTTGCAGCCCACGGCGGCAATCATTGTCAGTGCCATTGCACAAATCATTAACTTTTTCATTATTAGTATCTTTTAAAGATTATTTTACTTCGTTACAAAAAGCAAAGATACATTTTTTTTGTCACATCGAAAAAAAGTAGTACTTTTGCACCCGATTTCAACAAACGGAAAGGTGCTCGAGTGGTTGAAGAGGCCCGCCTGGAAAGCGAGTAAGCGTTAAAAGCGCTTCAGGGGTTCGAATCCCCTCCTTTCCGC
>ONUE01000007.1 GCA_900320975.1 uncultured Bacteroidales bacterium | reverse complement strand
TACCTCGCCGCGGCGTCGCTGCTGCGCTACGGCATAGACCCCATGGCCATCAACCGCGAGATAAAGAACGTCTTCACCGAGGCGCGTCTGCGCTTCTTCGGCCACGCCATGGACAGCCTGCTGACGGTGTACCCCGAGCCGCAGGTGGCCCTGATGGTGATACCCGCCGCCGAGATGGAGGCCTACGGCGTGGAGAGCGCCGACCTGACGGGCCTCATCAACGAGGTGATGAAGCTGAGGGCCGTGGACTGCGGCATACTGGTGAGGGAGGAGACCGGCAAGGTGCGCCTGTCGATGCGCTCGAAGGTGCGCTACGACGTCAACCTGCTGGCCCGCGAGCTCTTCCCCATCGGCGGTGGCCACAAGCGCGCCGCCGGCGCCACCAGCATGGCGAACCTAAAGGAGACAGTGAACATAGTGAAACGGAGACTCGGTCTGGCCTTTGCTGCACTCGGCGTGATGCTGTGCATGAGCTGCAACAACGTGCCGGTGGTGGAAACCGCGAGCGACGGCGGCAAAGACATGACGGAGAACCTCATCAACGCCAACAAATATATGGTGCAGGGCGAGGAGACGAGCATCGACTCGTATGCCTCGCGGCGCGGGTGGCAGATGACCGTGCTGCCCTGCGGCGCACGTGTGATGGTCACCGACGAGGGCAAGGGAGCCCCCGTGGCCTACGACGAGACGGTGGTCATCAGCTACCGGGTGGAAGACCTCGGCGGCAAGGTGATATACAACGAGAAGCTCGACACCGTGGTTGCCGGACGTCTGCAGCCCACACGAGGCCTCGACGCGGCGCTGCTCACCATGCGGCACGGCGGCAAGGCCCGCGTGATAGTGCCCTCGGAGCTGGGCTACGGCATGGTAGGCGACGGCGACAGGATAGGACAGAGGATGACGCTGGTGTATGAATTGAGAATTGAAAATTGAGAATTAGAAATAAACAATAAAAATAAACAAACAGCTAACCAATGAAAAAGACAATGAAAGTGGCCACCATGATTGTGGCGGGAGCAATGTTGCTGGTATCTTGCAACAAAGGTTTCAAAGACGCCGGCAACGGTCTGTCGTACAAGTTCGAGAAGCAGAACAAGTCGGCACAGCAGGTCAAAGACGGCGACGTGCTCGTCGGCGAGATGACCGTGAAGTTCGACACCACCCAGACCTTCAGCAATGTGGGTCATGCCGACCGCATACTGCAGGCCGACCCCGCGTTCTTCCTGTATGACGCCCTCGTGCTGATGCACGTCGGTGACAAGGCCATCCTGGCCTATGAGGCCGACTCGCTGGCCAAGTTCCTCCAGCCCAACCAGATGCCCCCCTACTATGAGAAGGGCAAAGGCATGAAGATCTACTACGAGATCTCGCTGCAGGACATCGTCACCAAAGAGGAGCTCGAAGAGGAGCAGAACAACTACATCGCCGAGATGAAAGAGCGCCAGGAGAATGAGCCCGAGGCCATCGCCACCTATGTGAGCGAGAACAACATCACGGTGAAGCCCAACGATAAGGGTGTCTATGTGGTCATCAAGAAGAAAGGCACTGGCGCCAAAGTCGCCGCTGGCCGTACCGTGTCGATGAACTACACCGGTCGCCTGCTCGACGGCACCATGTTCGACAGCAGCGTGGAGAGCGACGCCATCCAGGGCGGCATCCAGCAGGCTGGCCGCACCTATGAGCCCCTGACCTATGTCGTCGGCCAGATGCGCCTCATCCCCGGCTGGGAAGAGAGCGTCATGGGTATGCCCGAAGGCACCATCATGCAGGTCGTCATGCCGTCGGCCCAGGCCTACGGTCCCCAGGGAGCAGGCAAGGACATTCCCCCCTACTCGCCCCTCGTGTTTGACATCGAGATTGTCAGCGTTAAATAACAAACTGTAAGCTGTGAGCTGTAAGTTTTAAGTGGGCTGACGCATTTGCGTAGCTACTTAAAACTTACAGCTTAAAACTTAAAACTGTAGTTTATGAAGAATATAGTCATATTCGGAGCCCCCGGTGCCGGTAAAGGTACCCAGAGCGACTTCATCGTGGAGCACTACGGTCTGACGCATGTCTCGACCGGCGACCTGCTCCGCAAGGAGATTGCCGACCAGACCGAGCTCGGCAAGCGCATCAAGAGCATCATGGACAACGGTCAGCTGGTGAGCGACGACATCGTCGTGGAGATGATGGACAAAGCCATCGCCGCCGACACCAAGGGTATGCTCTTCGACGGCTTCCCGCGCACTGTGGCCCAGGCCGAGACCCTCGACAAGCTGCTGGCCAAATACGGCCGCGAGCTCACCTGCATGGTGCAGCTCGAGGTGCCGAAGGACGAACTGGTGCGCCGTCTGCTGGAACGCGCCAAGATACAGGGTCGTGCCGACGACAACGAGCAGACCATCAACAACCGCCTGGCCGAGTACAACAGCAAGACCAAGCCCGTGGCCGACTACTATGCCGCCCAGGGCAAGCAGAAAGTCATCGACGGCCTCGGTGCCATCGAGGCCATCGCCGCCCGCATCAAAGAAGCCATCGGCTAAACGCCGTCGGCATAACGGAAACACACTTTGCCTCCACAGGTATCACCCCCTGCGGAGGCAAAGTTTTTTTTGTCAGATCGGGAAAAAGGAGTATCTTTGCACCGTGATGAAGAGTGGCTAAGGCGGCGCAGACAGGCGCAACACACTGTCATTAAATACCATAATATGAAAGGACTGTTACTTTTTCTCGTGATGGGGCTTGCGGCACTGACGATGACGCAATGCAGCAAGGACAATGGCCGTCAGGACCATTCCACCACTGTCGACATCGTTGACCCGAACGAAGACGAATATGTCGACCTGGGGCTCGTGAGCATGACGTTGTGGAAAGCCTCGAACGAGAAGAACGAGGCTGATGCAGAGACAGATTACTTCACATACGACGAGGCGGTGGCTCTCTTCGGCGACAAGCTGCCGACGATGGAGCAGTTCTATGAACTGATGCATTCATGCCGATGGGAGTGGGTCAGCCTGGGCTTCTATAAGATAATAGGCCCCAACGGGCATTATATACTGCTGCCCGCCTCGGGATGTCGCGACTGCAACGGAGAGGTGGACTACGACAGGAGGTATGGATTTTATTGGTCGTCGACGCCGGACGACGACATGAAGGCCTGGTATCTGAACTTCTATTCCAGAGAGATTTACATGTATAAACACTACCGCTGTTTCGCCAACTCCGTGAGGCTCGTGGAGAGACAGCTGTAGGGTTAAACACTGCATAGATAGCCATTTATTTCCGTATCGGCAAAAAAACTTTCGTTAACAGAGGCCGATATGGAGAAAAAAGCGTATCTTTGCAATCAGAATTATCAACTGAGACATAGAGCAATGACCTCAAATTTTGTAGACTACGTCAAGATACTGGTACGCTCGGGCAAGGGCGGTGCCGGATCGGCGCACCTGCTGAGGGTGAAATACAACGCCAAGGCCGGTCCCGACGGTGGCGACGGTGGCCGAGGCGGCCATGTGATACTGCGCGGTACGACACAGCGTTGGACGCTGCTACACCTGAAGTACACCAAGCATGTCTTCGCCGAGGACGGTGAGCATGGCGGCGAGAACCTGTGTACGGGTCGCACCGGCAGAGACCAGGTGCTGGAGGTGCCGCTGGGATGCGTGTGCCGTGATGCCGAGACCGGCGAGATGCTGGGCGAGGTGACCGAAGAGGGCCAGGAGCTTATCATTGCCAAAGGAGGTCGAGGCGGTTTGGGCAACGACCACTTCAAGAGTGCCACGAACCAAACGCCTCGCTATGCGCAGCCCGGCGAACCCGCCGAAGAGCGCTGGGTCATCATAGAACTCAAAGTGCTAGCCGACGTGGGTTTGGTGGGCTTCCCCAATGCGGGCAAGAGCACCTTCCTCAGCGTGGTGAGTGCCGCAAAGCCAGAGATTGCCGACTACCCCTTCACCACCCTGGTGCCCAATCTGGGCATAGTGAAATACCGCGACGACAAGTCGTTCTGCATAGCCGACATCCCCGGCATCATAGAGGGCGCCAGCGAAGGCAAAGGCCTCGGCTTGCGGTTCTTGAGGCACATAGAGCGAAACTCTATACTGCTGTTCATGGTGAGCTGCGAGCAGCTGGAGATTGCCAAGGAGTACCACGTGCTTCTCGACGAGCTGAAGAGGTACAACCCCGAGCTGCTCGACAAGCAGCGGATACTGGCCGTCACCAAGTGCGACATGATGGACGAAGAGATGCAGAAGCAGCTGAAGCGAAGGTTGCCGAAAGGTGTGGACGCAGTGTTCATCAGTGCCGTGAGCGGACAGAATATCGACGTGCTGAAGGATATGATTTTCAAGAAGCTGACAGCCGATGCTTGAAGCATTACTGGAGATAGATAAACAGTGGTTCATCTGGATCAACAGCCACCACTGCGTGGCGATGGACTGGACGATGTGGGCACTGAGCCAGCATTGGTGCATCGCGGCGGTGATTGTTGTGGCCTACCTCCTACTAGTTCTACGCCACGAGCCACGTCGCTGGTGGTTGGTCTTGGTGGGCATAGCGCTCTGTTTCCTGCTTGCAGACCGAGGCAGCGTGCTCCTGTTCAAGAACACAGTGTGCCGGCTGCGGCCGTGCCATGAGCTGGTGGATGTATATGACGTGTACATGTTCCGCACGAGCTGCGGCGGGAAGTACGGCTTCGTGAGCTCACATGTGGCCAACATATTCGCCGTTGCGCTGTTCCTGATGCTGCGCTACTGGAAGAAAGTGGCAAGGCGGTGGCCGCTGTGGTTGATGATACTGTGGGGTATTGCGGTGAGCTACAGCCGTTCATACCTGGGCAAGCACTACCCTGGCGACGTAATATGCGGAGCTCTTTTCGGAGCCATTATCGGGTTGATAGTGTGGTGGGTAATAGGCATGATAGAAAAAAAATCATGCAAAAGTGAAACAAAATGAGAAATGTTGCGTTATATATGACGTGCTTGCTTATTTCTATCGTGAGTGATAGAAAAAGAAAATGTGTTATTCGAGCGTCTTGCCATTATTGACAAGGCGCTTTTTTAGAGCCCATACCCTATACGATGAATATTCTGGACATACTGCTGGCGATACCGATGCTCTTCCTGATATACAAAGGATGGAAGAGAGGGCTTGTGCGCGAAGTGGCCACGTTGGCCGGGGTGCTGGCTGGCATCTGGGCAGCGGTGCATCTGTCGCAGGTGGTGTCGGAACTGGTTGGGCTGAAGAGCGAGAATGCTGTATTGGTGGCATTCTTCATCTGCTTCGTGGGGGCGATGGTGCTGGCGTGGCTGCTGGGGCGTATGGTTGAGGGGCTGCTGAAGGCGGCGCACCTAAGCTTTGCGAACCATCTGCTCGGGGCCATCTCAGGCATGCTTAAGGCTTTGTGCATACTGGCCGTGATGCTCAACTACGCGGTGATGCTCGACAGGCATGAGGCCCTGCTGAAGCCGGACGTAAAAGAGAAAAGCCTGCTATACAAGCCTGTATACGATACTGGCAACAAACTGACGGAATCGCTGAAGCAGTTTATCGCCGAAAAAAAGACGGAATGGGAAGAAAAGAAAGGATGTGAATCATGATACTGGCACCGATGCAAGGATTGACGGAGTTGCTCTTCAGGCGTGTGTATGAGGAGTGCTTCCCTGGTGCCATACGCTTGGCGATGACGCCATTCCTGTCGCTTACCCACAACTTGCACAACCTGTTGGCCGATGGCACCCAGTCGTCGACATTGAAGCATTTCATGCGTGACGTGCTGCCCGAAGCCAACCGCGGCTCGATACCGATAACGCCACAGATTCTCGGCAAAGAGCCCGAGGAGTTTGTAGCATTGGGCAACAGACTGTATGACATGGGTTACAGCGAGGTAAACTGGAATATAGGCTGCCCGATGCGCAACATCACCGGCAAGCACCGTGGCAGCGGTATACTGCCCTATCCCGACGAGGTGAAGGCTGTGCTCGACGGCGTGATACCAAAGCTAAAACCCAGACTGAGCGTCAAGATGCGCATAGGACTGCGGCAGAAAGAAGACATCTTTGCCCTGGTGCCTGTTCTGAACGATTATCCACTGGCGTCGGTGACGATACATCCCCGCCTTGGACGGCAGCAGTACACCGGTGTTCCAGACATGGAGACCTTCGCGCAGGTGCTGCCGATGATAATACATCCGGTGATATACAACGGCGATATTACCAATGTCGGCGACGTGCAGCGCATAAAAAAAACCTATCCCAAAGTGGCAGACATCATGGTAGGCCGAGGGATACTCTACCGCCCCACACTACCGCTTGAAGCTGAAGGTCATGTGCTTAACGAGGATGAGTGGTTGACAGCGACGAAGCACTTTATCATGCGCCTGTACGAGGAAACCAAGGCCACCGCACCCACCGCCGAATCGGCTATTAGGAAGACGAAAGAATACTGGTGCATGCTATGGAGAGGGTTGCCAATAAGCGAAGCAGAAGCACGCAAAGTGTTGAGAGAGCAGGAATTGACAGCTGTTGATAAATTGATTCACTCTTTTATACAATAAAAAAAAGAAAATCGCGTAATACAAGATGATGAAGCATAAATACACCATATACCTCACAATGATGCTCGCCGCCGTTATCGCGACTGGCTGCAAACAGCACGCCATTACCGATGATATGACTGACAGCGAGAAGCTTGAGGTTCTCGACCTTCAGATTGAGAAACATCCTAATGACGCCGCCCTGCTTGCGCAGAGGGCACAAGTGCTGCTGAACCTTGGGCGCGCTAAGGAAGCCTCATACGACATAAACAAGGCCGTCAAGGCAGAGCCGGACAACGACAAATACCTAATGCTTCAGGCCGATATTTTCTTCGCCAATGGCGACGTGAGCAACAGTTACTCCGCCCTCTCGGCTGCCGAGAAACTGTCGCCGGACAGCAAAGAGGTGCAGCTCAAGATGGGCGAGCTGACATTCTACAGCAAAGATTACGACCGCTCGATAAAGCACCTGACCAAGGTTACCGAGAAAGAGCCCGACAACCGTACGGCTCTGTTCATGAAAGGCTTTATCTACAAAGAGACTGGCGACACCATGAGCGCGGTGACATTGCTGCGTAAAGTGTGCGACCTATACCCCGAATACGAACCGGCCTTTGAGGAGCTTGGCATATTGTACGCCACTCACCACGACCCAATGGCAGTAGAATATCTGGCAACAGCATTGCGGCTGGAGCCGACCAATACCAACGCCATGTACGCTTTGGCCATGTACTACCAGGAGACCGAAGAGTATGCGGAAGCCGAAAAGCTTTATCGCCAGATGCTGGACGTGAACCCCAACAGCTCGGATGCACTGAACAATCTGGGCTGGCTGGAGAAAGAAGTGTATGGCGACATGGACAGGGCTCTAGAGTATTTCACGCGAGCTCTGGATGCCAACCCACAGAATGAAGAGGCACAAAAGAACGTTGCCATTTTTACCGAAAACAAATAAACAAAATACTAAACATCATGAGCACATTAAAAGGACGCAACCTCATCTCCATCACGGACTTCTCGAAGGAGGAGTACATCGAGGTGTTGGACATTGCCGAAGAGTTCGAGAAGAACCCGAAGCAGAAAATCTTGTCGGACAAGGTGGTAGCCACCCTGTTCTTTGAGCCATCCACCCGTACGCGCCTGAGCTTTGAGAGCGCCGCCAACCAACTTGGCGCCCGCATCATAGGCTTCAGCGATCCCGGCGGAACGAGCGTCCAGAAAGGCGAGTCGTTGCATGACACCATTGTTATGGTATCTTCGTACAGCGACCTCATCGTGATGCGCAATCCCAAAGAGGGCTCTTCCCGCTACGCCTCCGAGGTTGCCTCGGTGCCCGTCATCAATGCCGGCGACGGTGCCAACCAACACCCCACGCAGTGCATGCTTGACCTGTACAGCATTCGCAAGACTCAGGGCCGCCTCGACAACCTGAACATTGCCATGGTTGGTGACCTTAAGTACGGCCGCACCGTGCACTCCCTCGTGCAGGCTATGTGCAACTTCAACGCCACCTTCCATCTGGTGTCGCCCATCGAGCTCAAGCTCCCCTCGAGTGTGAAGATGAGCATCAAGGATGCAGGCTTGAAATACTACCAATACACCGACCTTAAGGATGTCATCTCCACGGCGGACATCATCTATATGACCCGCGTCCAGCGCGAGCGTTTCCCGGACCAGATGGAATACGAGCGCGTGAAAGACAGCTGCATCCTCACGGCAAGCATGCTGCAGGGCTGCAAACCCAACATGCGCATCCTGCACCCGCTGCCTCGCGTCAATGAGATTACCACAGATGTTGACAGCACCCCGTACGCTTACTACTTCCAGCAGGCACAGAACGGCGTGTATGTGCGTCAGGCTCTCATGGCTGCAATCCTCGGTGTTAGATAAAGGTTATTGTTTAACGGTTAAAGCTTAAAGAAATGGAAAACAAGAAAGAGATGGTCGTTTCCGCTATTGAGAACGGCACTGTCATTGACCATATCCCCACAGAATCCGTCTACCAGGTCATCCGTATCCTTGGCCTCGAGAAGTACAAAGACGAGGTGCTCATCGGCAACTACCTGAATAGTGGCAAGCTGGGCAAAAAAGGTATCGTAAAGATCAAAAACAAGCACTTCAACAAGGAAGAAGTCAGCAAGATTGCCCTTGTGGCTCCCTTTGCCTCCATTATCGACATAGCCAACTACAAGGTGGTGGATAAATTCAAGGCCGAAATTCCCGACCATATTGAGAATTTCGTACGTTGCGCTAATCCCAAGTGCATCACCAACGCCGAAGTGGTACCCACCAAGTTCGACATCGTTGACAAGGAGAACCTCAAGCTCCGCTGCCACTATTGCGAGAAATTCACCACCAAGGAAACCATGAAGTTCAGCGAATAGTATGCGACGCTACTATATCTCATTATTGGTTGTCAGCCTAATTCTTGTGCTGACAACCTTTATTTTTATGTGGGCAGCACCCCAGGTGTTTATTATTGCAATGCCGCTACTGGTACTATACTTTGCCGCACTGACATTGGTGCAGCACACCATAGTAGTTAAAGCAATGCATCGCTCACCCAAGACCTTCGTACAACTCTTCCTCGGTTCCACAGTCGGTGTGCTTTTCCTGCACCTGATTGTGCTTACTGTTTTCCTGCTCACCAACCCAGGACAAGGTCGTCGCTTCCTTATTGCTTTCTGCATAGGGTATGTGATATACCTCGTCTTCGAAACGGTAGCACTTGTCCGCTTCGTCGACAGAGCGAAGAAAGGAAAGAATTAGAATAGTATTGTCAACTTGAAGTTGACTTGCCGTGCTGTCAAGTAGTTTGGCACACGGTACGGGTGGTTGTCATAGTCTGTTACCCACAGATATGACACCACATTTTGTTTATCAAAGAGGTTGAACACCTCTACCCCAATCTGGATGTCATCAACATACCGAAACACCTTCCAGTGCTTAAGCTGCTCAAAGCGTGCCAGCTGTACGGTATTACCCCAATCCACGCGTAGATAATACGGCAGGCGTAGCGCCACTTCCTGTCGTCCATAGGGGGCAGTCACTGGCATCCCCGTTGCATACACTGCGCTGAGGCTCATGCGCCACCACGGTATCATCGGTATATAGTCCTGCACAAAGACCTTCACTGAGAAACGCTGGTCAGTTGGGCGGTCAAGCCAACCGAACTGGTCGCCCTCGATATCTTCCTGCGTCTTCATGAACGAAATGCTGGCCCACGATTCCAACCCCTCCACAAACTCTCCGTTTATGCGCAGGCTGACACCTGCCGCATAGGCCACGGCCTGCTCGTCAGGATGGTAACTGATACGCAGGTTATCCACCGTATAAGGCACCAAGTCGGTGATATACTTATAATAGACATCTGCCGTAATCTTGAAGGGGCGCTCCCACAGACGCAGGTTCCAGTCGGCAGTGGTGGTCACCTGATAAGACGTCTGCGGCTTGAGGTTGAGGTTGAGACTCCCGTCGAGGTTTCTGTATTCACGGTAGAACGGTGCCTGCTGGTAGACGCCGGTGGCAAGCCTAAAGAGCAAGTCGCGCTCCCATTTGGGCTTATATGCAACACTCGCCCTCGGTCCTATCGTCCCCGATATGTTATTGTCTTTCCCACTCTCTGCCCTGTACATTCCGCCACGCACACCAGCCAATATCTTCAGGTCGGCACCGCTACGGGTCTCTATGTTTATTTCACGCTGCGCAAAGGCTATCGCTCGCAAAATCTGCAGACTGCCGTTGGTGTTGGCATACTGCTGCAGTATGGGGTTCACCGGCATATTGTTGGTGTCACCGGCCGTCGGCATGAGTGTCGGCAACGCATAGCCTGCCGAGTCCACCCACCGCCATTCGCGCAGACGGTCATTGATGTTCTCGTACTGCACCTTTGCCCCTATCTGCCAGTTGCCGAGCGCTGCCTGCCGCGTGGCTTTCATGTCGAGGGCATAGATACCGGTGGCAAGGCGGTTGCGCGCATGCTCGAGGAAGGTCCCCACGCCGCGGTCAAAACGTTCTGTCTCACCCGCGTTCTCACCCAATCCCACTTGGTAGAGCCAGTATTGGCTCTGTATGTCATATCGTTCGCTTTCCGCAATATCCTGTGCCGAAAGGCTGCCCACCACGCGCCAGTCGTCATTGGGCCGCCAATCAAGGGTCAGTGCAGTGAGTAGCGTACGGTATTTGTCTTCTTCGGCACCGTCGAAGTATATGTCAATCTCCATGGTGCGCTGGTTGAAGGCTGTGGTCTGGCTCTTCGGCACAAGGCCATAGATGTTGTTCGTCCAGATGGCGAGGAGTCCCAGGTCAAGTCTCTCGTTGACCTTATAGCCCAGCACCGCCTGCAGGTCTGTATAACGGGTGGTGTAGCTGCCTTTTGTGTCAAGTGTGCGCAGCAGATAGCTGTTCCTATGATGGCGCAGGGCCGCCGCATAGCTCCACTTCTCCCCCACTTTCCCCTGCACCGATGCGGCACCGCCAAGCAGGCTGGCGCTCACTTTGCCCTTGAATTCCACAGGACGGCTGTAGGTTATATCCAGCACCGACGACATCTTGTCGCCATACGAGGCCTCGAAACCTCCCGGCGAGAACAGTATGTAGTCCACCAGGTCGGGGTTTATTATGCTCATTCCCTCCTGCTGTCCACTACGTATCAGCATCGGGCGGAACACCTCTACGCCGTTTATGTACACCAGGTTCTCGTCAAACGAGCCACCGCGCACCGAGTACTGGCTACTCAGTTCGTTGTTGGAGTTCACGTCCGGCAAGGTTTTCAGCAGACTCTCCACTCCCGCCGCAGGACCCACGGCGTCGTCAAGTTTCTGCACATCGATATGCGTGAAGCTGCTCTGCCTGGTCTTGTCGTCGCTAATCTCGACCTCGTCGAGCCGCTTGGCAACGGGCTTCAGCACAACATCCTTCCGTACATCACCCTTCACCTTTAGCCGCACCTCGGCACTCTCGTAACCGGTAAAAGAGTATCGCACCGTCACGCTGTCGGCGCTCTTGATCTCTATTCGGTAGAAACCTTTGTTGTTCGTAACACTGCCGACGCCGATACTGGGAACGCCGACATTGACAAACTCCAGGGCACCGCCGTTCGCAGCGTCGGTAACCCGGCCTGTCAAAACTCCTTGCCCCACCACACTCAGGGGTAGGGCAAGGAGTATCAGTGTTTGTATAAACGTCTTTTTCAGCTTACTGGGCTTTCTGTATCTCGTCCATGCGGGCGTTGACGGCCTTCAGCTCGTCGTACATCTCCAAACGAGCGTAGACGGTCTTCAGAGCGGAGAGGCAGTTGAAGAGGTTCGGGCGCTGCTGTCCTTTTGCGCTCTCGGGCAGAGCGTCGATGTAGGCGATGGCGGCCTGGAAGTACTGTATCGACTGACGGAAGAAGCCGTTGCTCTCCTCGAGCAGGCGGTCGTACAGACCAGTCTCGTCCTCGGGGGGCACAGCGTTGGCAGCGTCCAGCTTGTCGACACCGCGGTTGAAGATCATCTTACCCATGCCGAAGTTGGCTTCGAACTGGTTGGGACTCAGCGTCAGGCTCTCCTGATACTTGGCCTCGGCGCCAGCGTAGTCCTGCATGCTCTCCAGAATGGCGGCGGCAAGACCCAGAATCTGCGGGTACAGCGCCACGCTGTCCTTGGTCAAGTCGAGAGCCGAGTTGATCATCTCCTTACCCTTCTCAAGGTTGTTGTTCAGCAGGTAGCCTTCAGCCATCAGCAGGTAGGCGTTGTAGTCGTTCTTGCGGTTCTTCATGTAGCTCGTGGCCACCTTCATGGCGCCATCGTTGTTGCCCTCTTCTTTGTAGAGGTTGAAGAGCGTGCGATATACGAACTGCTTGTCGGTACGCTTGCGGATAAGCTGGTTGAAGTACTTCTTGGTGTTCTCGTTGTCATTCATAGCCTTTGCGCTGATACCGGCAATGTAGAGGCTCTCACCGGCGAACTTCGAGTCACCGCTGTTGTTGAACATCTCCACAGCCTTCTCGGCGTTCTGCAGGGCTTCGGTGTAGCGCTTGCCGTTGTAGGCCTCGGTGGCACGCGAATAGTACTCGTTGCCGACGAAGCGGAACACGGAGTTGTTCTCCTCGGCAAACTCGTTCTTGGTGTCAAGACGCTTGCACTCCAGAGCGGCAGCGTAAGCCTCTTCGGCCCAGTTCGGCGCCAGGTCTTTGAACTTCGACTTGGCGTTGGTGGCCTCAGTGCCTATACGGGCATAGATAAGTCCTTTGTAGCACCACGTCTTTGCGTCGTCCTTGGTGCTCTCATGCTCGCAGGCAAGGTCAATCTCTGATTTGGCTTTCTTCAGGTAGTTCTTCTTCAGGTCCTGAATAGCGCTCTGCACGTTGACAGTCTGAGCGCTTACGCCAAAGGTTATCGCCACAAGGGCCAGAACCATGCTGATTTTCTTCAGATTCATATCTTTTACTTTTTTAAAGTTAATCTCAATTTTCAATTATATTTGTATCGTTGTTTTCGATATTATTGCCCTCGGGCTGCACATTTTCCTGCTCACCGTTCTCCACGTTTGTTTCCATTTCGTCATTCTCCTCGGTGGGGACCTTGGTGATGGAGGCGATGTAGTCCTTGCCGCGCAGGTCTATGAGCTTCACACCCTGGGTGGCGCGACCCAGCACTCGCAGGTCGGCAACTCTCATGCGGATGGTGATGCCACTGCGGTTGATGATCATCAGGTCGTGGTCTTCGGTGACGTTGGTCACTGCTGCCAGCGGACCGGTCTTATCGGTTATCTGCATGGCCTTCACGCCCTTGCCGCCACGGTGTAGCGTGGCGCGGTAGTCCTTCAGGCTCGAACGCTTGCCGTAGCCGTGCTCGGTGACCACCAGCAGGTTCTCCTCCTCGCTGGGCAGACAGAGCATCTCGATGGCGGCATCGTCTTCACCGTCCAAGTCCATACCCTTCACACCGCTGGCGCCGCGGCCCATGGCGCGGAATTCCTTCTCCGGGCATATCATCACCTTGCCCTTCTTCGAGGCTATGAGCATGTAGCTCTCGCCGTCGGTGAGGCAAGCGGTCAGCAGCTCGTCGCCATCGCGGATGCCGATGGCGATGATACCGTTCTGGCGCGGACGCGAGTAGGCCTCCAGCGTGGTTTTTTTCACCACACCGTTCTTCGTGCACATCACAATATAGTGGTTGCCCACATACTCTGCGTCGCTCAGCGTCTCGACGTTCACATAGGCTTTCACCTTGTCGTCGGGCTCGATGTTGATGCAGTTCAGTATCGGACGGCCCTTGGTGTTCTTCTCGCCCTCGGGCACCTCGAAAGCGCGCATCCAGTAGCAGCGGCCCTTCTCGGTGAAGAACAGCAGGTAGTTGTGGTTGGTGCAGGTGAAGATATGCTCCACGAAGTCTTCGCTGCGCACCGCGCTGCCCTTCGAGCCCACACCACCGCGACTCTGTGTGCGGTATTCGGTGAGCGGGGTGCGCTTGATGTAACCCTTGTGGCTTATGGTGATGACCACCTGCTCGTCGGGGATGGTGTCCTCGATGCGGAAGCCGGCAGCGTCATACTTGATGGCGGTGCGGCGCTCGTCGCCGTACTTCTCACGCAGCTCCTGCAGCTCACCTTTGATGACCTGCATCAGCACGTTGTGGTCGCCAAGTATCTCTTTGCAGCGCTCGATGAAGCGCATCTTCTCGTCGTACTCGTCCTGCAGCTTCTGGTGCTGCAAGCCGGTGAGCTGTGCCAGACGCATGTCGACGATGGCTCTCGCCTGCAGGTCGCTGAACTGGTAGCGCTCCATAAGACCCTGACGGGCCTCGTCGGGAGTCTTGCTGGCGCGGATCAGAGCCACTATCTCGTCGATGATGTCGATGGCACGCAGCAGGCCCGCCAAGATGTGGGCGCGCTTCTCGGCCTCGGCCATCTCGAAGCGGGTGCGGCGGGTGACGACCTCCTCGCGGTGCTCGATGAAGTAGCCAACCAGCTCCTTCAGGTTGAGCAGCTGCGGACGACCGTGCACCAGGGCGATGTTGTTCACAGCAAAGCTGCTCTGCAGCTCGGTGAGCTGGTACAGCTTGTTCAATATCACATTGGGCACCACGTCGTTGCGCAGCACGTACACCACGCGGATACCGTCCTTGTCGCTCTCGTCACGGATGTCCAGAATACCCTCAATCTTGCCCTCTTTGGCCAGGTTGGCGGTCTTCTTGATCATCTCGCTCTTGTTCACGCCGTAAGGTATCGTGGTGGCCACGATGACGTTGTGGCCCTTGTTATCCTCTTCGATGGCGGTGTCGGCACGCAGGATGATGCTGCCGCGACCGGTGGTGTAGGCTTCCTTCACGCCGTTGTAGCCATAGATGGTGCCACCCAGCGGGAAGTCGGGAGCCTTGATGTACTGCATCAGCTCCTCGATGGTGATGTCGCTCACCCACTTGTCAGCGGTCTCCGACTTCCTGCCCTTGTCGATGTAGGCGATGCAGCCGTCGAGACACTCGCTGAGGTTGTGCGTCGGCATATTGGTGGCCATACCCACGGCGATACCGTTCGAGCCGTTAACCAGCAGGTTGGGTATCTTGGCGGGCAGCACGCTGGGCTCCTCGCCCTCGTTGTCGTAGGTGGGCACCATGTCCACGGTGTCCTTGTCGATGTCGGCCACGAGCTCGTTGCTTATCTGCTTCAGGCGGGCCTCGGTGTAACGCATGGCTGCCGGCGAGTCGCCGTCGATGCTGCCGAAGTTACCCTGGCCGTCAACCAGCGTGTAGCGCATGCTCCAGTCCTGGGCCAGACGCACCAAGGCGCCGTAGATACTCGAGTCACCGTGGGGGTGGTATTTACCCATCACGTCACCCACAATGCGGGCGCTCTTCTTAGTTGGAGTGTTGTAGAGGATGCCGTTCTCATTCATCGAGTACAGGATGCGGCGGTGCACCGGCTTGAAGCCGTCGCGCACATCCGGCAAGGCTCGCGCCACGATGACCGACATCGCATAGTCGATATAGGCAGTCTTCATCGTCTGCTCTATATCCACACGTGTGATTCTTTCGTTCTCCGAAACCATTAGTTATATATATTTATTTATTCCTATAATTCTTAATTCTCGCCACCCACACTTTACTTCCTAACCCACAGCCATTTGCGGATTCATGCCACCTGCATGTCAAAGTACAAAGATACAACTTTTTTTTCATATACACCACCTCCCACCCCACTTTTTTCACTATTTCTTCAACACCCCTCCACTCCCCACCTTTCCACAACCTCATCAACACCTCCCCTGCCGCCCTACATCAGCACTTCCGCAAATCTCCCCAACCTCATCAGAAGCGCTTCTGCACCGCTCATCGCCCCCAACCTCCCTCCCCATTACTCTCAACTCTCCACTCTCAGCTCCAAACTCCCCAATACTCCCTCCCCCCTCCGCCCCCTCTCCGTCTGTTCTACGGTTGTTTAACGGTTGTTTAACGGTTATAAACCGTAGAACAACCGTTAAACAACCGTAGAACAGACGGACCGGGTACGGAGAGGAGCCGTAGAGGGTACGCTTTGATGTCGACGGTAAAAAAGATGCCGGATTAGAAGCCGGGGAGGGTGAGCCACAGCGTGGGCAGCATGAGGAGGAAGCCCACGAGGATGAGGCCGAGTATGAATTTCCAGACCCACTTGAGCCAGGTGCCGTAAGGGATGCGGGCGATGCCGAGGACACCGATGAGGACGCCGCTGGTGGGCGTGAGCATATTGGTGAAGCCGTCGCCGAACTGGAAGGCCAGCACGGTGGTCTGGCGCGAGACATTGATGAGGTCGGCGAACTGGGTCATGATGGGCATGGTGAGCGCCGCCTTGGCGGAACCGCTGGGCATGACGATGTTGAGGGCTGTCTGGAAGATGTACATGACACCGAGCGAGGCCACCTCGCCGGTGTGCGCCAGCGAGCGGCTGAGACCATAGAGGAGGGTGTCCATGATGCGGCCGTCGCGGAGGATGAAGATGATGCCGCTGGCGAGGCCCACGACGAGAGCCGCCGACAGGATGTCCTTGCAGCCGGCAAGGAAGAGTTTGGCTATGTCGTCGGCACTCTGGCGGTCGAGGATACCGGCAAGGATGCCCATGGCGAGGAAGAGGGCCGAGATCTCGGCTATGTACCAGCCGAAGGCAAGCACGCCGACGACGAGGGCTACTATGGTGAGCAGCAACAGTATGAGTATTAGGACGTGGCGCGGCTGCAGCGAGGTGACGTTGCTCGTCTCCACACGCTCGCGCCAGTAGTCGTCGAGCTTGTGCACAGGGCTGCGTTCGGGCTTGGCTTTCACACGTGCGGCATACCAAAGCACGAAGGCTATACCGATGATTGTCAGCACCACCCAGCAGAAGAAGCGGTACTCGAGGCCGGAGAAGAGCGGCAGGTCGGCGATGCCCTGCGCTATGCCGATGGTGAAGGGGTTAAGCATGGCTCCGGCGAAGCCGATATGGGCGGCGACGTAGCACATGCAGACGCCCACGATGGAGTCGTAGCCCATCTGGATGGCCAGCGGGATGAAGACGACAACGAAGGCGATGGTCTCTTCGCTCATGCCGAAGATGGCTCCGAAAAGGCTGAAAAGGAGCATCACCAGAGTGATGATAATGTTGTTGACGCCCAACTTGGCGATGAGCTTGTAGCGGCTGAGGGCCTTGACGCGACGGAGGAAGGCCATCACGCCGACGTCGATGGCGTGGCTGTTGTTGAGTATCCAGAAGGCGCCACCGACCATGAGGATGAAGATGATGATGTCGGCCTTGTCTACGAAGCCGTTGAAGAGTGCGGAGAATATCTGCCATGTCTGCGGGGCGGCATCGACACGATGGAACGAGTCGTTGACCACCACCTCGCGACCATCGACCACCTGGCGCGTGTATTCGCCTGCCGGCACCACCCAGGTGAGGAGGGCGGCCAGAACAATGAGACCGAAGACGATGGTGAATGTATGCGGTATTTTCTTCAAGTTAAGCGTTTTGGGGTTAGGCGTTATGAATTATGGGCAAGCCAGGAGTTGCGGTAGCGTGGGTCGGTGCTGACGTCTTCTCCGAACCAGGCGGGCGGCGTGAAGGTGTCGGCGGCTTCCACCGAGGGGAACTCCACCTCGACGATGCGGAGGCCTTGATGGACGCCGTGGAAGATGTCGAGCTCGGCGGTGAGGCCGCCGGCAAGAGGTATGCGGTAGCGGGTCTTACTGACGAGGTTCCCGTCGCACTTGGTCTTCAGGCGCTCATAGCTGTCGCGCAGCATAGTGAATTCCTCCTCGCGGTTCTGTATCGCCGTGGAGCTGCCGACGATGTGCTCTTTGACAGTCAAAATAAAAACATCGCCCATCCTGCGTATTCGCAGAGTGGGCGATGTGCATAGGTATCCTTGCTCTATCTCAGTGTGGGGGTAACTGTCGAGGTCACCCGGCAGCTCCCGCACGAGATATTTGCGCTCTATCTCCATTAGAGCGAAGCCAGGTAATCTGTGACGTTCTTCTCTATGCGGGCGGCGACATCGGCGCAGTCGTCGGCTTTCTGGAATTTCTCGCCGGTGATGTGCTCGTAGAGTTCTATGTAGCGGTCGCTGATGCTGTTGACAATCTGATCGGTCATCTCGGGCACCTTCTGGCCTTCCTTACCCTGGAAGCCGTTGTCCATGAGCCATTCGCGCACAAACTCCTTGCTGAGTTGACGCTGATGCTCGCCTTTCTTCAAGCGTTCCTCGTAACCGTCGGCGTAGAAGTAGCGGCTGCTGTCGGGAGTGTGTATCTCGTCGATGAGGTATATCTTGCCGTCGCGCTTGCCGAACTCGTACTTGGTGTCGACAAGGATGAGGCCCTTCTCGGCGGCAATCTTGGTGCCGCGCTCGAAGAGCTGCAGGGAGTATTTCTCAAGCTGGTCGTAGTCCTCTTTGGCAACGAGGCCGGTGCGGATGATCTCCTCGCGGCTGATGTTCTCGTCGTGGCCTTCGTCGGCTTTGGTGGTGGGGGTGACGATGGGCGTGGGGAACTTCTGGTTCTCCACCATACCCTCGGGCAGCTGCACGCCGCAGAGGGTGCGGGCGCCGGCTTTGTACTCGCGCCAGGCGCTACCGGCGAGGTAGCCGCGCACAATCATCTCCACACGGAAGCCTTCGCACTTGAGGCCCACGGTGACCATGGGGTCGGGAGTGGCGAGTTTCCAATTGGGGAGGATGTCGGCGGTGGCATCGAGGAACTTGGCGGCGATCTGGTTCAGCACCTGTCCTTTGTAGGGGATGCCCTTGGGGAGCACCACGTCGAAAGCCGAAATACGGTCGCTGACCACCATGGCCATATACTTGTCGTCGATGTTGTATACATCGCGCACCTTGCCTACATAGAGGCTTTTCTGCTTCGGAAAGTTGAAGTTTGTCTTAACTACTGCTTTCATATTATTGTTTTCTTATATGCTTGATTGTTTGATTATTCGTCCAGTTTATTGGCGAAGAAGGTGAAGTTCACTTTGCCGTAGTTGCGGTGCTGCCAGAAGTGGGGATGCTCCTCGAAGGAGTATTCACGCGGATGCTCGAGGACGAAGATGCCGTCGTCGGTAAGCACCTGCCGCTCGAAGACGAGGTCGGGCAGCGTGGGCAGCCCCTCCAGTGCGTAGGGCGGGTCGGCGAAGACGATGTCGAACTTACGGTTGGCGCGCTTCAGCAGGTCGAATACATCGGCTCGCACCACATGCATGTTCTTTATTCCGAGCCTACCGCTCTCTGCTTTGATATAGTCGGTGCACTGCGCGTTGATGTCGATGCTTGTAACCTCACGCACACCGCGGGAGATGAATTCGAAGCTCACAGCGCCGGTACCAGCAAAGAGGTCCATCACCGTGCACTCTTCATAGTCCACGTAGTTGTTCAGGATATTGAACAGGCTCTCCCTCGCCATATCCGTCGTGGGGCGCACGGGCAGGTTCTGTGGCGGATTGAGCCGCCGTCCTCTCAACGTTCCTGCAATGATTCTCATCTTTACATCAGTATAAGCGCGTGCTTGTAGGTGCGCAACCGCTTGAACTCGTCGTTCGCGCAGCGGGTCACCTCGCCGCCGTACAGTGTGGTTTTGGGGAAATAGGGGCGCAACATGGCGTACATATCCCTGTCGACATCGCCGCAGAGCATCAGCTCCGTGGTGCCGTCGTCAAGGGCGTATGCTTTCACGACCTCCACCAGGCGGAACATGGCCTCTTCCCTATCCTCGTAGCTGATGCTGTTACCGAAGATATAGCGTCCGTCCTTGCAAGCCGCAATGTCGATGAAGCCTTTGCGCCAGTGGGCGAAAAGCACCGGATGGGTCTTGCTCCAGTCCTTCACTCGGACCATCTTGGCATGCTGGTTGATGACTGTCAGGCCGGGCAGAGCCACCTTGAAAGCCATAGCCAGCTGTTCGTTGCCGGAGAACACCGCCGTGGAGCCCAAGGCGCTGCTATGGCAGGTCATCACCGTAGCGGCGTTGCAGCCCACAAGCTTCAGGTACTGACGATTGGATGACATCGTGTACAGCTCGTCGGGCACCCAAGTGCTGGCGTCGCTCACCACAATCAGTTCAAGGGTCTTGTACCCCAGTGCGCGCACGCCGGCATCGGAGAAGAATGCCTTTATCTCGCGTGTGGCGTCGGTGATGGATGTTGCATGCGTTCCCTCGGCCACACCGAAGGTCAGCAGTTCACCCGACGGCGTTGTCTCCGAAAAAGAAAATCCATTAGCCTCGAGGCAAATGGATAATCTTTTCTCCTGCGAAACATGGTCGCCGACGGTGGCAATCAGTGTCTTGCAAGTATACATTGTTTATTCGAAATTACCGTCAGTAACGGGCTGGGTCATATCACCAACCTTCCAACCGGCATAGCGGCCGGCGACTTTCTCGATCTCGGCAATCTTGTTAACCACCTGCTGGTTGTCCATGTCGCTGAGCAGCACGGTCAGGGGCACCTTGCACTCGAAGACGGGCACCATGAAGCCGCTCTTGTCAATCATGGCGGCGGTCAGCTCGAACTCGTTCTTCTCGTTCTTGGGATAAGGAACATAGCGCAGGTTGAGGATCTGCTCGTCAGTCATCTGCACAGTGTGGCCGGTGGCGTCGATGGTGGGGAGTTTCTTGTCCTCGCGGAGCTTGACGATGGGGTTGATAAACACCTCCTGACGGCTCACGTAGCCTTTCTCCACGGCCTCTTTCTCGGGCACCTCGTTGATATCCACGTCGGCGGGGATCTTGTCGTAGTTGGTCACCTTGACAACGGTCTTCATGCTGTCCTCGTTCATCAGGCGGTTGATGAGGGTATCGAAGCTGCCGGTGTAGGTGCCGTAGGTCACCTTGTAGGCCTCCTCGAGGGTACGGATAGCTTTCAGCTTCTCGGCGCAGGCGTCGCGGCGCTTCGTGTACTCGTTGTCGAAATGCACAGGTTTCATGATGCTGTTGTACAGCATGAACGCTAAGGCGACGATAACGACGCCCAACACAATCTGAATGATGGTTTTGCCTTTCATCTTTTATTCTTGTTTTTTATTATTATCTTTCTGTTATTTACCACCTCACGGGTTTCTCACTCCACTACTTTTCAAAGTGCAAAGATACGAAGAAAAAATCATACTTCGTACATTATTTTGCAAAAAAATGTTTATGCGCCATAATCATATTGTAGCACAGCACTATATGGCAGCCCTCAACAAGGTTTCCCTGCGGCGTCACACAGCTCCACTGCGCCGCTCTCCGGGTCAAAGACCACATAGTTCCTGTTCATCAGCCAGTCACCGGTGTTGATATATGTAGTCACTCTGCGACCGATTGCCCCACCGTCTCCGCAACTCTCCACCTCCCTCACCAGCGGCGTATGCCTGTGGCCGAAGACGCAATAGTCTATCGGCTCATTACGAAGGCGCTCTTTGCAGTACACCACTATCCCCTCACGGTCGTCACCCATATAGTGCAGACAGTCTTCCTTGGCGTGCTTCACCTTGTTGCTGTCGCTCCAACGGTTGGCTATCGGGAAAGTCCACGCCGACGGCAACATGGCGAATAGTCTCTGGTTCAGTCTGCTGCGGAACACTTTGCGCAGCATGTCGAACGTGCGGTCAAGACCACCAAGCCCGTCGCCGTGCCCTATCAGGAAGCGCTTGCCACCCATCTCGAACAGCTCCGGCTCGTCGTGCATCACGGCACCCACCTCCTTCTCCAGATAGTCAAACATCCACATATCGTGGTTGCCGATGAAGAAGTGTATCTCCACGCCCGCATCGGACAGCTCTGCCAGCTTGCCCAGCAGCCTCACGTGACCGCGCGGCACCACATAGCGGTAGGTGAACCAAAAGTCGAACATATCGCCCAGCAGGAACAGCGTCTTGCAGTCGTCCTTTATGCTCTCCAGCCATTGGCACAGCTGCCGCTCCCGCTCCAGCGAGTCGGCCCCACTCCCCAGATGGGCGTCAGATACAAAATAGACCTTATTCTTCAACTCCTATCTCTTAATTCTTAACTCTTAACTCCAGAGTCACCTCAGCCACGTCCTCGGGTTCTGCGAGCTTGTGCCCTTCCACAGCTGGAAGCTGAAGTCGGCACTGCCGTCACTATTGGTGTACACCGTGCCCAGGTTCTGCTTCGTGCTCACCTTGGCACCCTCACTCACCGTCACCGAGCCCATGTTCGTGTATACCGACATATACTCACCGTGACGCACAATGATGCCCTTCGTGCCGTTGGGACATGTGAACACGCGGCTCACCGTGCCGTTGAAGACACACTGCACCGAGGTGCCACTCTTACACACCAGGTCGATGCCGTTGTTCATGTTCTGCCCGCCCGACGAGTGGGTGTAGCGGCCATATTCGCGGGCCACCTTGGTGTAGCTCACAGGCCACGGAAGCCTGCCTTTGTTGGATACAAAATCGTTGCTCAACGCCACATCCACAGCCTTGCCGGCAGAGCCAGAAGCACTTGAACCAGTACTTTTATTGCTCTTTGCAATCTCCTCGTTTATAATCTTCTGTATCTGCTGCTGCAGCTGCTTCTTCTGCTTCTCTTTCTTGTTGATTTGAGCCTGCAGGTCTTTCTCCTGCTGCTTGCTCTTCTTCAGGCTCTGCTGACGCTCTTTCTGCTCCTTGGCCAGCTGGTCCTTCTGCTTCTTCTCCTGCGCCAGCAGCGAGGTGGTCTCCCTCTGCTGACGGGCCAGGTCCACACCGGCGTCGTGCAGCACCTGCTCCTTCTGGCGGATATAGGCCGCCTGGCGCTTGCGGTAGCGGCTGTAGTCGCGGAAATATTTGGCGCGCAGGTAAGCGGTGTTGTAGCTCTTGGTGTCGAGCACCAGCACCTGCTTGTCCAGGTTGCCGCGCTCGCCGTAGAGCACACGCACCACATGGGCGTACTCACGCTTCATCGAGTCCACCTGACTCTGCATCAGCCGCATAGAGTCCTGCGTCTGCTCCATCTGCATACCCAGCAAATTCAGCTGTCCGCTGATGTTGTTGATGAGCTTGGTGCGCTCCCCTATCTTCTTGTCCAGCAGGTTTATCTGCTGCTGGTTGGCCTTGCTGTTCTTCTTGGCCTTGTTCAAGTCGCCCGAGAGCTTCTTCAGCTCCTGCTCCACCTTGGCCTTGTCCTTCTCCAGCTGAGCCTTGCTCTGTGCGCAGGCTGTGCCCGCAAGGCACCAAGACATCAAGACAACGAGACCACAAGCCATCACAGCTCGTAGTCTCGCAGTCTCGTGGTCTCGTTGTATTTTCATATTACCAGTTGAGGATTTTCTTGAAGTCATACTCCTCGGGGTTGGGCAGGTACTTCTTCGCGGCTTCGTAGTCGGCCGGCGTGATGTAGTCCATGATGTCGTTCACATAGCTCTGCACCTTGTTGGAGTTCACGTTCACCAGGCGCGGCGGTATCTTGCCGGTCTCGGGATCCTGCAGGTCCTTCAGGTACAGCGGGCTCACGCTGCCCTGCTGGTCAACATACACCATGCAGCCCGTGCAGCCCTGGTTGTACAGCGTGTGCACACCCATACCCATCAGCGAGCAGTAGGTCAGGTCGAAAGCGATAGGCGTATGGCAGCGTATCTCGTAGCCAATCTCCACCGGACGACTCTTCACCTTCAGGTTGAGCTCCTTCACCTTGCGCTCCAGCAGGTCGTTGAAGATGTGAGCCTTCGACACCTTGCCCAGCTCGGGATGGCCGTGCTCGTCATAGCTGAAGTGGATGCCCGAGTTCTTGATCTCCTCGTCGCTCAGCGAATGGAACACACCCTCCGAAATCATGGCCGAGCCGTAGTTGATGCCCATCAGCTTACGCTTCACAATGCAGCTCACCACCATCTTGATAATCTTGTCAACGGTAATCTCCGTCTTGTTGAAGAACTCGGGGATGATAACCATCGGATAGTGGCATGCACCGGCGATGCCGAGGGCCAGATGGCCGGCCGAGCGACCCATGGCGCTCACCACGAACCAGTTCTCGCTGGTGCGGGCATCCTCCATCACGGCGGTAGCCAGCACACAACCCTGTGCCTTGGCGCTGTTGTAGCCGAAAGTGGGGCTGCTGTTGGGCAGCGGCAGGTCATTGTCGATAGTCTTCGGCACATGGATGTTGGCTATCGGGTAGTGCTTGTCGGCCAGGAACTTGGCGATGCGGTTGGCCGTCGAGGCGGTATCGTCGCCGCCCACGGTCACCAGCAGTTTAATCTCATTGTCGGTGAAGAGCTTGAGGTTGAAGCGCTGCTCGAAGTCTTCGGGAGTCGGTTTGAAGCGGCTCATCTTCAGGATGCTGCCGCCCTTGTTGAATATCTCGTCGGCCGTCAGGAAGTCGAGGTCCTGCATGCGGGGCTTGTCGGTGAACAGGGCGCTGTAGCCGCCGTGCAGACCGATAACGCGATAGCCGTCGCGAAGGAAGGTTTTGGCCACCGAGGCCACCACAGTGTTCATTCCGGGCGCAGGACCGCCGCCGGTAAGTATTGCTATGCTTTTCATTGTTTGTTATTTAGTTATACGTGAATAATCA
>ONUE01000091.1 GCA_900320975.1 uncultured Bacteroidales bacterium | reverse complement strand
CTTCATGGGTCTGCGGCCTGCGGTGGTGGCTCTCATTGCCGCGCCGGTGTTCACTATGGCCAAGAGCGCAAAGGTTGCATGGAGCAATGTGTGGATACCCGTGGTGAGTGCGCTGCTGATATGGCTCTTCGGCGTGAGCCCGATAGTCGTTGTCCTTGGTGCCGCTCTGCTCGGTTATCTTTATTCGAGATTGAGAATTGAGAATTGATATGATCTTCTTTCAGCTTTTCTATACGTTCCTCATCATCGGCGCCTTCACCTTCGGCGGCGGCTACTCGATGATAGCGCTGATACAGGGCGAGGTGGTGAACCACTGGGGCTGGATGACGGCGCAGGAGTTCACCGACTTGCTGGCTGTGAGCCAGATGACTCCGGGGCCTGTGGGAATCAACACCGCCACCTATGCGGGCTATACGGCCGTCATCAATGCGGGCTATCCGGCGTGGGCGGCAGTATGCGGCTCGCTGCTGGCCTCCTTTTCGGTAATCATAATCCCGGTAACGCTGGTGATGCTCGTCGGCGGATGGCTGCTGCGACATACCGACTCCCCACGTGTGGCTTCCATGATGCGTGTGGTGCGGCTGGCTGTGGTGGGTCTCATCGCTGCTGCCGCGCTGGGGCTTTTTGTTGATACGTTTGATGTTGATGCGCTGATACGTTCACACAACCTGTCAACTGATCAGCTCATCAACCTAATAACCTCCCTCTTCATCTTCTCCACAGTCTTCGTCCTCTCGTGGCGCTACAAGAAAAGCCCGATACTGCTTATCGTTGCATCGGGCCTTGTGGGTTTGATAGTCTATTCTATTTGCTGAAGCGCTTGATGAACCTTATCGACAGGCAGGCGGTGACGAAGTAGGCGCCAGCTTGTATCCAGAGTGCCAGCAGCTCGCCGCGTACCTCGTTCAAGGTGGCGCCCATGGAGCTTATGCGCACAAAGCCCTGTATGCCTGGTGTCGAGGGGAAGAGGTAGGAGACCACGTACCAGAATCGTGGCATATTGCTCTGTGGCCACACCACGCCGCTGAGGAAGAAGAGTATAACGCTGAAGAAGAGGCAGTAGAGCAGCATGCTCATCCTTTCGCGGGCGAAGATGTTGCCCAGCGTCATTGCGAAACAGGTGATAGCTATCACATAGGGCAGCACCATCAGCATCACATCCTCTGGCCGTCCCAGTTGCGGCATACCGAACAGATGGGGTATTATGCACAAGTCGAGCAGCGTGATGGGGAAATAGATGAAGAGGAAGCAGAGCAGGCGCCCAAGGGTGACACGGTACACCGACTTTGCCCTCAACCGTGGAGGTATCAGCCTCAGCGCCTTACGGTTCTCGTTGGCGTCGCCGCAGAGCACACAGATGCCGAAGAAGAGGGTCTGGTGCACCACCAGCATCAGCAGTGCCGGTATGAAATATGACGCATAGCCGCCCGAGGGGTTGTAGAGCTTGATGTCATCATAACGCACGGGCTCAATGGTCGTCTCGGCCTGTACGCCGGTGACGCCATCTGTCGCCTGGTGCACCAGCTGCGTGGTCTTCATCTCGTCGAGCAGCACATTGCTGCCGCCCATCAGGGCATTCTTGTAGTATAGGAACGAGCTGATGTCTGTCACCACCGTAACGGTGCCGGTGCGCTTGTGCGCAATCATCATGTCGTAATCCTTGGGCAGCAGGAATATGGAGCGCACCTCGTGTTCACGCAGCAGCAGCTCGGCGTCGGCGAGGTTGGCGCAACGGTAGGCCACCTTCACCTCCGGCGTGGCGTCCAGCTTGTGCACGAAGCGCTTGGAGTCTTTACCCTGCGAGAGGTCCACCACTGCCACCGGCATCTCGGTGAGCATTTCCAGGTGGTAGATATAGTAGTAGAGTGGGGGATAGACCAGCGTGGCGAGGAAGAATATCACCACCGTCGTCTTGTCGCTGAACACGCGGCGTACCTCGGCGGTGAACACGTCCCATATATCCTTGACGTTGTTGACAAAGCGTTTCAGCATGCCGCCCCCCTTTCATATTGACGGTTGAACATGGCGGAGCCTATTATCGCCAGCACCCCGAAAGCCAACAGCGTGGCAGTCTGCGGCCAGCATACTTCCATGCCGTTGCCGAAGAAGGCAATGTCGCGCATTGCGAGGAAGTAGTGGCGCAGCGGGAACACCTCGCTGAAGGCTTGCATCGGCAGCGGCATAGCGTCCACGGGGAATGAGAAGCCGCACATCGTGAAGCTCAGCGTAGCATAGGCCGACGTCAGACTCATGGCCACCGACGGGTCAGGCACGCTGCCCATCAGGAATATGGCGGCGCTTTGGCCTGCCATAATCATCAGCAGCCCATGCAGCGACAGCAGCAGCCAGCTGCCCTCCAGCGGCATACCCATGGGGCCGAACATAATCAGGTTGGCCACCATAATCAGCAGTGTGTAGTATACGGTATACGGCAGCGCTTTGCCCACCATGGCCTTCAGGCCGTTGCCGCCAGCCTTGCGCATCCACGACTTCACCGTCCGCTCCTGCCGCTCGCGCCCTATCACATAGGCCGTATGCAGTATGGCTATCAGCGCTATGATGCCCGGTATCAGTGTGGTCATCAGGTATATGCAGTAGCTCGCCTTGGTGTTGCCTATGGCGTGGGTCTCGAGTGCCACCGGCTGTATGATGCCCATGATGGCGTCGTCCTTGAAGCCTTTCTTGCGCAGCACCTCGCGCTGTACGGCACCTGCCGCCAGCTTGCCCATGGTGGCCAGCTGCCTGTAGCTCAGCGAGCCCGCCAGCAGGTACGCCTGGTTGGTGTAGAGGCAGAAGTGCGGTCCGTGGAACTGCAGCAGCTCGTTGTAGGTGCCCGCCGGTATCTCGTAGAAGGCGAATATCTCGCCCCGCTGCATCGCCAGGCGTGCTTCAGTGTGGTTGTCGTATACGGCGGTGATGTGCACACCCTGGGTAGCTTCCAGCTCGTGGCACAGGCGGCGCGAGAGATAACTGTGGTCGAGGTCCACAACTCCCACGTGCAGCTTCTGCGGCTGCCCCTCCTGCGTCATGGTGGCAAAGAAGACAAACGACAGCGCTACGGCCAGCGTCAGGATGACCAGGTAGCGCGGACTATGCCATATCCGCCTCAGCTCCCTATTTACTACTCTTAGCATTTTCTTTTTCGTAGTTCAGGGAGTTCAAGGAGTTCAAGACGATACCTTAATGTTGGTCAATTTGTTGACAAATACTATTGTCTTGAACTCCCTGAACTCCTTGGACTTCCTGAACTCCATTATTCTTCCAGTATTGCTGTCATACCCGGCTTCAGGCCTTCTATCTGGCCTATGGGCACCACCTTCACGTCGAAGCTCTTGACGTCGTACTGGCCGTTGGCCTTGGTGGCGCGCCAGGTGGCGTAGCTGGCCATAGCCTGCACCTTGGTTACCGTGCAGCTGTAGGTCTGCTCGCCGAGGGCCGGCAGGCGCACCTGCACCGTGGAGCCCGTCTTGATGTCGCTCAGGCGGTCTTCGCGCACGGCGAAGAAGAACCAGCAGTCGTTCATATTGAGGATGCTCACCACCGGGCTGCCGGTGCCTATCAGGTCGCCCACTTTGGCGAAGAGCTCCACCACCTCGCCGTCGCAAGGGGCTATGAGGTAGCTGTCGTCGAGGTAGCTTTGCACCTCGGCCACAGCGCCGCCGGCACGTCCCACGAGGGCCGCCGCCGCGTCGATGTCTTCGCGCTGGGCACCTTCCTGGGCCATCAGGTACTGCTGCTCGGCAGCGGCGCAGTCGGCCTGCGCCACCTTGTATTTGGCCTCCACCTCGTCATACTGCTGAGCGCTCACCACACCCTTCTCCTTCAGGCCTTTCACGCGCTCGTAGCTCTTGCGGTACACCTCTTCGGCGGCCTTGGCTTTCTGCCACACCTGGTAGGCCATCTCTTTCTGCTGGCTGCGGGCGCCGGCCTGTGCCTTGCGGCTCTGGGCGCTGGCAGCGCTGCGGGCGGCTTCGGCCTGCAGCATCTTGGCGTCCACCTGACGGCTGGCGATGTGCGCCAGCGTGTCGCCGCGGCGCACACGGTCGCCCTCCTTCACATAGAGGGTGTCGATATGGCCCGGCACCATGTTGCTCACGCGGTACTCGCTCGCGTCGGCCTCGCCGGTGATCAGCTCCTTCTGCGGCTTCAGGGCCAGTATGCCAACAAGCACTATAGTGACCACCGTCACTATCACCACTGCCAATCCGGCCCACAGACTTTTGTTATTCTCTTTCATATAATCTCAATTTTCAATTCTCAACTATCAATTCCCCAGCGCCTGCTTCAGGTACACGCGCCCCATCTCGATCTCAATGTTGGCGTCGATGACTTCCGTGCGAGCCTGCATCCAGGCCGTCTGGGCCATCATCAGGTCGCTGCTGCTGCACATGCCGGCCTTGAAGCTCTCGTCGGCGAGCCTCAGGTTCTCCTCGGCCTGCACCAGGCTGCTCTCGGCCTGCGCCTTCTTCTTGTATGCCAGCTCCAGTTCGTAGCGAACCTTGCTCACCTGCAGCTCTATCAGCTCGCGGGCCTCCTCGGTCTGGAGCTCTATCTCGCGTCGTTTGGCCTTGGCGGCCTTGATGGCGTAGATGCCGCCCACGTGCACTAGCGGCACGTTGACCACCACGCCGGCCATCCAGGTGCCGCCCCAGCTGTTGCTAAAGCCGTTGAACACGTTGGGGTTGGTCAGCAGGTAGCCGCCGGTGACCGCCACATTGGGCTTCAGCGTGCTCGCCGCCATGCGCACCCCCTCGCGGGCTATGCTGTCGCTGATGCGCAGCATCTTCATCTCGCCGCGGCGGGAGTAGACCTCCTCCAATGATGAGTGATGGATGATGAGTGATGAATCAGTGGCATAATCCAGACGTTCCTTATTCATCATTCCATATTTTTCATTAACGACGAAATCGCTCTCCAGCGGCATGCCGCAGCGCTGTGCCAGCAGCATCTTGGCCAGGGTCAGGCCGTTGGTGGCCTTGGTGAGGTTCATCTGCGCCTCGTTGCGCTTCACGCGCACCTTGGCCAGGTCGCCCTTGGTGGCCATCTCGGCCTCCATGGCCATCTGCACGTTGCGCTCCAAGGTGTCGAGCAGCGCGGCATACTGCTCCGCCAGCTCCTTCTTGTACTGCACGCTCACCACCTGCCAGTAGGCCTCGTCCACAGCCACCAGCGTGGCCTCGCGCTCTTTGTTGTATTCCAGTCCGCTAAGCTCGTTGAGCAGGCGCGCCGTGCGGTAGGCCGCCACCAGCTTGCCGCCCATGTAGACGGGCTGCGTCAGCGTCACCGTCGCCACGCCCATGTTGCGTGTGTCGGTCTCCATGCCCTGCACAATCTCCTCGCCGATGCCGTTCAAGTGGGGGCCGAGGTTCGAGTTGGTGAGGGCGTTGTCGAGGCGCGTCGAGATGGCGGTGCCGACAACGGGGATGTCGTCGAACTCATTGTGCAAGGCGGTGCTGAGGTCGCTCACCGTCTCGTCGCCCATGTGGCTGATGCGCTGCTTGTTGTCGTCGCTGAGCAGGTTGACGCTCTTTTCCGTCCACACATATCCGCCGTTGGCGCTCACCTTGGGCAGCATCTGCCAGAGGGCCGCCTTCTGCAGCGCCTCGGTCTCCTCGCGCTTCACCTCGCTGCGCTTCAGTCCGGTGTTGGCCCTCAGCGCCCGCGCACGGCAAGTGTCGAGCGACAGCACCTCCTGCGCGCACATCGTGCCCGCGAGTGTAACGGTCATTATAGTCAATATCAGTTTCTTGCGATACATACCTTTGTATTTAATGGGCTGCAAAGATACGATTTAAAAATCACATTAAATATTAAACAATCCTAAAA
>ONUE01000062.1 GCA_900320975.1 uncultured Bacteroidales bacterium | reverse complement strand
AAGGCCTGTTCACCCCCTGTTCAGGGCCTGCTCAACTCCTGCTTTATGCACAGTAGCAGCTCTCAACAAAGACAGGGCAGGGGCCAGCAACTTATCCCACAATATGGCCAATTAACGATACGTTGACGACAGATAATGTTCAAGAAGAAGAACGAGAAGCGAATAATCTACAAGATTTACAAGATTTCGCGAGTGCAGCGAGCAGGAGAATAACGAATATGTACAGCGTTGCTGCGTTGCAGTGTTGCAGTTCAAAATAGCGCTGCTCATTCTTCTTAACTTTAAAGAGTTATATATAAATATAAAAAGTATTTATTTCTATACTTCAAAACCAGATTTCGAACTGCAACACTGCAACGCTGCAACGCAGCCCCTTCTCATACTCTTCTCAGAGCCATCTCATACTCTTCTCATACTTACGCCCCTCATTACCCAGTGTGTCCACCGATTCTGTCGGTGGACAATGGACGGGACATGGAACAGCTAATTGCCTCTCGGTAATTAACGCTACAATAACATTCAAAAAAATGTAGCAGGGCTGCTGTGTAATCGTCAGTCGTTTAGCGCCAGGCCGCCGAGGGAGGTCTCTTTGTAGAGGCTGGGGATGTCTTTGCCGGTGAGTTTCATGGTCTTTACGACTTTGTCGAAGGAGATGATGTGCTGGCCGTCGCTCATCATGGCGTAGATGTTGATGTCCAGCGCGCGGAGGGCAGCCATTGCGTTGCGCTCGATGCAGGGTATCTGCACCAGGCCGCAGAGGGGATCACAGGTGAGGCCCAGGTTATGCTCCATGGCCATCTCGGCAGCATACTCTATCTGTTTGGGGCTTCCGCCGAAGAGCTGGTTGCTGGCGACGGCGGCCATCACGCAGGCGCTGCCCACCTCACCCTGGCAGCCTACTTCGGCGCCGCTGATGGAGGCGTTGGTCTTGATGATGTTGGCGAAGAGGCCGGCAGTGGCCATAGCTCGCAGCTCGCGGTCGCCGAATCCGTGGTTCTTCTTCAGATGGTAGAGCACCGCCGGCAGCACGCCGCTGGAGCCGCAGGTGGGGGCTGTGACGATACGGGCGCCGCAGGCGTTCTGCTCGCTGGTGGCAAGGGCATAGGCGATGACCAGTGCGCGACTCTGCAGCGAGGGCTTGAAGGCCGAAGCACGTATGAAGTACTGGTGCGCCTTGGAGCGCAGATGGAGACCTCCGGCGATGACGCGGTCGTCCAGCAGCCCTTCTTCGATGGTCTTCTGCATCTGCTGCCACATCTCCTCGAGATAAAACCACAGGCTTCCATCCTCGCACTGCTCCACATACTCCCAGAACGAGAGGCCCTCTTTGTCGATATAGTCCATGATGTCTTTCATGGTGTTGTGAGGATATACCTCGCCCTCGGGGGTGATGCCCATCGGCACCTCGCCCTCCTCGGTGGCCAGATATCCGCCACCGATGCTGTATACAAGCCATGTGTCCATCCCCTCGCCATTCGCATCCAACGCCTCGAAGAGCATGCCGTTGGGATGGAACGGCTTGACGATATCGGCCCGCCAGACAATCTCCACCTCCTTGGGTGCCAGTCCACGGGTGATGGCCACGTCGGTATGGTGCCCCTTACCGGTAGCGGCGAGGGAGCCGTAGAGGGTGACGCGGTAGCGGCTTGCCGCCTTGGTGCGTGCGGCGAACATCTCCGCCGCGCGGTTGGGGCCCATGGTGTGGCTGCTGCTGGGGCCGTAGCCAGCCTTGTATATCTTCTTGATGGTTTCCATGATTTTAATGTTTACAGTTTACTGTTTAGGGTAGGAGAGCGTTAAGGTCAAGGTTAACGTTAATGTCTATTCATAGCGTAGAGCCTGTATGGGGTCGAGGTCTGCGGCACGGCGTGCGGGATACCAGCCGAAGAAGACACCCACGATGGTGCAGACGAGGAAGGAGGTGAGTATGGCTGTGCCGTTGAGCACAAATGGCAGCTGTTCGATAAAGGCCGAAGCGATGGCATAGATGGCGAGGCCGGAGAGGATGCCGATGAGTCCTCCGGCAAGGCTGAGCACCACACTTTCACTTAGGAACTGCATGAGGATGTTTCTGCGGCGTGCGCCGAGGGCTTTGCGGAGGCCTATCTCGCGTGTGCGTTCAGTGACGGTGACGTACATGATATTCATGATGCCCACGCCGCCGACGATGAGGGAGATGCCGGCGATGAGCGATAGGATAAGCACCACGATGTTGAGGACGCCAGATAGCTGATCCATTGTTTCGCTCTGCACTTCAATCTCAAAGTCATCCTCATCTTCGGGCTGCAGGCCGTGATAGATGCGGAGAATCTGACGTACCTCCTCGACGGCGTGGTCGTTGTCAGAGGAGGGGGCGGCAGCCATAGAAATCATGTCAATCTCGGTCTTGCCCAGCAGGCGTTTCTGGAGTGTGGTGTAGGGGATTATGATGAGGTTGTTGAAGTCATAGTTGAACTGTTTCTCGCGGGGTTGTAATATGCCGATGACGAGTAGCGGCACATTGCCGCAGCGTATAGTCTTGCCCAGGGGTTCCTCGCCGTCGGCGAAGAGTTTGTCTACGACTGTCTGGCCGATGAGGCACACTTTGGCTATGGAGCGCACGTCGCCCTCGTCGAACATGGCGCCGCGTTCGAGATTCATGCCGTTGAGCTGGAGGTAGTGTTCGTTACCGCCGGCGACCATAGCGCTATGGCTGTTGTTGCCGTAGACGATGGGTGAGGAGGTGCTGAGGTCGGGCGAGATATGTTTTATCGTGCGGCAGTTGTCGCGCAGGGCGCGGTAGTCGCTCTCGTCGAGCAGATGGACGATGCGCCAAGAGCCGCCGTCGCGTTCCCATTTTTCGCGCACGTTGATGACGTTGGTGCCGATAGACGAGAAGACATTGTCCATGTAATGCGTGAGGCTGCTACCGAGGCTCATCATTATGATTACCGACGATATGCCGATGATGATGCCGAGCATGGTGAGGAAGGTGCGAGTGCGGTTGCGCATCAGTGCCTTGAGGGCCAGTTTTATGGTGTCGAGGAAGAGCATTCTTGTATGATTATAGATTATTGGCCAGCTGTTCTTCGGCTGAGATTGGGGTGTTTTGGTGGTCTTCTACTATACGGCCGTCGCGGAGGCGGATGATGCGGGTGGTGAAAGCGGCGATGTCGGGCTCATGGGTCACGAAGACTATGGTTTTGCCTTGTGCGTGGAGTTTCTGGAAGATGGACATAATCTCGTAGCTGGTGCGAGTGTCGAGGTTGCCAGTAGCCTCGTCGGCGAGGATAAGCACGGGGTCGGTCGTCAAGGCGCGGGCTATGGCTACGCGTTGCTGCTGACCGCCCGAGAGCTGCGAGGAGGTATGTTCCATCCTGTTCTCGAGGCCCACCATGCGAAGGGATTCCACGGCCCTCTGGCGGCGTTCGCGGGCGCCGATATGACGATTGTAAAAGAGTGGCAGTTCCACGTTCTCAAGTGCTGTGGTACGGGGTAGGAGGTTGTAGCTCTGGAAGACGAAACCTATCTTGCGGTTTCGGACAGATGCGAGTTGGTTGTCATCCATGAGCTGCACGTCTTCGCCATCGAGCCGGTAGATGCCTGAGGAAGGGGTATCCAGGCATCCGAGCAGGTTGAGGAGTGTGGACTTGCCGCTACCCGAGGTGCCCATGATGCTGACGAACTCGCCGGGGGCGATGCTGAAGCTCACGTCGTTGAGCGCATGCACAGTTTCGCTGCCGACCTGGAAGTCGCGGTGTAGATGTTCTATGTCGATGATATTCATCCCGAGGAAAGCGTACAGGTTAGAACATAGCCTTGCGGGCAGCCCGCTGGCTTATTACGTCGACGAGGCTGCACACCACTGTGTCGCCTTCGGCAACGCCACTTGTGGCTATGGCGTTCACCTTGGTGCGGGCGCCGAGAGTGACCTCCACTTGCTGCAGGTGTTTCCCGTTCTTAAGCCACAGGTAGTTGTTGTCTTTGTTTCGTTCAACGGAGTCTACGGTGTAGCCTTCGCTTGCCAACGAGGCGACCATTTCGGCGTCGGGGTTTATGAGAGTGGCGTAGTAGGGTATTTTGAGGCCTGAGGCGCGTTGCACGACGATGGTGACACTTGCCGTCATGCCGGGGAATAGTTTCTCGTCGGGGTTGTGGGCATTGATGATGACGACATAGGTGACCACGTTGTTGTTGGTTTGCGGCTCCATGCGAATCTGCGACACCACACCGTGGAACTCGTCGTCGGGGTAGGCGTCGACCTTGAAGTTCACCTCCTCGCCGGTGTGCACCAATCCGATGTCGGCCTCGTCGACGCGTGCTTCGACCTGCATTTCGGTCATATTCATTGCAATGGTGAAGAGGTTGGGGACACTGTAGGCACCTTGTACCGTCTGTCCCTCTTCAACCTGTTTGCTAATAATGATGCCGTCGATGGGAGAATAGATCTCGGCATAACGCAGCTGGGTGACGGCGTTGTCGTAGTTGGCCTTTGCTGTGATAAGGTGATTCTTGGCCTGCTCAAGCTGAGCTTCTGCCTGGTCGTATTCCTGTTGAGTGGCGGCCTTGCTGCTGTAGAGTGTCTTTATGCGGTCGTAGTCTTTCTGAGCCAAATCGCGCTGGCTTGTTGCCACCGACATATTGGCGCGGTTAACGTTGACCTGCTCCTGCAGCAACGATTTGTCTAGTTCGGCCAGCAGGTCGCCCTTCTTCACGATGCTGTTGTAGTCGACATAAAGTTTTTTCACGATGCCGCTCACCTGAGTGCCCACAGTCACCTTGTAAACCGGCTGAACGACGCCTGTGGCTGTTACGGTTTGAATGATTTCACCCATGGCGACAGTCTCAGTGTCAATCATGTAGCGGGAGCCTTTCTTACCTCCGAATAAAGCCAGAAGTATGGCAACGACGATGATGCCCACCAGCACCCATAGCCATATATGTTTTTTCTTTTTCATATCAGAGTTTTATTTCTTTTCCGGTATAGATATCCAGCTGCTTCTCTGCCAGCAGGTAGTTGTACTTGCTTTGCAGGTAGTCGTTCAGTGCCGACAGGTAGCGGTCCTGCTGCTGGAGGAGTTCCACCGTGGTTATAGCGCCCTCGGCATATTTCAGCACATATACCTCATAGCTGGCGTGGTAGGCTTCGCATAGGGCTTCGCTGGCGCGGTAGCGGTTCAGCGCCTGCTGCGCGGTGAGGTAGAGGTCGTCAATCTGCGCGCCGAGGTCCAGGAGGGTCTGCTGGTGCTGCAGTTCGGCTTGCTGCAAGGCTATCTTGCTCTGCTTGTATTGTGTTACGCTGCTCCCCTTGTCGAAGATGGGTATGCTCAAGCCCAGCGTCAGGCTGCTGTTGTCTTCTATCGCGTTGCCTGTGGCGCTGCCTGGCAGCCACATACCGCCGTATCCGGCGTTGAGGCTCAGCGAGGGCATGAAGGAGCTCCCGGCGAGGCGCACGTTGATGCGCGCCAGGTCGACATCCATCTCGCTAATCTGCCAGTCGGGCATCGAGCGCTGTGCCTGAGCCATCACGCTGTCGTGCAGCGGCACCGTGCGGTCGGTGGCACGCAGCGTGTCCGTTGAGGGCACCACCTCCAGCTTCATGTCGGCCAGACCAGTATGTCGGCCAATCCGGAGAGGGCGTCCTCTATGGCCAGCCTTGTGTTCTCCAGGTCGGCTTCCGCCGCCGTGTAGTTGGCGTCGAGCAGCATATAGTCGCTCTCCAGTATGCGCCCCACCTGGTGCTTCACCTCGCCCTCCAGCTTCTGCTGGCGGCTGGTCTCCAGCACCTCCTTCTGGTAGCTGAGCTTCTCCTGGTTCATCAGTATGGAGAGGTAAGCCTGCATAATCTGTATGTCGACGCTGTTCTCAGTCTGCTTCACCTTGAGGGTGCTCTGGTCGTTGCTCAGGCGGCTCTGTTGCAGTGTGCGCAGGTTAGAGAGCCCGTTGAAGAGCGTCAGGCTGCCGTTCACACCGTACTGTGTGTTGCGGCTGAACTGGCTGTCCCACGACCATCCCTGCGAGGCCGACGCGCTGACCGACGGCAGGAAGCGCATCTTGGCGCCACTTAGGCTCGCCTCCGACGACTGCTGGTTCAGTATGGCTGTCTGCACCTGCAGGTTATGTTCATGCGCATACCGCAGACAGCTGTCGAGCGTCATCCTCACAGTCTCCTGCGCCGTTGCGCCCATAATGCCCATTAGCCCAATAATGCCTATAAAAACTATCTTCTTCACAATTCCTAATATCTAATTCCTGATTTTATTTCTTCTTCAGCTCTATGCGGAAGCAGCTCCCTTGTCCGGGGACGCTGAACTTCAGATACAGTCGTCCACGGTGGTACTGGTTGATGATGCGGCGGGCCAGCGGCAGACCGAGGCCCCAGCCGCGGGTCTTCGTGGTGAAGCCGCTGTCGAAGATGTGCTTCTGCACCGCCGACGACATACCGCGTCCGGTGTCGCTGATGTCTATGTATATGCGGCGGGCGTCCTGCGAGGCCACCACCGTGATGTCGCCAGCGCCGTCCATAGCGTCTATGGCGTTCTTGCAGATGTTCTCCACCACCCACTGGAAGAGGTAGCTGTTCAGCGGCACCACAAAGGATTCATTCTCAGGGAAGGTGACGTTGAACTTCACACGCCTCGGGGCGCGGCTCTGCAGGTACTCCACTGCCGCCATCGTGGCCTCGCGCACGTCCTCTTCCTTGAGTTCCGGCGTGGAGCCTATCTTCGAGAAGCGGTGCGTGATGGTCTCCAGCCGCTTCAGGTCTTTCTCCACTTCGGCGGCATATTGTTCGGTGAACTCCTTGCCCTTCAGGTATTCCACCCATCCGCTCAGCGAGCTCAGCGGTGTGCCCAGCTGGTGCGCCGTCTCTTTGGCCAGGCCCACCCATATGCGGTTCTGCTCCGCCGAGCGCGCCGTGCGGAAGAGGTAGTAGCTCACCACTATCAGCACTATGGCGATGAAGAAGTAGAACAGCGGCAGCCAGCGCAGCGAGCGCAGCAGGGGCGTGGACGAGTAGTAGACGTATGCCAGATGGCCGTCGGGCAGCGTGATCTCTATGGGGTCGTTGTTGAATAATGATGAATGATTGGTGATGAATGATGAGTCTGCCCATGCATCATCCTCTCCGAGGTTACCGTAGGCCAGCACCTTGGTGTGGCTGCTGTCGACAATCACCACGGGCACCAGCACAGAGTTCTGCGTGATGTCCGTCAGGAACGACATAGTGAAGCCCGCGAGCACCTCGCGCAGCTGCGTGTAGTACTCCGACTCCTTGTAGTATAGCGTCATGGGCATGCCCCAGATGCGGTATCTGAAGGGCGGGTTCTTGCTGTATTCCTCCAGCAGTTCCCCTTCGAGCTTCTGTCCGGCGAGCTCCTGCGGCACCGTGATGATGCTGTCGCGGGCGCGGGTGATGATGATGGGGGTGTTGCTGCTGTCAACGATATAGTTGACGTAGGCGAGGCTGAACTTGAGGTCGGTGCTCAAGTCGGGGTCGTTGAACGACTGCAGGATGTCGGTGTAGAGCTGCATCTTGCGATGCTCGTCGAGGGTGGCCTGCTGGAAGAAGTGTGCTGTGGCGGCAGCCATCTGGTTGCGCTGCCCTATGGCCGACGCCCAGAGGCGCACCTTGGCCTCCTCGCTATCGCGCACCTGCTTCGCAATACGCTGCACCTGCCACAACGCCAGCAGCGCCAGCGCTATGGTCAACGACAATACTATCAGCTTTAATCTACTTTTCAACATATTCAACCTGCTTCACTTTTCATTTTTCACTTTTCACTTTTCACTTACCCTTCAACCCTCATCGTCTTTGCGGGGCTCACGCGGCTTATGTGTGCCGCGGGCAGCAGCAATGCCGCCACGCACACCGCCAGTGTCCCGAGGCTCACGGCCACATACACCCACGGGTCTATCTCCACCGGCACGTAGGCCATCGAGTAGCTCTCTGGGTCGAGGGTCAGCAGGTGCCAGTGGCTCTGTGCCACACTCAGCGCCAGCGCCACGCCGTTGCCTATGGCCACGCCCGTGGCTATCAGGCCTGCGGCCTTGAGCATGAAGATGCGCCGCACTGCGGCATTGCAGGCCCCCAGGGCTTTCAGCAGCCCTATGGTGGCGCTCTTCTCGAAGATCATTATCAGCAGTGCCGACACTATGGCCACAGCGCTCACCAGGCACATGATGGTCAGTATCAGCGCTATGTTGGCGTTCAGCAGGTCGAGCCACGAGAACAGCGCGGGGTGCTGCTCCACGATGGTGCGCAGCTGCAGGTCGTAGGGCAGCACTCCGGCCACACAGGACGCCGTAGCGTCGAGGTTGTCGAAGTCGCTGACCAGCAACTCATAGCCGCCCACCAGGCTGTCGCCCCAGCCCTCGATGCGCTGCACCTGCCGCAGGTCGCCCACCACATACAGCTCGTCCATCTCGGCGAGGTCGGTGTTGTAGATGCCGCAGACGGTGAACGCCCGAGAGCGATAGTTGTCGCCGCTCCAGAAATAGGTGCGCATCTTGTCGCCAACCTTCAGGCCCAGCTTGCTGCCTATGGTTGTGGAGATGAGCACGTCGTTGCTTGCCGCAGAGGTGCTGTCTTGCGTTCCGACTACCGGCAGCCGCCCCTCCACGAGACAGCTGTGGTAGAAGCTCGTGTCGTAGCCTTTGTCGAGGCCACGGAAGAGGATGCCGTATATCTGCTCGTCGGTCTTCACCATGCCGCCCTTGGTGGCGAAGCACTGCACGTGGCGCACGCCGGGTACGCTGCGCAGGGCCTCCAGCAGGCTGCTGTCCACAGCCACGGGGTTGTCGGCATAGGCCTCGCTGGGCGCGAAGCTGGTGACCGTCATGTGGCTGCCGAAGCCCGCCACCTTGCCGCTGATGTCGCCCTGGAAGCCGCGCAGTATGCTCACGGCCATCACCATCACCACCACGCCGAGGGCTATGCCCACCACGGCGATAGACGACAAAGGCCCCGAGAAGCCGCCTTCACGGCCCCTGCGTGGCATAAACCTCCGTGCTATGAAACGCTCGAAACTCATCTTTTTAACGGCGAATTATGCTAATTAAACGAATTTAGCCTGACTTGTATTATTAGCTAATTACTCGAATTGTCAAACTCGATAATTCGAGTAATTAGCTTGTAATTGACTTGCGTAGCAATTCGCTTAATTCGTTTAATTCGCCGTTTTATAATTTAGAAAGCTGTGACTATTCCCATGAAGTCCTTGGCCTTCAGCGAGGCGCCGCCGATGAGGCCGCCGTCGATGTCGGGGCAGGCGAAGAGCTCCTTGGCGTTGCTGGGCTTGCAGCTGCCGCCGTAGAGGATGCTGATCTCGTCGGCCACCTCTTTGCCGTACTTCTCGGCCAGCAGCGAGCGGATATAGGCGTGGATCTCCTGCGCCTGCTCGGGCGTGGCGGTCTTGCCGGTGCCGATGGCCCACACGGGCTCGTAGGCGATGATTATCTTCTTGATGTTCTCGGCGTCGAGGTGGAACAGGCCCTTCTCGACCTGCGTCTTCACCACGTCGAACTGGCGGTTGGCCTCACGCTCCTCGAGCACTTCGCCCACGCACACTATCGGGTTGAGGTTGTGCTCCAGCAGCTTGTCCACCTTGGCGGCGACGAGGGCGTCGGTCTCGCCGTAGTAGGCGCGGCGCTCGGAGTGGCCCACGATGCAGTAGTCAATCTCGCAGCTCTCGAGCATGGCGGCACTCACCTCGCCGGTGTAGGCGCCCTTCTCCTGGTCGCTGACGTTCTGAGCGCCGACGGCGAAGTAGCTGTCGTTGGCATAGTCGCTGGCCATCTCGATATAGGGGAACGGCGGGCAGACGATGACCTTCTCGTCACGGGGCAGTTCTACCTTTTCCAGTTCGCTCATCAGCTCGTCGAGCAGCTCATCGGCCTCCGTGAAGGTGAGGTTCATCTTCCAGTTGCCGGCAACAATGTGTTTTCTCATAATGGTGTATTTT
>ONUE01000010.1 GCA_900320975.1 uncultured Bacteroidales bacterium | reverse complement strand
CTGTCGCAGGAACTCTTTGAGGCGCAAGGCTTCAAAGATGCTTGCTATGGGCTCTACGAGATGGAGACACTCGACGGCCTGCGGCAGTGGGTCGAAGAGAAGCACATCAGCGGCTTCAATGTCACCATACCTTACAAGCAGGAAGTTATACCGCTGCTGGACGCGCTGGACGACACGGCGGCGGCAATCGGCGCAGTGAACTGCGTGAGCGTGGAAGAGGGGCGCCTCGTCGGGCATAACACCGATGCACCGGCCTTCCAACAGACTCTGGAAGAGTGGCTCACCACCCTGCACTCCACACCATCCGCATATATACTCGGCACTGGCGGAGCAGCGCAAGCTGTGGCATACGCCCTGAAGCAGCTTGGACTTGAATACCTGTTCGTTAGCCGCAATCCGGAGCAGCATGAGAATGCCGTTGGGTATGAGTACTTACGCGGGGAGAAGTCCCTACAAAACAGGGATATCCTTATTGTCAATGTCCACCCCTGTGGGCATGTATCCAGATGTCGACGCATCTCCGATAATGCTCTCCACTCTCCACTCTTCACTCTCCACTCTATTGGTTTACGACCTGATATACAACCCATCACAGACATTACTCATGCAAGAAGCAGCAGCTTGCGGCGCAAAGGTCAAAAATGGGCTCAAAATGCTCCGCAAACAGGCAGAAATAAGCTGGCAAATCTGGGGACTATAGAAAAATATAGCACTATATACCAGAGTGTTGCAAAAAATATTAAAAAATTATTTTGCCAGGCTGCTTTTTTGCCCAGGTGGTGGAATTGGTAGACACGCTACTTTGAGGGGGTAGTCGCCATAGGCGGTGCAAGTTCAAGTCTTGTCCTGGGCACAAACCTGAAACAAAAAAAAAGCAAGACGCCCGGATGGCGGAATTGGTAGACGCGCACGTTTCAGGTGCGTGTATCGAAAGATGTGCAGGTTCAAGTCCTGTTCCGGGCACCAAGAAAAAAGAAGACCGAATGGCCTTCTTTTCTTTTTTGTATATTTCCCAGTAGTTATACCACAGGGTGAACCTTGCCGCTGCGGTTGCCAAAGAAGAAGAACAGTCCGTAGGCGAGGACAAGCAAGAATGCCACAATAAGTGTGTAGAAGTTCTTGTCGGCAACCATGATGTAGCCAATATTGATTATCAGCTGGAGCAACGCATAACCGCCAGAGACATAGAGGTGCGGCACCTTGAGGTCGTTGACCATAGTCTCGTAGGCATGCTCGCGGTGGGCGGCAAGGATATTGCGTCCGGAGAGGAAGCGCTTGGCGATGGTGAGGCCGCCGTCGGCGAGGAAGACGATGATGAAGCAGAGACGGCTGACATTCTCTCCATTATCAGGCAAGGCCTGCACATAACGCACAATCAGGAACAGAATAATCAAACCCATGGAGATGCTTCCTACGTCGCCGGAGAAGCAACGTGCATTTTTGCGGAAATTGAAAAAGCCGAAGACGAGGATAGAAATCAGCACAGTGACGATGAGCGGAAGCTCGATGAAACGATATTCAAAGATGTCGATATAAGCGAGAGAGCCCACGACGACGAGCGAATAGGCGGCAAGCATACCATTGATGCCATCCATGAAATTATAAATATTAAGGATAACGGCAAAGACCGCGACAAGCAAGACAATCTGCCATATTTCAAGAGTGTTGGCATCGGTCCAGAAGGTTATTATAATGGCAAAAAGCTGGGCAAAGAGGCGCAGCCATGCGGGCAACTGGCGTAAGTCGTCGATGTAGCTGATAATAGCCACTGCGCTGAGACCGATGAGGAAGTTAGGGTATGGTATCCCGTTAGTGAAAGAGTAGAACAGCATAGCCAAGTAGAAGATAACGCCGGCGCCGAGGAGTACCACACGCTGGTGGGAGCTGCGCTCGTTGGGGCGGTCGACGATATGGAACTTCTTGGCAAAGAAGAAGTACAGCAATTCAATTGCGATGATAGCAGCGGTTGCGATAATGTAATACATGATTTACCAATTAACACGTTTTAAAATGCAAAAGTACAACTTTTTTTTTTGTGTGTATGGATTTTTTTGTATTTTTGCAAAGGAAATAAATATATATAAACAAAGGAGCAGCCATACAACAAATTGATGCTCTGCAATATATTGGCACAATATAACACATTATGGATACTAAAGACATTCGTATTGCCGTCATTGGCTTAGGCTATGTGGGCCTGCCATTGGCCAGATTGTTTTCCACAAAGTTCCCCACTGTGGGTTACGACATGAACGCAGCACGCGTAGAAGCCCTGATGGGCGGACACGATGCCACCCTCGAGGTGAGCGACGAGCTGCTACAGGACGCCATCAAGAATCACGGATTCCGCTGCACAGCCAAGCTGGACGACATCAAAGGATGCAACTTCTACGTGGTTGCAGTGCCCACTCCGGTGGACATCAACAACAACCCCGACCTGACGCCGCTCTACGGAGCCAGCGAGGTGGTCGGCAAAGTGATATCGAAAGGCGACATCGTGGTATACGAGTCGACCGTGTACCCCGGCGTGACCGAGGACGAATGTCTGCCGGTGGTGGAGAAAGTCTCCGGATTGAAATACAATACTGACTTCTTTGCAGGCTACAGCCCCGAGCGCATCAACCCTGGCGACAAGGTGCACACCGTGGAGAAGATACTGAAGATCACCTCGGGTTCCACTCCCGAAGTAGCCGAGTTAATTGACAACGTATATAACGCCGTGCTCATCAACGGCACCCACAAGGCGCCGACCATCAAGGTCGCTGAAGCAGCTAAGGTGATTGAGAACAGCCAACGCGACATCAACATAGCCTTCGTCAACGAGCTGTCGAAGATATTCACGCTGATGGGCATCGACACCTACGACGTGCTGGAAGCCGCCGGCACCAAGTGGAACTTCATAAAGATGAACCCCGGTCTGGTTGGTGGTCACTGCATCTCAGTAGATCCCTACTACTTGGCACAGTGCGCCCAGCGTCTGGGCTACAACCCCGAGATTATCCTCGCCGGACGTCGCATGAACGACGGCATGGGAGCCTATGTGGCCGACCGCACCATCAAGCTGATGCTCAAGAAAGGCATACAGGTGCTGGGCTCGAAAATCATCATCATGGGCTTCACCTTCAAGGAGAACTGCCCAGATGTGCGCAACACCCGCGTGATAGACATCTACCACGCCCTGCAGGAGTACAACGTGAACATCACAGTATTCGACCCCTGGGCTTCGCCGGAGAAAGTGAAACACGAGTACGGCATCGACATCGTCAACGAATTGCCGAACGATAAGTACAACGCAGCCATCGTGGCTGTGGCCCACCGCCAATTCCGCGAAATGGAGATTGACTTCGACAAGCTACTGGAGAAGACACACGTTATTTTTGACGTGAAAGCCATCATGCCGAGAGATCTGGTGGACGGAAGACTGTAGGGAATTGAAAACGAAAAATGAAAGTTGAAATGCAAAATTTTGCTTTAATCGGGGCGGCAGGATACATTGCCCCGCGACATCTGAAAGCTATAGCTGATACCGGCAATAATCTGCTGGCAGCATACGATAAGTTCGACAGCGTGGGACGACTGGACAGTTCGTTCCCCGATTGCTCGTTTTTCACCGAGCAAGAGCAGTTCGACCGCTACTGCTCCAAGCAGCAGCGCACCGACAACCCGCTCCAGTGGCTCTCCATCTGCACACCAAACTATACGCACGACGCCTTCATTCGCTATGGCCTTCGCCTAGGATGCAATGTCATCTGTGAGAAGCCGCTGGTGCTTAACCCCTACAACATAGACAACCTCATAGAGCTGGAGAAAGAGACCGGACATCAGGCCTACACCATTCTGCAGCTACGTCTGCACGACTCCATTGTGGCATTGAAGAAGAAAGTCGACGAAGGTCCCAAAGACAAGGTATACGATGTAGACCTGACCTATATCACCTCGCGCGGCAAATGGTACTATTCGTCGTGGAAAGGCGATGTGCACAAGAGCGGCGGTGTGGCCACCAATATCGGCGTTCACTTCTATGATATGCTGCAGTGGATATTCGGACCCGTGCAGGAGAATATCGTGCATGTGATGAGTCACGACCGTGTGGCGGGCTTCCTGCGCCTGAAGAATGCAAGAGTGCGCTACTTCCTAAGCATCAACGCCGCCTGCCTGCCACCCAATGCTGTGCAGGGCGAAAAGAAGACCTACCGCACCATCATGATTGACGGCGATGAGTTCGAGTTCAGCCAGGGATTCACCGAGCTGCACACCAAGAGCTATCAGGAAATACTGGCCGGCAGAGGTTTCCGCATCAGTGAGGCTCGCAACTGCATACAGATAGTAAGTGACATTCGCCACTCGACACCAATCGGACTGAAGGGTGACTACCACCCGCTGGCCAAGATGCCGCTGGCTCCGCACCCGTTCGGTTGGGACGACATGAAATACTAACGCACCATGGATAAGATACAGATGGTTGACCTCAAGGGTCAATACCTCAAGATAAAAGAAGAGGTCGACAAAGGCATTCAGGCGGTAATCGACAGCAGTGCCTTCGTCAACGGGCCTGCCGTCAAGAGTTTTACCGAGCACTTAAGCCAGTATATGGGAGGCTGCCATGTGGTGACCTGTGGCAACGGCACCGACGCACTGCAGATTGCCCTTATGGCTCTCGACCTGAAACCTGGCGACGAGATCATAGTTCCTGCGTTTACCTATGTGGCTTCCGCCGAAGTGATTGGCCTGCTGGGGCTAACCCCCGTTATGGTGGATGTAGACCCGCGTACTTTCAACGTCACTGTGGAGAATATCAAGAAAGGGTTCTCCCCGAAGACTAAAGCCATCATCCCCGTGCATCTTTTCGGCCAGAGTTGCGATATGGAGCCTATTCTGGCGTTTGCAAAGGAGTATGGGTTATATGTCATTGAAGACAACGCACAAGCCATAGGCGCCTACTATACCTTCAACGACGGACACCGCAAGAAAACCGGCACGATGGGCACCATCGGCTGCACCAGTTTCTTCCCTTCGAAGAACCTCGGATGCTATGGTGACGGAGGAGCGCTGCTCACCAATGACGACAAGCTGGCCGAGAGGATTCGTATGATTGCCAACCACGGCCAGCAGGTGAAATATCACCACAAGGTTATCGGCTGCAACTCTCGCCTCGATACCATACAGGCGGCTGTTCTGGATGTGAAACTCGGGCATCTCGACGAATACTGCAAGGCCCGCTACGACGCTGCCGCTTACTACACCGACAAGCTCAAGGCTTTCGACCCGAATGAGGAGTACATTATGACTCCCCGTAAGGCGACCAACAGCACACATGTCTATCACCAATACACCATGCGAGTGAAAAACGGTCGCCGCAATGAGTTGAAGCAGTATCTTGCCGATTACGGTGTGCCGAGCATGATATACTACCCGCTACCTCTGCAGGAGCAGGAGGCTTTCAAGCCTATCACACGGGCCGGAGAGACACTTGACAACGCCAAAGAGTGCGCTTACAGTGTGCTGTCGCTCCCCATACACACGGAGCTAACACACGAAGTGCAGGATGTGGTTATTGAGAACATTATGAACTTCTTCACAAAGTGAGGTTTTTGAAGATACTTGGCAGCGACTTTATGAATGAAAGTCGCGATGAACGAGAAATCGAGGTAGTCCGGTCTCTTGGGTTCGAGATTTGTGTGCTCGGCCGCAAAACAGAGAACAACAGCCTATTCTCTCTTCCCGTGGAGAAAGCAGTATGGAAGGATGTCAATCCGCTGGCTCCAGCTATCAAAAGTACCGCCCTCAACCGACTCTTCTGCCAAATTCCTTGGGCTCTCGAAGCACGCCGTATGAAGGCCGATGTTATAAGTTGCCACGATATCGCTTACCTCTTCATCGGCTGGCTTTCCACTTTGGGGATGCGTAAGAAACCGATGCTGGTGTACGACTCACATGAGTTCGAGTGCGAGCGAGTGGACCATAGAAGTGGAATTCTGCGCTTTCTGATAAAGCATATGGAACGTTTCCTTATGCGTCGCTGCGCTTTCTCTATCATGGTGAACGATTCCATCGCCGATGCCGTACAAGAGTTGCACAGTCTCAAAGAACGCCCTATCGTGGTACGAAACATTCCAGAGAACTGGAAGTTGGACTCAGACGCCATTGCTGAAAATCGCCGTATGTTTCTGCAGAAGTACAATTTACCGCAGGATACCTTAATCTGCATGTATCACGGCGTGCTGTCCGAAGGACGCGGTATCGAGAACGACATTCGGGCTATTGCAAAAACCGAAGGGACGGTGCTAATCATCTTAGGCAATGCTGTATCTGACGAGAAGGAGGCGTATGAACGGCTGGCCGAGGAATGCGGTGTTAAAGAGAGAGTATTCTTCCACAAGGCTGTACCTCACCACGAACTCTACAAATACGTCGGTATGGCCGATGTTGGCCTCGTAATGATAGAGAATGTCTGCAGAAGCTACTATCTCTCACTGCCTAACAAACTGTTCGAAAACATACAGGCGCTGACGCCGGTAATAGGTAGCGACTTCCCAGAGATCAAGCGTGTTATCGACGACTACGGTGTGGGAATATGTGCAAACCCAGACAATGCTGACGAAATTGCATCTGCTATAATGAAAATGCGCAACGACAAAGAGTTCTACAACAGCTGCAAGGTCAATCTTATAAAGGCAAAAGAGGAGCTCTGTTGGGAACAGGAAAGCAGGGTATTAGAGGAGGCCTATAGAAGTATGAGATAAGTATGAGATGGACGAGAGAAGAGTATGAGATGGGGTGTAAGCAAAAAGATAAAATTGAAATATAAACAAAACAACATAATAGGATGAATTATCAGTGCTGTACGCGTTGTGTTATGGATAATGTATCAGACACAACAATTACTTTTGACGAACAGGGACATTGCAATTACTGTAGCGATGTATTGGCTCGAAAAGAGCATGAGTATTTCCCGAACGAAGAAGGAAAGAAAAAGTTAGACGCCTTGATGGCGAAACTGAAGAAAGAGGGAGAAGGAAAGGAATACGACTGTATCGTGGGCGTCTCCGGCGGTCTCGATTCCTCTTACGTTATATATTTGGGCTACAAGTATGGCCTCCGTATGCTTGCAGTTCATATTGACGATGGTTTAGACACCGAGATTGCGAAACAGAATATCAAGAACCTCTGCGAAAAGGCGAAAGTGGAACTCATCAACGTCTGTCCTGACAAGGAACAGTATGCTGACCTGATGCTCGCTTTCTTCAAAGCATCTGTACCAAATCTTGCTGTACCACAGGACAACCTGCTCATTCAGGCCCTGCACGATATCACCAAGAAATATGGCATAAAATATTCGCTGAGCGGCGCCAATTTCGCACACGAGAGCATTCTGGAGCGCTCAACAGGTATCAATGCAATGGACAAGACACACCTTCTGGCTATCCATAAACAATTCGGGACGAAGCCCATTAACAAACTTCGCGTTGGCAACCTTTGGTCTGCCTATATCGGCTGGCGTTACTTCTCCAAAATCACCTCCTTCTACCCTCTCAATTATGTCGACTACAACAAGGAGCGCGTTTTGGCCGAGTTAAAGGAGTTCTCTGACTACAACTACTACGGTGGCAAGCACTACGAGAGCATCCTCTGCCGCTTCCTTCAGTGCTACTATCTGCCTACCAAATACAACTTCGACAAGCGCAAATCGCATCTTTCTAGCCTCGTGGTCGACGGACAGATGACGAGAGACGAAGCCCTCGCCGAGCTAAAGAAGCCTGCATATATCAGTGAAGAGCTCAAGGAACAGGATATGAATTTTCTGGCCGACTATTTCGGCATCTCCCGTCAGGAGTTCGACCGCATCGTCGCTTTACCCGCGAAACAGCACACCGACTACCCGATGTCTTGGCTCGAGCGTTACGAAGGTATTGCCCGCAAATTCAGGAAATACTTAGGTTAAGCAATACAGAGTAAACCCCATGAACATCTTGATGATAAGCCACTACGCCGGCGCTCCGCAGTATGGTATGGAGTTCCGCTCCTACTATATGGCCCGCGAGTGGGTCCGCATGGGACACCGTGTGACAGTAGTCGGCGCCGCTTTCTCACACCTACGTAAGGTACAGCCTCCTGTGGGTCACGAGACACTGGAAGGCATCAACTACCTTTGGCTACCAACAACACACTACGAGGGCAACGGCATCAAGCGCGTCCTCTCCATGTTCCAGTTCTGCTGTCAGGTTTACAAGCACAGCCGCGAGCTGATAGACTTCAAGCCAGACATTGTCATTGCCTCGTCGGTCTATACTTTTGATCTCTACCCTTGTCACTATATCGCACGCCGCACCGGAGCCAAGCTGGTCTATGAAGTGCACGACCTGTGGCCTCTGTCTGTAATAACCATCGGCGGCTACTCCCGAAAACATCCTTTCATCCTCATGCTGCAACACTGCGAGAACTATGCCTACCGTCATTGCGATATGGTGGTCTCTATCCTCGACAAAGCCTTCCCTCACATGCAGCGTCACGGACTTTCCGAAGACCGCTTCTGCTGCGTACCTAATGGGTACCTCAAGGAAGAATGGGAGAACATCGACAATATCTCCATTCCAAAAGAGCATGAAGAACTACTGACACGCCTCCATCAAGAAGGAAAGATAATTGTCGGCTTTGCCGGTGGCCACACACAGTCTACTGCAATGGACGTGCTGTTGGATACCGCTGGCCTACTCAAAGAACGTAGCAATCTAGCATTCGTCCTCGTCGGCAACGGTCCACAGAAGGCGCAACTGGTGACAAAGGCCCAGAGCGAGAATCTCTCCAATGTTTTCTTCCTGCCACCCATAGACAAGAACTGCATCCCCAAACTCTTGCAGCAATTCGACATCTGCTATGCAGGCGGCATACACAGCACCCTGCACCGCTACGGCACTTCCTTCAATAAGATTATCGACTATATGCTGGCCGCCAAGCCCATTGTCAAATCCGTAGACGAACCCGGCTGCGAAGTAGAACGCGTCGGCTGCGGCATTCAGGTGGAGGCCGAGAATGCCTCGCAAGTTCGCGACGCCATTGTTACATTGGCCAATATGTCTGAAGAAGATCGCAAGGACATGGGTGCAAAAGGTCTGAAATATGCAACAGAGAACCTCGAATATCACGCGCTCTCTCAACAGTTCATCGATTACGTAATGCGTTAACCAATGCACCTGCTCACCGTCATAGGAGCCCGTCCGCAGATAATAAAAGCCGCCGCCGTCAGCCGCGCTATCAGCAATGGTTTTTCAGATAGCGTAAAAGAGCATATTCTGCACACTGGGCAACACTACGACACCAACATGTCGCAAGTCTTTTTCGACGAGTTGGCCATACCGCATCCAGAATTCAATCTAGCTGTAGGTTCGGGCCTTCACGGAGAGCAAACAGCCAAAATGATTGTCGGCATTGAAGAGGTGTTGATGAGTAGAAAGTTCGACGGTATCGTCCTTTACGGTGACACCAACAGCACGTTGGCCGGTGCCATTGCTGCATCAAAGCTTCATGTACCAATTTTCCATATTGAAGCAGGCTTACGCTCCTATAACCGTGCAATGCCCGAAGAGGTCAACCGCATTGTTTGTGACCAACTCTCCACACTGCTTTTCGCTCCCACACAAACTGCTGTAGACAACCTACGCGAGGAAGGCTTCTTTGGCAACCACAGAAGTTTACACCGGAAAGTAATCAATTGTGGCGACGTGATGTACGACAACAGCATCTATTTCGCCAATGTGGCTGCAGAAAGATGCGACATCATGGAGCGTCTTGGATTGCAGAAAGAAGGATATATCCTTGCCACCGTACATCGCGACAGCAACACCGATAACCCTCAACGGTTAGAACAGATTCTGCAAGCTCTCGTTGATATAGCACATAAGGACAGCATCCCCATTATACTGCCTCTGCACCCTCGCACTCGCAACAAACTAACCGAGCGACACCGTCTACTAATCGACAGTGAGCCATTGATACAGGTAAAGAAACCTTTCTCGTTCCTCGAAATGACGCTAATGGAGCAGAACTCACTGTTGGTGATGACCGACAGCGGCGGTGTACAGAAAGAAGCATTCTTCTTCGGTCGCCCGTGCATAATATTGCGGCCCGAGACCGAATGGGTAGAGATAGTGAATCATGAAGCTGGAATCATTGCCGATGCCGATTATCAGCGAATCGTTGATGCTTACGCCAGTCTGGCTCACCGTCACGTAATCTTTCCTCCACTTTTCGGCGACGGCCATGCTGCCGAGAAAATCATTCAGAATATCTTGTCATGGAAATACTGACCGATAGCCTGCATCGTATAGCCTATGCTACCGATGCTTCTATATATCGTGAGATGCCACTTGGTGTTGCCTACCCCAAAAGCGAGGACGACATTATAGAACTCATCTCTGAAGCACGGCGTCGCGGAACTCATCTTATACCACGTGCTGGCGGTACCAGCATTGCCGGGCAGGTTGTAGGCAACGGTATTGTAGTAGATATCAGCCGTCATCTTAACAATATCCTTGAGTTCAACCAAGAAGAGCGCTGGGTGTGGGTAGAGCCTGGTGTGGTACGCGACGAGCTCAACAAATTTCTTGAGCCCCATGGGCTCTTCTTCAGTCCTGAAACCTCTACCAGCAACCGCTGTTGCATCGGAGGAATGGTGGGAAACAACTCATGCGGCACCCACTCGCTCGTCTATGGCAGCACACGCCATCATGTAATAGCACTCAAAGGTATACTCAGCGACGGTTCTCACTTTGACACCACTAGCCATGATAACGGCAATACTCTTCTAAACAAGATACTTGCCCAATTGCATGGGTGGGCTAACAATCCACATATAGGCCAAATAATAGCCGACAACTTCCCTGATATATCTCTGCGCCGCCGTAGTTGCGGTTATGCTATTGACGAGGCCATACAGACAATCGAGCAATCAAGCAATCAGGCAATCTGCAACCTCCTCTGCGGCAGTGAAGGAACATTGGCTTTTATTACCGCCATCAAGCTGTCGCTCGACCCACTACCTCCCAAAGAGAAGATGGTACTCTGTGCTCATTGTCATTCGCTACCCGACAGCTACCGTGCCAACCTGATTGCCCTAAAGCATAATCCGGTAGCCATAGAGCTTATGGATGGCAAGATATTGGAGCTCTGCCGCAACAATCATTCTCAACAAAGCAACCAATTCTTTATCAAGGGAGAGCCCGAAGCCTTATTGATTGCAGAGTTCAACGGTGCCAACATCGACCAGCAGGCCGACGCCCTCGAGCACGACCTTCTGGAAAGTGGTTTGTCTTACCACTGCAGTCGCGTATACAACGACGATATCAGTCGTGTGTGGGCACTGCGCAAAGCCGGTCTCGGTGTGCTCACCAGCGTCAAGGGCGACCGCAAACCTATCGGCGTGATTGAGGATACCGCCGTCGCTCCAGAACGACTGCCCGAGTATCTCGAAGAGTTCGAACAGATGATGCAACGTCACGGGCTCAGCTGCGTCTATTATGGCCACATAAGCACCGGAGAGCTGCACCTGCGTCCCATCCTTGACGTCAAACAACCCAAAGACCGCCACCTCTTCCGACAGGTAGCCGAAGAAACAGCCATGCTAGTCCGCAAATATCGCGGCAGCCTAAGTGGCGAACACGGCGACGGGCGCCTGCGCGGCGAATTCATTCCCTTGGTTTACGGTCAGGAGGTCTACAATCTCATGAGAGAGGTGAAGCAATGCTGGGATCCTGATGGGGTGTTCAATATGCACAAGATTGTCGACACACCACCCATGGACGAGAGCTTGCGCTATGACGTCAACCAGCAGTACGATTGTCCCGATCGCGACCTTATGTGCTCCATCGAGCAGTGCAACGGGGCTGGCGATTGTCGCAAGAGCAACGTCATTGGTGGCACCATGTGCCCCACCTTCAAACTCACCCACGACGAACTCCTCTCCACCCGTGCCCGTGCCAATGTACTGCGCGAGATTCTTACACACGGTCTGCCAAACAACGCCGATACAACCGAAGCGAAAGCCCTTGAGGAGATGCTCTATAGCTGTCTGGCTTGCAAAGGATGCCACGGTGAGTGCCCTTCTAATGTTGATATGACAGCCATACGTGCCCGCGTGTTGCAGATGCTCTACCACAAGCACGGCACACCCTTCCGCAGCTGGATGGTGGCTCACATGGCTGATGTGGAACGTCTCGGCCATATCGTCTGGCCTATATACAATATATTAGCCTCATGGAAATTTTCGTCGGCTATAATCAAGCATATCGTCTCCTTCACGCCGCAACGCTCCATCCCTACCCTCTCGCCACGCACCATGCGTCAACTAATCAAGGCGACGAAACAACGAGACAACGAGACAACAAGGCTGAGTAAGGGGAAAGTATATTTGTTCGCCGACGAATTCACCAACTTTCAGGAAGCACAACTCGGTCTCACTTTCGCACAATTACTCACCCAATTAGGCTACCGCGTTGAGATACCACGCCATGTGGAGAGTGGGCGCGCCGCTATCTCGAAAGGATGCCTCGATACTGCTGCCCGTTTCGCCAAGCGCAACGTCTCTATGCTGAAAGACAAGATAACGGAAGAGACGCCACTTGTTGGCATCGAACCATCATGCATTCTCTCTTTCCGCGACGAATACCCAGATTTGGTTCCTGCCGACATGCGTGCCGACGCCGAACGGTTAGGCCGCAACTGCCTTCTCTACGACGAGTTCATCATGCGCGAAGTCGCCAAAGGCAACATCACTCCCGACCAGTTCAACAACTCTACTCTCGAGGTGTGGCTTCACGGTCACTGCCACCAGAAGTCACTCGTAGGCATCGACAAGACCGCCGCTATGCTGCGTCTGCTGCCCGGATGCAACCTGCACGTCATTCCATCCTCGTGCTGCGGAATGGCTGGTTCTTTCGGCTACGAGAAAGAACACTATCAGACCTCTCTCGCTATCGGCGAGATGCTCCTCTTCCCCACTATCCGCAAAGCTCTTACCTCTGTGCCACACGACATTCCGGCATATATCGCTGCCCCAGGCACATCATGCCGCCAACAAATATATGACGGTACCGGCCACCACGCACTGCATCCCATAGAGATAATGTATCAATACCTAAAACAATAGTCTCATGATACGCAACCTCTTCAATGGCCTACGCCGACAGGAACAAATCACCTTTGCAGCCCTCTGCCTGACCTTGGTGGCCATTGCTTTCTGGTGGCGTATCGGGATAATTGCCATATCTATACTATCAATAGCATCCTTGACCAAAACAATCACCCTTAGACCTCTCCGCCCGCAGCTTTCAACACCCCAGAAGATCTGCCTCTGGAGCATGGTAGCTTACGGCTTATTATATGTAATATCCGCCCTTATAAGTGCGAACCAAACCGAAGGATGGTTCAAGGCTGGTCTGAAAGCCTGGTTCATACTGCTGCCGGCTATTTGTCTCATCGGCGACACCTCATACCTCACAAAAGAACGCATACGCGCCCTATTCCAAGTGTTCTCAGCGGCGCTCCTTGTGCGCTTCGCCATCTGCATCGTCATCAGCGGCATACAATTCTTGCAAGGGACTCCTCTAGAGGTAGTACGCAACTGGGAAGAAGATCCTCTCGGGATGCACCATAACTATCTGGCATTGTATATCGACATCACCATAGTTTTCCTCTACACGCAGATCCTAAATACTCCACATAACGAACGGCGCCGCAAATGGCCCTCTTTAATTATTGCCGCCATAGCCCTTTTGGCTTACCTGACACTCGTTTCCTCGCGCTCCGGTATCGTAGCACTTGCGTTGGCGTTCGTCGCCGCCCTTGCCCATCTCACTTTCTTCCGCAAACAATACAAGGTGGCAATCATAACCGTCTCCTTGGCTGTCGTCCTTGTCGCAGGCCTGTATATCGCTGTACCATCTATTTTCGACCGTTTCATAGCTCTGACCACATGGACCGAGACCTATTACCCGGATGACCGTGTATTAGCCTGGGAATGCGGTGCCAAGGCCACCCGTGGGCACCTGCTCTTCGGCTATGGTTCAGGCGACTATATGCCGCACCTCGTCAATGCCTTCGAGCAGAGGGGCTACACACGAGCCATCGACATTGGCTACAACACTCACAACGAGTACATCGAGACCATCCTACAGACCGGTCTCCTCGGGCTGACGATGCTCCTTTTCATGCTCTTCGCGCCAATGGTGACAGCCCTGTGCAAGAACAGCCGCAACCTGCTGTCTGTCCTTGTCATAATCATAATATCAAGCTTATGTGTCTTCGAGGCGATGCTCAACCGCCAGATGGGCACCCAGTTCATCGCCCTCGCCTACTGCCTGCTCATCATTTCGATGCGCCCTTCGCAAAACGTCGCGTCATAACAATGCTCGTCAGGTAGACAACGCCCATAGCCACAGCGTATACTATCAGGGTAGCCTCTATAGTACCAAAAAGCACATGTCCCAGCCACAGCGGCAGCGTGGAGCCCACCACATACAACACTTGCCAGTAGAAGAACTGGCGCAGTTTGTCGGCCACTATAAACAATCCGCTCAGCGGGTTGGCTATGAACGACAGCACCATCATCGGTGCCAATATCTGCGCATACTGTCCCGCCACATACCAGTCCGAACCAAGTATAACGCGCATCAGCCACGGTAGTATCCATACAAATACCAGCAAAGCCCCGAAGCCCATCAGCGACGTCAGCTTCAGCAGTTTGTCGAAACTACCCAGGCACTGGCCCGTGGTCTTGTATTCCTCATTGGCACGCTGACGGTAGACATCGCCGAGAGTGTTTCCAATAATGCTCACCGGCAACACAAACACCATCGTAGCCATCGAGAACAGGCCAGCCTCATCGGAACTGAAATAGGCCGTCAGCAGCAGCACCGGCATGCTCTGTCCCAGAGTGTTGAGCAGTCGTCCCGGCATATTGTACAGCGGGAACTCCTTGTATTTGACTGCACTCTGCACGATGCCGCGCATCCTCACCTGGCGGAAAGTGGCGCCATCCTTGATCATAGCCCTCACGGCACATCCCACGGCCGACACAATGCGACCAATCATATCGCCTATCACGAGTCCCTGGCTCACCAGCTTCACAAAGCCCAGAAAGACTTTGCCCAGCGTAATAGCGCCTGAGTTGACCATCTTGTTCACCGACAGTGCCTTGAAGTATTTCTCCCTCACACACCACTCGTTGTATACGTTGAAGACAATGATGCTGAAAGCCGATATCGGGCACACATAAAGCCAGCGCGACAGCTCGGGCTCTTTCATCCAAGCCGACAGCCTGTCGCCAAACAGCACCTGCACTATCGGCCACAGTACAGCCATTATGACAAAGCCCACCAGCACCGACAGCGCGGCCAGATGGGCGGCTTCTTTCTTGTCCTCCGCCACCAGTATACCGCTTTCATACTTGCCCGAGCCGAAGACAGAGAGCACCGACACTATGGATGTTATCACCGCCAGCAGGCCGAATTCCGCGGGGGTGAAGATACGTCCCAGCACCGGATAGAAAAGGAACGGCAACACCTGGGCTATAGCCACCCCGCCAGACAGCGTGAGGCTGTTCTTTATGAACTCGCTCGAGGCGAACTTTTCGCGCAACTGTTTAATCATGACTTCTCGTTAGTTGGTATGAGGAAACAGACTGCCAACAACAACATCAGACCGCCATGGGTGAGCATGGAGGTGAAGAGGGCGCTGTTGAGGAACGTATAGACCAGCAACGCCAGCAGGCCGAAGAAGCGCGGGTTGCGGAGCTGTCCATCGACGCACCTGACAAACAGGGCTGCTATTGCCACAAAAAACACTGCGCCCAGGTGGCCAAAGTTCATAAAGCCGTCAGCCACAATGCCTGTGTTGCAGTTGGTCTCCGCGCGGTTGTACATCATCTCGCCAATCATACGCGACGGCTCCAGCTGGTAGGGGTAGTCATACCAGTGGCCAAGGACGCTGTGCGACAGCAACATCGGGTGGCCGTCGAAAAAGGTGAAGTAGTTGTCGCTCACTATGGCGGGTATGAAGAACAAGCGTCGCAGCACTATCGACTCTGCCATCAGGTGGCCGGTGGCAATATTGAGCAACGCCGATACCAGACAGGCGGACAACAAGCCATAGAGTATCATGCCAGCCTTGGCACGGTAGCTCTTGAAGGCGTACATGGCCAGCACGACGAAGAGGCCGAAGAAGATACTCTTCTGCGGGTTCAGCAAGAAGAGAAACAGCGTACCGGCCACACCCACCAGCGTCATCCACCAGTTGCGTTTCAGGTCCATGAGTCCGTAGACCACCACCATAGGCAGCAGCACCATACGCATAGGACCCATAAGGTAGGCCGTCAGCGGCGTCTCCTTGGATGCCAGCGCAGCCCTCACTTCGTAAGTCTCCTCGCCCATCGTGAAGAGCGAAAGGTCTATGCCGTCAAGCCCGTATGCCAAGGGGAACGGCAGCAGGAGCAGACAGCAGAGTGCCGGCAGTATCCAGCGTTGGTATCTCACCGCTATGCGCGGCAGCCTCCATTGCTGCACCTCCAGCAGGGGCAGCCTGAGCAAAGCCAGGAACAGCAGCGAGTATATTGGTATAAAGGGCGTTATGCGACCTATCTGATACATCACTATCGACGGCAGGCAGAACAGTACAGCCACAATCATCGACACTGTATAGGAGCCCTTCTCCTCGCCAGGCAACAGGAACAGCAGCGCGACAGCAGTGGCCAGCATAAACAAGCCAGCAACGATAGGCACCGGCGCCAGCATGAAGTCGAAGCCCATCAGGTAGTAATAGTTCAGATACACAAAGCGGTAGTACTCCACGACCAGCAGCACATACATGGCCAGGAAGGCAACCATTTGGCTGCACTTGGAAGAGATCACACGTGTTATGTCGTCAACAACCTTCATCACTCTTTCTTCTTCCTTTCAGCACACACACGGCAACGGCGAACAGCAGTCCAGCCACGAGGCTCCATAGCAACACCGCAGCACGCGACGGAGTCCTGTGGGCCTGCGGCAACTCCGCACCGTTCAGCAAATCCATATACTTTGTATGACTCGCGAGGTCAATCTCAATAGCGACAAGCGCCACCTCTCTTTCTTCTTCCCTCAGCACCTCGGCCACGCGGGTAAACAGAGTGTCGCCGAAGCGCTGCAGCGTGTCGAAAGCCTGCTCGTACAGTCCGGCGGCATAGTCGGCGACGGCAGCGCTGTCAGCACCCCTGACACAAAGGGTTATCCTCTCCGTATTGTCATATTCCAGCTTACGCGTCAGCCCCTCATCCACAGGCAAAGTCTCCACGGAAGGTCGCTGGTGGCCGCGATGGCAACAATCAGCACACCCACAACGCCCGCCACGAGCCATAACCACCTGCATCCGCCACATTTCAGCAAGCAGCAACAGTCTTTATTCTTGTCATTTATCATTGCTTCTTAACAACTTATACGGATGCAAAGATACAACTTTTTGCCGATATCGGTAAATTTGTTTACAAAAAGGGCACCCGCTCCGTACCCGCTCCGTCCCCCCTCCGACCCCGCTCCGACTAAAAACCGTTAAACAACCGGTGAACAGTCGGAGGGGGGACGGAGGGGGGACGGAGGGGGATGGGTGAAAAGGAGGTGAAAAAGGAGTGATAAAAGGACATAAAAGGGGTTATAAAAGAGGTTATAAACGGGGGCATTGGGGTTATAAACGGGGAGCTATTGATAACTTTTTATGACGCGTGCGTGCGAAGAGGCGAAAAAGCGGTATTTTTGCACTTTGAATAAGTATGTAAAAAGTAACGCTATGAAAAGATATACAGTCCTATTCGTATTGCTGTTGATGGCCGGCGCGCTGATGGCGCAGAAGCCGAAACAGGCCAGCGAGTTCAGCGCGGAGACGCTCCCCGACGAGCTGCTGGAGTGGATGAACAAGAGTACCTCGGACAGCGACAAGCAGCGCGAGAACACGAAGACTATCAAGGCTTTCCGCGCCTCGTACGGCGCTATGGAGAGCCACATGCAGGAGCGCGTGACGGCGCTGGTGAACTACGGCGTGAAGGCCAAGATGAAGGGCAACGCCGAGCTGTGCCCGCTGGTGCGCGTGCTGACGGCCTATGCCGTAGCCCCCGGCGGCGGCCAGAACCTCGAGGGGTGGATGCAGGCTATGGAGGCCATGAAGAAGCGCAACGCGAAGCCCAAGGTACTGATGGAGTGGGTGGACTTCAGCGAGCGGCTGCTGGCGGAGCGCGTGCTCTACCGCAGCCAGACGAGCGAGTGGCGCTTCGACACGAAGACGCCGTTCCGCATTAGCGTCGACGGCGACAAGGTGGCAGTGTGGGTTGACACGCCCGCCGACCTCTTCTACTCGTCGGCCAAGGACGGCGGCACGATCCACAGCACCACGGGATACTACGACTACAAGGAGAATCTGTGGCTCGGCGAGGGCGGCCGCATAGACTGGAGCCGCACGGGCCTCGGGGCAGAAGCCTGCTACGCCGAGTTGTCACGCTACAAGGCGGAGACCAAGTTCCCGAAGTTCAACGCCGACTCGGCGCGCCTGGTGCACACGCACTACTTCAGCGAGCCTGTGTTGGGACGTGTGGAGGAAGCTCTGTCAACCTCAATGGAGCCTGAGAAATACAGCTATCCGCGTTTCCGCAGCTATAAGCGCGACTTCGTCATTCCCAACATCATGCCCGACGTGGACTACAGCGGCAGCTTCATGCTCAACGGTGCCAAGTTCATCACCTCGAGCAGCAAGCATCCGGCGAGCCTCATCTTCAAGCGCGGCGGCCAGCAACAGCTGAAGGTGACGGCGCAGAAGTTCACCATCACGGCAGAGCGGATAGTGAGCGAGAACGCGGCGGTGGCTTTCTATGTGGGCGCCGAAGACTCGATAGCCAACACCGGCATCACGGTGCGCTACACGGCGGCAGACCACAAGTTGACGATGGTCAACGACCCCAAGCGCAACTTCTACAGCCCATACACAGACTCGTACCACGAGATGGATATCTTCAGTGACATCATCACGTGGAAGACCGACGGCGGCGAGCTGGAGTTCTCGAACCTGAGCGACCTCACGGGCGGCACGGCCACCTTTGAGAGCAGCAACTACTACACCTACCGCAAGGCCCGCGAGATACAGGGCATCGACGAGGTGAGCCCCGTGAAGCGCGTCTACGACTACTTCGGCGGGTACAACTACACGTTCTCGGCCAAGGAGTTCTCCACCCACATCGGTCTCGACATGGGGCAGACGATGCTGATGATACACGGACTGACGAAGCACGGCCTGGTGTCGTACAACGAGATAACGGGCATGGTGATGGTGAAGGAGAAGTTGGAAGACTACATGAAGGCGATGTCCCACACCAAGGGCGCCGACTACGACGCGCTGAGCATTGAGAGCAACGCGAAGAACTACAACGCGAAGATGGACATCGACAGCAAGCTCATCGAGATGCGCGGTGTGCAGCAGTTCGTGGTGAGCGACAGCCAGCGCGTGGTGGTCTATCCGCGCGGCGGGCGTATCACGGTGGGCGAGAACCGCTCGATACACTTCAACGGGCGCATCAACGCAGGCCGCTTCATCATGTTCGTCAGCGACTGCGACTTCAGCTACGAGCAGTTCAGCTTCGAGATGCCCAAGGTGGACTCGCTTTTCTTCTACGTGCCCGAATTCAACAACCCCGACACCGACCACATGGTGATGACGCCGCTCTACGGCCTGGTGGGCAGCCTCAAGGTGGACCAGCCCGACAACCACAGCGGCCTGAAGAAGAACAAGGAATACCCCATCTTCGAAAGCCGCGAGAACAGCTTCGTGTACTACGACAAAGCGGCCATACGCGGCGGACAGTATGTGAAGGAGCGCTTCTACTACACGCTGCATCCCTTCACCATCAACAGTCTGGTGGACTTCGTCACCGACAGCCTGCAGTTCAACGGAGTGCTGACCTCCGGCGGCATCTTCCCCGACATCACCTATCCGCTCAGCGTGCAGCGCGACTACTACCTGGGCTTCCGCGTGGAGACCCCCGAAGGCGGCTATCCGGCCTACGGTGGCAAGGGCACCTACCACAAGAGCATCTCCCTGGACCACTACGGCCTGCAGGGCGCCGGCAGCCTGGACTACCTGACCTCCACCACCAAGAGCAAGGAGTTCCTGTTCCTCCTCGACTCGGCGATGGCCAGCACCGACACCTTCTACGTGCGTGAGGAGCAGGGCTACCCCGACATCAAGGGCGGCAAGCTCAACCAGAGGTGGCATCCCTATGCCGACTCGATGGCTGTGGCCACAGTGACCAAAGGGCGCCCCTTCAAGATGTACCACGGCGACGCCACCTTCCGCGGCCGCGTGGACCTGATGTCCAAGGGCACCACGGCGGCGGGCAGCGCCACTGTGAAGGAAGGCACACTGACGAGCGACCGCTTCGAACTGCTGGCAATGGAGATGAACGCCGAAGTGAGCGACTTCACGCTGCGCAGCGTCAGCAACAACGCCATAGCATTTGCGGCCAAGCATGTACGCTCGCATGTAGACTACGACCAGCGCAAGGCCGACCTGCAGATTACCAACGGTCCGGAGCGCACCGAGCTGCCGCTGGTGCAGGAAGCCGCCTACGCCGACCTCTTCACGTGGGAGATAGACCGCAAAGTGCTTGATATAGCGAACAGCACGCGTCCCACCAGCGAAGGCATGGATGCCATGGATATCCGCATGCGCCTACAGAAACGCGACGACCTGCCGGGTGTGCGCTTCGTGAGCACCGACACCAAGCAGGAGGGCTTGAGCTACAATGCGCTGCATAGCACCTACAGATATGAGCAGGGCGAGCTCTCGAGCCGCGGAGTCTTCATCATGAATGTCGCCGACGCCGCCATAGCGCCCAATGCCGACACGGTACATGTCTCCAAAGGCGGCAAGATGCAGCCGCTTAGCGCTGCCAAGCTTATCTTCAACCGCGAGAACGGCTACCACTACATCACCGGTGCCGACATCGTGGTTAAAGGCGCCAAGAGCTTCACCGGCAAGGGCTTCATGGACTACCACAACGATACCGACAAGACACAGCGCCTCTTCTTCGACGACATCAGCGTCGACGCTCGCGGAGTCACCGTGGCACGAGGCACGATAGGCGACGAGGACAACTTCATCATCAGCTCGGCCTTCGGCTTCGCCGGCAAGGTGCGCGCCGAGGGCGACAAGCAGTGGCTGCACTTCGAGGGTGGCGTGCGCCTGCTACAGGAATGCATACCGCAGCAGCAGCTTGGCCTGCTGGCCTACGCCGACTACACCGACCCCGAACACGTGCATGTGTCGGTGCCCGAAGAGCCCACCGACTGGAAGGGCAAGCGCATCACGGCCTCCATCCTCATGGACAGGAGCTCGCTGCGCCCCAGTGCTGCCTTCCTCACCAACGAGAAGGTTGCCGACAACGAGCTCATCAAAGCGCACGGCGTGCTCACCTATCTCGGCGACCGCAAGCAGTACATGATAGGCTCCGAAGCCAAGGTAATTGCCCCCGATGGCGTAGTGGAGCCCTATTTGGCGATGAACACCAAAGACTGCACCGTCGAGGGTGAGGGCCCGGTGGACTTCAGCCTCAAGAAGACACAGGCCTCGTTCTACGGCTACGGCACAGCCTCCGTGGCCATCGGCGAGAAGACCGAAGAGGACCATCTAACGACGGTATTCGGCATAAGCTTCCCGCTGGCTCAGGATGTCATCAACAGTCTCTACAACGCCCTCAAAGAAGACCTGCGGCTGCAGAGCACCGTGGGCACCACCAACGCCGAGATGCGCCACGCGATGATGTACCACATGGGTGCCGACAAAGGTAGCGGTGCCTACGCGCTCTACAGCGCCACCGGCAAACTCAACGAAGTGCCGGCAGCGATGCGCAGTATGATGCTCTTCGACAATATCAGGTGGCAGTACAACCCCGCCGTGGGCCTCTACTACGACGGCAAAGTGGGCCTTGTGGCCATGGGCGACAAAGTCCTCGGCCTCGAGCTCAAGCTGAAAGCACAGATCTGCAAACAAGGCAACGGACAAATAATGCGCTTCTATATTGAGGCCGCGAAGGACCACTGGTACTTCTTCGAGTACGAGGTGATGCCCCAGCAGCTGACCATATACAGCTCGTCGGGCACCTGGCTCGACCAGATAAAGGCCATACCGCTGGAGGAGCGCAAGATTGAGAAGGAAGGCCTCGGGCTGTTCCGCTACTCGGTGGGCAACGAGCGCACCAAAGTGCCCAACTGGCTGAAATGGATGTCAAACACCATCTACAACACCGATGAAGATTTTTAGGATAATACTGCTCGTGATAAACGTGCTGCTGGCCGTAGGTCTGCTGCTGACGACGCTGGCGCCCACCGTGGCACCGTCGCGCTCCATACTGCCCAGCCTGCTGGCTTTCGGCTACCTGCCCCTGCTGGTGTCCAACGTGGTGATGGTGGTGCTGTGGCTGGTGATGGGCAAGTGGCACTTCGTGTGGAGCGCCGCCGCCATAGCGGTGCGCTGGAGCTTCGTGGGCCTCTTCCTGCAGGTCGGCGGCGAGAGCAAAGTGCCCGACCGCAACGAGCACCCGCAGATGGTCTCCGTGATGAGCTACAACGTGCACAGCTTCCACGGTCAAGCCGACCGCGCTTCACAGACCGACACCAACGCCGCCGCTTTCATCGAGCTGGTGCGGGACAATAACCCCGATGTACTCTGCCTGATGGAATACTCCTCCGGCAACAAGGTGCGCCTCACCGACAGCCTCATCTCACTCGGCTACAAACACTACCACGGCGCCCACGGCAGCAACACCTCGCCCAGCGGCACGGTGGTCTTCTCCAAGCTGCCAATCACCTACGTGAAGCGCATCGACCACAACATGCTCCTCGTGGAGCTGATGCATGACAATCAAAACTTCCGCCTCTGCTGCGTCCATCTGGACAGCTACGCCCTCGATGCCACCGACCGCGAGGAGATAGAGCAGCTGCTGCATGGCGAGGTGAAGACCGAGAGCCGCACGCTGGACAAGGTTAAGGAGACCATCCGCAAACACGAGAGCGAGTGGGAGGAGAAGCTGGAGCCTATCATCAGCGAGAGCTCGCTGCCGATGCTGCTGGCGGGCGACTTCAACGACATCCCCTCCTCGTGGCTCTACGGCCAGGTGACCAAACACCTCGACGACACCTACCGCGACCAGGGCATGGGCATCGGCCGCACCTACAACGGCAACGGGTTCCCGCACTTCCGCATCGACTATGTCTTCCACAGCAAGGAGTTCACCACTCTGAGCCATAAACGCATCAAGACCTCCATCTCAGACCACTATCCTGTGATGACCTCTCTGGAATTAGGGAAATGAAGATACAAGACAGATACAATGAAGTGATTGCCCGCTTCGAGCAGATGATGCCGGTAGCCGAGACCGAGCTGCACTACAGCACGCCGTTCCAGCTGCTGGTGGCCGTGGTGCTCTCGGCGCAATGCACCGACAAGCGCGTCAACATGGTGACGCCCGCCCTCTTCGCCGCCTACCCCGATGCCGCCAGCATGGCCGAAGCCAGCGAGGAGCAGCTCTTCGAGTACATCCACTCGGTATCATACCCCCACAACAAGAGCCGCCATCTCGCCGGACTGGCGCGCATGCTGCGCGACGAATACGGCGGCATGGTACCTTCCGACATCGACGCCCTGCAGCGCCTGCCGGGTGTGGGGCGCAAGACCGCCAACGTGGTGGCCGCCGTGGTCTTCGAGCAGCCCGCCATGCCGGTGGACACCCACGTCTTCCGCGTGGCCAACCGCATAGGGCTCACCAACAACTCAAAGACACCTTTGAACACCGAGCGCGAGCTTGTGAAGCACATCCCCGCCGAGCTGCTGCCCAAAGCGCACCACTGGCTCATCCTCCACGGCCGCTACGTCTGCCAGGCCCGCAAGCCCAAGTGCGACAGTTGCGGACTTGCCGACATCTGCCGCCATAACATAACACCTCACACTTAAACCGCACGCTATGATCTTCACCAATCCTGCATTCCTCTGGGGCCTTCTGGCAGTGCTCATCCCCATCGCCGTGCACCTGCTCAATTTCCACCGCTACCGCACGGTGTACTTCAGCAATGTGGCGCGCCTGCAGGAGCTCCACACCGAGAGCCGCCGCACCAGCAACCTGCGCCGCTGGCTGCTCCTCGCACTGCGCATCCTCGCCATAGTCTTCCTCGTGCTGGCCTTCGCACACCCCGTCATCCCCAACCGCGAAAGCACCACGCGCAGCGGCAACACCGTCGTCAGCGTCTTCATCGACAACACCTTCAGCATGGAGAGCGCCTCCCAGCAGGGCAGCCTCATCGACGAGGGGGTGCGCAAAGCCCGCGAACTCGTCACCGCCTACGGTGTCGGCGACCGCTACCAGCTCCTCACCGCCGACCTCTCCGGCGTGCAGATGCGGTGGCTCAGCCGCGACGAGTTCCTCGACGCCCTCGACGCCGTCAAGCCCTCGGCGGCATCGCCGCTACTCTCCGACGTGGTACGCCGTCAGCTCTCCTTCATGGCCTCCAGCGGCGCCGCCAACCGCCATGCCTACATCATCAGCGACTTCCAGCGCAGCGCCGCCGACTTCGACGCGCTGCCTGCCGACAGCCTCTCCGACATAACCTTCGTACCCCTACAGGGCACCGAAGCCGACAACCTGTTCATCGACACCCTCGTCCTCGACGCTCCGGCTTACTTCAAGGGCGGCAGCGTAGCCGTGGAGGTCACTGTGCACAACAGCGGCAGCCACGACGCCGAGAAGGTGCCGCTGAAGCTCCTCGTCGGCGGCCACGAGCGCGCGCTGGCCACCGTCGACGTGCCCGCCGGCGGCGCCGCCAAAGTTCCGTTGCGCTTCGCCACCGACAGCGCCGGATGGCTCGACGGCAGTGTCACCATAGAGGACTACCCCGTCACTTTCGACGACAGCTACCACTTCGCGCTCCTCGTGGGCGAGAGCACCACCATGCTGGAGCTCACCGGAGGCACCCCCAACGAATGGCTGGCACGTCTCTTCGCCGACGACAGCACCGTCATACGCCGCACAGCACAGCACCTGCCGTCGACACTCGCCGACATCAGCTTCATAGTCCTCGACGAGGTCAACGACCTGCCCTCCGGCGAAGCACAGCAGCTGGCGGCATGGGTCAACGACGGCGGCACCCTGCTCTTCATTCCCAAGCCCGGCCAGCCCCGCGTGGAGCTCCCCGGCATAGGCATCACGCTTAGCGGCTGGTCCGCCAACACCGTGCGCGCCAAAGCCGTCGACTACGGCAACAGCCTCTACCGCGGCGTCTTCAGCGCCACCAGCGACGAGATGGAGCTCCCTCTCGTCCACGCCCACTACCAGAGTATCGCCGCACTGCTCTCTCCCCTCACCTCCATCATCTCCCTCGCCGACGGCAGCAGCCTGCTTAGCGTCTCCCCCACGGGTGCGGGCCGCGTGTACATCTTCTCTGCGCCGTTGCGCGACGAGTGCACCGACCTCGTCAACCAGGCGCTCTTCGTGCCCACGCTCTACAATATGGCCCTCTACAGCCGTCCGCAGCCGGTCCCCTGCCACACCCTCGGCTCCGGCGACCCTATAGTGCTGCAAGGCACCTACGACCTCAACACCCCACCCCAACTCTCCGCTCTCCACTCTCCACTCTCCACTCTCCCCGACGTGCGCCGCGTGGGCGACCGCTACATGCTGGTGCCGCACGGTGAGCTCACCGAGGCCGGCATCTACAGCCTCGGCGACGAGCACCTCGCCTTCAACCACCCGCGCCGCGAGTCGCTCATGGAGTTCCTCACGCCCGGCGAAGTGGCCGACGCCATCGAAGACCGCGACGGCTACAGCGTCGTGGCCAATGCCGGACGCCACCTCGGCGACACCCTGCGTGCCCGCGAAGGAGGCCACAGCCTCTGGTGGCTCTGCATCCTCATCGCCCTGGCAGCCCTCGCCGCCGAGACAGCAATCCTCAAATTAACTGCTAACCGCAAACCGCTATGATATTACAGGTAGACCACATCAGCAAGGCTTTCGGCGAGCACCGCGTGCTCGACAACGTCTGCTTCACTGTCGACAGCGGCGAAGCCGTCGCCCTCCTCGGCAACAACGGCGCCGGCAAGACCACCCTGCTGCGCATCATCACGCGCCTCCTCGTCGCCGACGAGGGCAGCGTACTCTTCGACGGCCACCCCCTCGTGCAGGACGACCTGCGCCACATAGGCTACCTCCCCGAGGAGCGCGGCCTCTACCGCAATATGCGCGTTGGCGAACAGGCCCTCTATCTCCTGCGCCTCAAAGGCCTCTCGCGCCGCGAGGCCGAGGAGTCCGCCAAGCGCTGGTTCGCCACCCTCGGCATGGAGGAGTGGTGGAACACGCCCGTGCGCAAGCTCAGCAAGGGCATGCAGCAGCGCCTGCAGTTCGCCGTCAGCGTGGCCCACAGCCCCCGTCTGCTCATCCTCGACGAGCCCTTCTCGGGCTTCGACGCCGACAACGCCGCCGTTCTCCGCACCTCGCTCTCCACGCTCCGCTCACAAGGCACCGCCATCATCCTCTCCACCCATAACCTGCAGGCCGCCGCCGACCTGTGCGACAAAACCATACGCCTATGAAAACCTTGCTCATTATAGCCCGCGAATGCCGCCTGCGGCTGCGGCGCCCCGCCTTCTGGGTGCTCACCCTCGCGGTCCCAGCCGTCCTCGCACTGTTCTACGCCCTGCCCGTCATCGCCGCACGGCAGGCCGCCGAGCGCACCACGGTGCTCGTCGCCGACCAGTCAGGCCTGTTCCAGAACGGCCTGGTGTCCACCGACGAGCTGGCCTTCAAGCCTATGCCAAGCCTCGAATATGCACATCGTGAGGCCGGTAGCCACGACCTCGTGCTCTTCATACCCATGCGCGAGACCACCATACCGCACGACGCGTTCCTCTACTACCGCGGCATACCGCCGTCGCCCGCCGTGCAGAGCGCCGTCGACGCACAGCTGCAGAACCTCCTCCGCAACGCCATCCTCGAGGATGTCTATGAGGTAGACCCCTCTATCTTCCGCTCCGTGGAAACCACCCACCTAAGGCTTCGCACCAGCGACGCCGCCACCGGTCACGAGAGCCACCTGCAGGTGAAGGCCGTCGTGGCCGTGGCGCTGGCCGTCGTCATAGCCCTGGCGCTGCTGCTCTTCGGAGCCCAGGTGGTGCGCGCCGTACAGGAAGAGCGCCACAACCGCGTGGCCGAGATAGTGGCCACCTCGGTGCGGCCCGTACAGCTGCTGGCCGGCAAGGTGGCCGGCGTGGCCCTCACGGCCATGCTGCAGCTCATCCTCTGGGTCTCCCTCACGGCGGCAGCCATAGCCGGCGTGCAGGCCGCCAACCCCACGCTCTTCGAGCAAGCCCGCGCCGAACAGCAGATGCACAGCTTCGCCACCAAAGGCGAGGCGGCGACGGCACAGTACAACGCCCCCGTGCAGCTGGTGGACCAGACCGTGCAAGGCCTCGCCGCCATACAGCTGCCCGTGGTCGCCGGAGCCTTCGTGCTCTTCTTCCTGCTGGGCTACCTGCTCTACGGAGCCCTGCTCGCCGCCATCGCCGCACGCCTCGATGCAGAAGCCGACGCCACCCAGTGGGCGCTCCTCGTGGGCTCGCCCCTGCTGCTGGCCCTCGCCCTGGCACCCCTCGTGCTGCGCGCCCCAGCGGGAGCATTGGCCGGCTGGCTCACCGTCATCCCCTTCACGGCCCCCGTGGCCGCCATGCTGCGCCTACCCTTCGGGCTGCCCCTCTGGCAGGTCGCCGCAGCAGCAGCCCTGCTGCTCCTCTTCGCCGCCGCCGCCGCACTCCTCGCCGCCCGCACCTACCGCCGCCGCATAGTGTAGCCTCTCCGCATCCCCTCCGCCCCCGGTCCGACTGTTCTACGGTTGTTTAACGGTTGTTTAACGGTTTATAGTCGTTAAACAACCGTTAAACAACCGTAGAACAACCGTAGAACAGACGGAGAGGGGCCGGACAAGAGTGGGAGAATGTGGGGAGAGGTGGGACTTTTTTTACGCATTTTGAAAAAAAATACGCGTATTTAAAAAAAAAGTCGTAATTTTACGGCCAGAAAAATATGAAAGAAAAACATTGGTTAATCAACAAAAACTATGATTTAGAGACTGTTGACAAACTTGCTGCTTCGCTGGGTGTAGACCGAATAATCGCCACACTGCTTGTAGAGCGTGGTATAACGACGTTTGAAGAGGCGCGAAAATTCTTCCGTCCGGGACTCGACCAGATACACGACCCCTTCCTGATGAAGGGCATGAGACAGGCGATAGACCGCATCAACGAGGCTATACGAAAACAGGAACGTATCATGGTTTACGGCGACTACGACGTCGACGGTACGTCGGCCGTAGCGCTGGTCTACTCCTATTTCAAGGAGCTTGACCGTAATATCGACTTTTATGTGCCCGACCGCGAGCGCGAGGGCTATGGCATCTCCTATCAGGGCATCGACTACGCCCACGAGACGGGCGTGAAGCTGATGATAGCCCTCGACTGTGGCATCAAGGCCATGGAGCAGGTGGACTATGCCAAGGAGCGCGGCATCGACTTCATCATCGGCGACCACCACCTGCCTGGCGACGAGGTGCCGCGCGCGGTGGCTGTGCTGGACCCCAAGCAGGGTGACTGCCCGTACCCCTACAAGGAGCTTAGCGGCTGTGGCATAGGCTTCAAGATAGTGGAGGCTCACCTCGAGGAGCGCCTCGGCGTGCGCCTGTGCGACATGCCCGAGCAGCTCGACGCCGGACGCCGTCAGCGCCAGGAAGAGCTCAAGCTGCGATTGCTGAAATATCTGGACCTCGTGGCCGTGAGCATAGCGAGCGACATAGTGCCCATCATGGGCGAGAACCGCGTGCTGGCCTTCTTCGGCCTGCGGGTGCTCAACACCAAGCCGCGTCCCGGCATCGAGGCTATACTGCGCTACGGCCACGTCGACAAACGACGTGCCGAGCAGACCGAAGGCGACGGCACGGCGGCCCAGGCCGACAAGAAAGCCGGATACTTCGAGAAGGAACTCACGATAAGCGACCTCGTCTTCCTCATAGGGCCGCGCATCAACGCCGCCGGCCGCATACGGTCGGCCTTCGACAGCGTGCGCCTGATGCTCACCGAGGACCCCTCCATAGCGCGCCAGCTGGCTGACGACATCAACAGCTACAACATGGAGCGCAAGGACCTCGACACGGCGGCCACCGAGGAGGCCAAGAGGCGCATCGACAAAGACCCCTTCTACGTCGGACGCCAGTCGCTGGTGCTCTACGACCCGGGTTGGCACCGCGGCGTGGTGGGCATCGTGGCCAGCCGCATCGTGGAAGCCTACAACAAGCCCGCCATAGTGTTCACCGAGGGCAGCGACGGCCTCATCACTGGGTCGGCACGCTCGCTCAAGGAATTCGACATGCACGAGGCACTGGAGAAGTGCGCCGACCTGCTGGAGCACTTCGGCGGTCACAAGAGTGCCGCCGGCGTGAGCCTGAAGAAGGAGAACATGAAAGCCTTTGTGGAGCGCCTGGAGCAGCTTGTGCGCGAGAGCATAGGCACCGAGGAGATAGTGCCTGAGATTGAGGTGGATGCCGAGATAGGCTTCTCGCAGATCACGCCGAAGTTCCTGCGCATACTCAAGCAGTTCGCCCCCTTCGGGCCGGAGAACAACGTGCCGGTCTTCGTGAGTCGCGAGCTGGTGGACACCGGCAACGCCCGCATCGTGGGCACCAACCACCTCAAGTTCAACGCCATCCCGATGACGGAGCGCTCGGCACCCTACCCCGCCATTGCCTTCCAGATGGGCGAAGCCCTGAAAGGCATGCAGCGTGGCGAGCGATTCGACCTCTGCTACCAGCTGGAGGAGAACTACTGGCGCGGCAAGACCGAGATACAGCTCAACGTGAAGGACATAAAGTTCTGCGAATAACGAAAAAACTGCCACCCTCGAGGATAACGCAATAGCCCGTAAAGTGCGTAAGATTAGGCATCTTATATGTTTATTGGCCATCGTAGCAACCGGTTGTGCCGGTGGCGGCGACAAGGACGGTCGCGAGGCACAGACCTCTGACACGCTCTACACCGCCGAGGCGGCCATGGAGATATACGACCAGGACCCCGAGAGGGCTCTGCTGATTATCGACTCGGCGCGCCTCATGGGCAACGTCGACGACGACCTCGCCACCCTGCTCAAGGCCAAGGTCTACAGCCAGTCGAACAGCATGCAGGACCTCGACACTGCACGCCAGATGCTTGAGGGCTTGATGATTAGCGACTATGTCCATGACCCCGACAACCGCGAGGTAGTGCTCGACCTGCTGGCCAACACCACGCGCCAACAGGACAACTACGAGCAGTGTCTGCGCTGGACCACCGAGAAGGCCGACCTGTGCCGCCGCCAGGGCAGAGAGACCGAGGCACTGCGCACCGAGGCCGGGATGGGTGTATTGCTCGTGGAGCTGGGTGACAAAGAGAAAGGTATCGACAAGCTCAACAGGGTGATCGCCAGCCTCGACGGACAGCGCAAGACCGACGAGATGGACGCCTGCATCATAGCCCTCAAGAGCAAGATAAAGGTGCTGCGCAAGCTCGGCCATGAAGAGGAAGTGATACCGCTGGCTCAGCATATAGTGAACATTCTCAGCGACTACCGCCAGAACCATGCCGACTATACCGCCAACTCCTACCGCCTGCAAGACAACGACGAGGACCGCGAGAGCTACTGCGACTACTACACAGCACAGGCTCAGGGATATATGGCACATGCCTACGCTTCGCGCGCAGACAAGACCGACTCCGCCAGGTATTATCTTGCGCTCTTCGAGAAAAGCACCTATGGACACACACTCTATGGCCGCCAGTTCATTGCGCCGACCTGGTGTCTGCTGGGTGACTACGACAAGATGCTGGCCACCTACAACGAAGTGACGGCGCAGATGGGTGCCGACACCCTCAACGGCGACTACGCCGACATACTGCGAGGCCGCGCCATTGCCGCCAAGGCCATGGGCAACAGCACGGCAGCAGTAGGCTACTGGCAACGCTATGCCGAGCTGAGAGACCTGCTGAACAAGCAGTTGCAGGAGAGCAAAGCCCACGAGTACGCCTCGCGCTACAAGCTGCAGGAAGAGCGCCTCAACACTGAGCGCGCCGAGGCCGCCAGGAACCGCTGGGGCATCATAGCCTTGTCGCTGGGTTTCACGGTGATAGTGGTGGCCGTCTTCGTGATACTGCTAATACGGCAGCTCCTCTATATCCACAAGAAGAACGCCGTGCTCGCCAAGGAGATCACCGACAGGATAGCGTATGAGGAGAAGTTCCATAAACTGAACGCCGAGAAAGCCTTTGACAAAGAAATGGCAACCCAACAGCCTGTCAACGTGGCGGCTGCCACGCCCGAGGAGATGAGCGACAGCGAGCTATTCGAGCATCTGCGCGCCCTCATCGTGGAGGAGCAGCTGTACTTGACCCCCCAGTTCAGCCGTCAGCAGCTGATGGACCGCCTGCACCTGTCGAAGGAGAGCATCGGTGCCGCCTTCTCTAAAGGCAGCCAGTATACGTCGCTGGCCTCCTTCATCAACGAACTCAGACTGTTACACGGTGCCAAACTGCTCGTGGAGCACCCCGAGATGAGCATCACCGAGGTGGCTATGGCCAGTGGCTTCGCCAGCAACATCACCTTTGCGCACAACTTCAAGGAGCGCTACGCACTGACTCCCACGAACTTCCGCGAGGAGAAGCAGCAAGAATAGTTTCATTATCGCGAACAGCGATAGAGCCGTTCGAGGGGCCCCCAAAAAGGGTTTCTCGGGGTCATTTTGCGTAAAAAAAGCAAAGAATCTGGGTTAAGAATTTGTCGGCGACAGATTATTAATATTCTGTCGCCATACTGTATATCAACATAATACAAAACAGCCACCTAATAATATGTCCGCAGCGGCTAATACTTTGTCCGAGCCCTTGCGGGGGAGGATTTCTGTGTGTATCTTTGCATCTGAAATCACACGATGATTATGTCAACAATAAACAACATTGCAAGATGGAAATACATCACCCCGATAGTGGGGATGGTACTGCTGGGGATATCCCTGATAGCCATCGGCATCGTGCTCTTGGCTTACTGATATTATTATAGAGAATACAATAACCAATAAAAATAAAAGACAATGAAAAAGATCTTTGCAACCATCATCATTGCTGCCATTGCATTGGTATCGTGCAGCAAGTCTCTTGAGAGCATCTCCATTGACCCCGAGTCTGCAACCATGAAAGTCGGTGAGACTCGCACACTCTCTGTCAATTACAACCCCGCCAAGGCTTCCAACAAGCCCGAAGTTGTATGGACCAGCTCCAATACATCCATAGCTACCGTCTCGAACGGTGTGGTTACCACAACGAAAGCCGGTACCGTCGTAATCACGGCCACCGCCGGTGAGTTCACCGCCATATGCAGCATCACCGTGGAGAATGACGTACCCGTCGTGGGTGACTCCAAATACTCTCTCATCGGCACCTTCCTGGGCACCGACTGGGACACTGACTACAACCTCGCCGAAATCGAGACTAACATCTTTGTTATCAGACATGTTACACTAACCGATTCGGACAAGTTCAAAGTTCGCTATAACGGCTCTTGGGACTCTAACCGTGGCGGCACCTTTATTGAACTCGGCAAGGGCTTTGCTGTAACAGAGCACGGAGAAGATATCATACCTGGTCTGAACGGCACCTACGACATCTGGTACAACAAGACCAAAGAGCAGATGGCTGTCGTGGTGAAAGACGGCACGCCCATCTGGGAATAATAACTGACCAAAGAAAAATTACAAAACCCCAACCCCAACCATAACTTCCTTGCGGGCCGGAGCGAGAGACCTTGCCCGCAACTAGGGATGCTCCTCAGCGGGCATCCCTTATTGTTTATGAGCGAACCCTAAATAAATTGTACCGCACAGCGCGCGCGTATTTATTTTTATTTTGCCATGTCGCGGAATATTTGTATTTTTGCAGTCTGAAAAATAGGCTTTAGATATTTCTATATACCTTTATGGCAGACGATAAGAAGATTATTTTCTCGATGGTGGGAGTCGGCAAGTTGATACCGCCAAGCCGCCAGATTCTGAAAGACATATACCTGAGCTTCTTCTATGGTGCGAAGATAGGCATCATAGGTTTGAACGGCAGCGGTAAGTCGAGCCTGATGAAGATTATAGCCGGAGTGGACAAAGACTACCAAGGTGAGGTGGTCTTCTCGCCGGGTTACTCGGTGGGCTACCTCGAGCAGGAGCCCCAGCTCGACGACACCAAGACCGTCAAGGAGGTCGTGCAGGAGGCTGTGCAGGAGGTCGTGGACCTGCTGAAAGAGTATGACGAGGTGAACAACGCCTTTGCCGAGCCCGACGCCGACTTCGACAAGCTGATAGCACGCCAGGGAGAGCTCACCGAGCTGCTGGAAGCCCACGACGCTTGGAACCTTGACACCAAGCTGGAGCGCGCTATGGACGCCCTGCGCTGTCCCGACGAAGACCAGCTGGTGAAGAACCTCAGCGGTGGCGAGCGCCGCAGGGTAGCACTGTGCCGGCTGCTCCTGCAGGAGCCTGACATACTGCTTCTGGACGAGCCTACCAACCACCTCGATGCCGAAAGCATTGACTGGCTGGAGCAGCACCTGCAGCAGTACAAAGGCACCGTCATCGCGGTGACCCACGACCGCTACTTCCTCGACCATGTGGCGGGCTGGATATTGGAGCTCGACCGTGGCGAAGGTATCCCCTGGAAAGGCAACTATAGTAGTTGGCTGGAGCAAAAGACTGCCCGTCTGGCTATGGAAGAGAAGCAGGAGAGCAAGCGCCGCAAGACCCTGCAGCGCGAGCTGGAGTGGGTACGCATGGCCCCCAAGGCGCGTCATGCCAAGGGCAAAGCCCGTTTGGCCGCCTACGACCGCCTGCTCAACGAAGATGTGAAAGAGAAGGAGCAGAACCTCGAGATATTCATTCCCAACGGTCCGCGACTGGGCAACAAAGTGTTGGAGGTGAACGGGGTGAGCAAAGCCTATGGTGACAAGCTGCTCTACGAGAACCTCACCTTCTCGCTGCCGCCAGCCGGTATCGTGGGCATCATAGGCCCCAACGGCTGTGGCAAGACAACGCTTTTCCGCCTCATCATGGGTCTGGAGCAACCCGACACAGGCACCTTCGAGGTCGGCGAGACCGTCAAGATAGGCTACATAGACCAGCAGCATGCCGAGATAGACCCCGAGAAGAGCGTCTACGAGATGATCAGCGGAGGCAACGAGAACCTGCAGGTCGGCGGCCGCCTAATAAACAGCCGCGCCTATATCAGCCGCTTTAACTTCAGCGGCACCGACCAGAGCAAGAAAGTCGGTGTGCTCAGCGGCGGCGAGCGCAACCGCCTGCACTTGGCGCTGACGCTGAAGAGCGAAGCCAATGTGCTGCTCCTCGACGAGCCCACCAACGACATAGACGTCAACACCATGCGGGCCCTTGAGGAAGGCCTCGAGAATTTCGCCGGATGCGCCGTAGTCATCAGCCACGACCGCTGGTTCCTCGATCGCATCTGCACGCATATCCTCGCCTTCGAGGGCGACTCGCAGGTATACTTCTTCGAAGGTGGCTACACCGAATATGAGGAGAACCGCAAGAAGCGTCTGGGCGACGACACGCCGCACCGCATCCACTACAAGAAACTGAAAGCATAGCCACGCGATGATACTACTTTTACTGTTTCTCCTCGGAGCCATGTCCATTTCGTTCCTGTGCTCGGTACTGGAATCGGTGTTGATGTCGACGCCCTTAAGCTACATCACCATGCGTGAGGACGAAGGCTACAAAGGGGCTGCGCTCTTCAAGAAATACAAGCTCGACAACTCGCGTGCCATCGCCGCAATCCTAATCCTCAACACCATAGCCAACACCATTGGTGCCGCAGGGGTAGGATACCAGACCACGGAGGCTTTTGGCAACCAGTGGTTCGGTGTGGTGTCGGCAGTCACCACGGTCTTGATACTGGTCTTCAGCGAGATAATCCCCAAGACCATCGGCACGAGCCATTGGCGCCGCCTGATGGGCTTCACGGCCTACACCATCCGAGGCCTCATTTTCATACTCTACCCGCTGGTGATAGTGGCGCAATGGATTGCCAAGCTCATCGCCAAGAAAGACGAAGAGGAGACCACGGTGAGCCGCGAAGAGGTGGCAGCGATGGCCGATATGGGTGAGGACGAAGGTGTGATTGACGAAGACGAGAACAAGATTATCCAGAACGTCATCAAACTCAACGACATCAAAGCCTACGATGTGATGACGCCACGTGTAGTTGCCGCCACGGCGCCCGAGAAGATGAGCCTCAAAGCCTTCTACCGCAACGACGAATACAGTCACTTCTCGCGCATACCGGTATATGCCGAAGAAGAGGACTTCATAACCGGCTATGTGCTCCGCAGCGAAGCATTGGAAGAGTTGGCGGAAGACCACTTCAGCAAGACACTGGGCGAGATAAAGCGCACCATACCGCTCTTCAACGAAGAGATGAGTGTTGCCGACATCTGGGATAACCTGCTGAAGCATAAAGAGCAGATAGGCGGCATCATCGATGAGTTCGGCTCCTTCCAAGGCATCATCACGCTGGAGGACATCATCGAGACCATCTTCGGCCTGGAGATTATCGACGAGAGCGACGAAGTGGCCGACATGCAGCAGTACGCCCGCGAGCGTTGGCAGCAACGCCAGCGCCGTTTCAAAGAAATCAAGCTGCCGGAGGGGGAAAATGAGAAGGGCGATGTGAAAAGTGAGAAATAAAGAGAAACACAAAAAGACATAACGTAATATATGACAACCGCAGACATCATTATCATTTTACTTAAACTGACGGGAGCACTGACGATTTTCCTATTTGCCATGAAACTCATGAGCGAAGGTCTGCAGAAATTCGCCGGTTCGAGACTCCGTCACATCCTCACCAAGATTACAGGCAAGCCCATTAGCGGCATTCTCGCCGGTACCGGTGTCACCGCCATCATCCAGAGCTCCACCGCAACCACGGTGATGACGGTAGGCTTTGCCGGAGCAGGTCTGCTCACGCTGGCCGGCGCTATTGCCGTGGTGATGGGCGCCAATATAGGCACCACCGTCACCGCGTGGATCATCACCCTCTTCGGTCTCGGCGGCGGCAGCACAGAAGACAAAGTGCCGCTGATGCCCATGATCATTGCAGCCATCAGCCTGTTCTTCATCTTCAGCAAGAAGAACAAGATGCAATATCTCGGCCAGACCATCGTCGGTCTCGCCCTGCTGATCCTCGGCCTTGGCCTCATGGGCGACTCCGTGCCCCCGCTCAACGAAGACGTGGCCCACTCGATAGCCTCTCTTGGTCAGTGGGGCTACTGGTCGGTACTGCTGTTCATCGTCGTCGGAGCTGTACTGTGTATAATCCTGCAGACCTCGTCGGCAATGACGGCTGTCATCCTGCTGATGGCAAGCCAGGGATGGATTGACTTCCCCACCTCTATGGCATTGGTTATAGGCCAGAACCTCGGCACCACGCTGACGGCGCAGGTAGTGGCCATGACCACCGGCACCACCGGCAAACGTACCGCACGCGCCCACCTGGTGTTCAATGTGGCCGGTGCCGTCATCTTCCTCATCCCCTTCTATCCCATCTGCAACGGTGTGATGTTCATCAGCGAGAAACTTGATGTCCTTATTCCCAGTGTGCCACTGATACCGCTGGCCATCACCGTCTTCCACACCCTCTTCAACGTAGTCACCACCATCGTCCTGGCCTTCTTCATCCCGCAGATAGTGAAGATCGTCACGTGGATGGTGCCCGAGAAGAAAGAGGAAGGCGAAGAAGAGTTCCGCCTCACCTATCTTGAGCCGACGCTACTCAGCACCGCTGAGCTCAACCTGCAGAGCGCCAAGAGCGAGATTGAGGAGTTCTCAAAGCGGGTGCTGCGCATGTACACCTTCCTGCCCGGCCTACGCACCGCCAAGACCGACGAGGAGTTTGACAACATCATGGACCGCGTGGCCAAGTACGAGAATATCACCGACAACATGGAGCTCGAGCTGACGAAGTTCCTCACCAAGGTCGGCTCTGGCGACATCAGTGTCCACGCCTCGGAGCGCATCAGCGCCATGCTGCGCATCACCGACAACCTCGAGAGCATCGGCGACGCCATCTACCAAATAGCGATGACCCGCCAGGCCAAGCGCGAGGACGCCGTGCACTTCGATGCTGGCCTCAACGCCAACCTCGCCCACATGAGTGAACTGGTGCAGAAAGCCCTCGACGTGATGGACTCCAACCTGCATGACTACGACAACATCAACCTCGACGCCGCCTATGCCGCCGAGCACGCCATCAACACCTACCGCGACCAGTTGCGTGCCCAGCACCTCGACTCCCTGAAGCACGGCACCTACGACTACGCCATCGGCAACGCCTACAGCAGCCTCTACGCGCTGTACGAGAAACTCGGCGACTATGTAATCAATATCTCCGAGGCTATCGACGGCAGCCGTAAGCACACCGAAGACTAAAGTCTCCTGATACTATCGCCAACCATCTGCGAGAAGCGCATCGCACCGCGCCAGTTCAGATGGTTGGCGTTACTCATGTCCTCTGCCGTGAACAGCGGACATGTCATGAGATCTATATAACTCACGTTGGAGTATTCCGCACCCAGACTGTCAGCCGCATTATGTAGCAACTCAACCTGCCGCTGGTTCATCTGCGAGTAGAAGAACTCGTGCACTGGACATGTTATCATCACCATACGCACCCCAAACTCACGACAAGTGGCAGCCATACAGCGCAGCTCGTCTATATTTGCATTTAAAATCCGGCCGGCATTGGTGTCGTCAATCATCGTGTGGTCTTTTGCGGTCATCCATGCGTAGTAGCGCCACCCATCTTCGTCATACTTGTCGCTAGGACGCGACATGAAGCCATCAGGGTATATAGTGTCCTTCTCCGCGACGAAATCTTTGTACCATGCCAACCAGTTGAAACGGCTCACTTCCGGCCATTCCCACCATTTAACTGTATAGCTGAGGTTGCCCCAATATATGCGGTAGCTTTTGCGCAAAGCATCATAACCGTCGTCGTAATCAATGCTCAGCAATGGCGTTAGGTAATTCATGTCCACAATCACATACCGCAGCGAGTCCATCCGCTCCACATACCGGTGCAGTATCCAGCTGTCGTTCCGCAAGTCCTGTGACGGTCCAGCGCACGAGAAGCCCTTTCCGAGCCCCAGTGCAGTAGGAATAATAGCTCTGTTTGTGTTCGACGAGCCGAGCACAAGCACCTGCACTTCCTCGGCGTGACGGTCCATCCAACGGCTTTTGTACAGTTTCTCGTGTGGAAAAACGTGCAGCAATAGCTCGCCTATGGCAACAACAACCACAATCAACAGCACCGATGGGAGAACGACTTTCAGTAGGAACCTTTTCATGGCCTAAAACTTTTGGTAAACAAACACCTGTGTGGCCGATGTGCCAAGGAACAATGTCACAACCACCAAGACCACCACTATCGCTACCACTGCCGCAGGTCGTTCCGTGCGCAGCAGTCCGTCGCCGGTCTTGCCGCCACGACATTCCTCCATCCAGTCGTTGACAATCACCACCGCCAGACACAGCAAGCCTGCCACAAGGCTTCTTGAGATATATGGCGGCAGTTCCGGCTTGCCACCATGCACCACCTGCGCCATGAAGCTAAAGGCATCCGTCACACTGACGCTGCGGAACATTATCTGGCCAACCACAATCAGCAGGTATGTCCCCATGATGCGCAGCAGCGTCTCCGGCGGCAACAGCCACCCGCGGCTCCACTTGAACTTGTTTCTCTTGCTCATGCGGCCACGCAGTATCAGCGGCACAAACAGCAGCGCATAGTAAAGACCAAAGACACCATATGTCCAGTTAGCGCCATGCCAGAAGCCCACCAGAAGGAAATTCACTACACATGCCAGCACTGTGCCCCAGCGGTCAAGGTTGCGGAAGCTCACATTGAGCGGTATGAACACATAGTCCGTCAGCCACGACGTGAGGCTCATGTGCCACCTCCGCCAGTATTCGGCCACATTCTGCGCGAAGAACGGCCTGTTGAAGTTCTCCGCCACCTTAAATCCCAGCATCCGCGACAAGCCTATGGCCATGTGCGAATATCCCGCAAAGTCGGCATACAACTGCAGCGGATAGAGCACTGCCGCAAGCATTATCATGCCACCGCTCCACTCACTGTATTGCGCAAAAACGACATCAATAAAGACAAACAGCTGGTCGGCGACACACACCTTCATGAAGCCTCCCCACACGAAACGCTTGAGTCCCTCAACAAGCATGCTGTAGTCCACCTTACGCGCCACGGCAAGCTGCGGGAGTAGATGCTGCGGCCTGTCGATAGGACCGGCCATCAGCGTGGGGAAGAACATCACATATACACCGAAGGCCACCACGTCGCGAGTGGGCTCAAGTGATCCACGATTAACCTCGATAGCGTAGCTCAGCAGCCTGAAGGTGAAGAAGGAGATGCCCAAAGGCAACAACAGTCCCAACGCGACGCTCTCACGCCCCAGCATGGAGCATATCTCTCCGTAGAAGAAATCAAAATACTTGAAATACAGCAACGGCAACAACCCCACCACAACGGTGGCACGCGTCAGCCATGCCGCAGATATCGGCTTACCTTCGCTCCTCAATCTCCCTATCCACAGCCCTGCACCATAGAACAACAGTGTCATCGCCACCAGCATCGGCAGCATGCGCATATCCATCAATCCATAGAACAGCACACTTGCCGCCAGCAGCAATACATTCTGCCGTTTATAACGCTTAAGCAACATATCCTTTATGTCTCGCCACACTCTCCACCATCTCTCCCACGTTCTTCCAAGCCAGTATCTCGGCCGAAGTAAAGCGTATGTCAAAAGCTTTCTCCACAGCACGCACCAGCTCCACATGGGTCAGCGAGTCCCAATCCTCAATGTCATTGGCAGTGGTGGTCGTTACGAGCGTTATCTCTTCATCGTCGAGCACATCGCGGAACACCGCTTCCACCTTGTGCAGTATCTCAGTGTTGTCCATATTTATGCTTTGTTTTCTATGCAACATTCGTGCGGAGTGTAGTTGTCGGTATCCAGCTCCCACAGAGCCGTACTGGCACCCTTCACCTCCGAGAAGCCTAATCTCTTGTAGTGGTCGGCCACCATACCATTCTTCGCCGTAGGCAGATATTCGCCCACAATGCGC
>ONUE01000021.1 GCA_900320975.1 uncultured Bacteroidales bacterium | reverse complement strand
GTGACGGACGGGGATGATGATTTTGCGTCGGACAGAATGTCATAAAAAAAGCAGGTCGCTGTTGCAACCTGCTTTTCTGCTTTAGGTAGCGGGGGAAGGATTCGAACCGACGACCTCCGGGTTATGAGCCCGACGAGCTACCACTGCTCTACCCCGCACTCTCTTATTTCTTACGAAATCGAGTGCAAAAGTACGAACTTTTTTCCATCCCACCAAATATTTCTTTAAAATAATTTACTACCGTTTGATTACACGACGGTTACAAACACCCTCCGCAGTCTTCACCTGCACTGTATATGCGCCGGCGGGGAGGCTCCGGAGCGAAATTTCGGCCTTGCCGCAAACGGTGCTGCGCAGCACTGCGCGGCCCATCACGTCGAGCACCGTGAGCTCGGCTTCACGGCTGCCGCTGACGGTCACGGTGAGTTCTCCGGCGGTGGGGTTGGGCGTGAGCTGTACGCTGAGGGGCTCACGGTCGGCAATGGCAAGGTTCTCGTCTTCCCAGATGGCATACAGGTTAAGGTTGCGGCGTATCATCAGGGTGTCGCCGGCAGGATAGATGATGTCGTTGCCGTCGGGCGAGGCACACCAGCCAACGAAGCGGTAGCCCTCACGTCTGAAGCTGCACTCGGGGAGCACCACGCCTTCGAGGTAGCAGAAGCGGGTGGTCACGGTGCTGCCTTCACCGCCGTTGGCGTTGAGGTATATGAAGCGGCGCTGCAGCTTGGCGAGGTGCACACGGTAGACGGTGTCGAGGTGCACGAAGTCGTACACGCCCGCTATCGCCTGTATGTCGTAGTCGTGGAAGTAGTAGGTTGTGACGTCGGGACATACGGTGTCGTAGACATCCACGGTGTCCATCTGCACCTGCATGGGCTCGATGCCGAAGATGGCCGACTGGCTGTAGTTGAAGGTGTAGGTGGGGTTGCCACCGGCACCGCCATGGCCGATGTTGATGGTGTCGAAGTAGTAGTAGCCGTCGCCGGAGCCACTCCAGCCGAAGTTGAAGTGGTAACGGCCCTGCAGGTCGGCGCCGTCGAGGATGAAGGCATGTCCGCCGGTCTGGTCGCGGCCGGTGTAGTATACGGGGCGACCGGCCCTGATGTCGTTGTTGATATAGACGCACCAGAGGCTGTCGTCAATGCCGTAGCGATACATGCACTGGAGGCCCGGATTGTACTTGAAGACATCCACGAAGGCGGTGGCGGCATCCTCGGAGTAGGCTCCGCTGCCACCGGTACGCGCGGGGCCGTACATCATGTCGACGGCAACGCCGCAGTGGTACGAGAGGGTGGCCACAGCCTTGATCTCGCGCTCGAGCGAGAAGTGCTCCTCGAGGTAATGGGGCATGTATTCATAGATGTATGTCGTCTGGCCGTAGTCGGCGCTCTGGACGTTGTAGGTGTATTCTACGCCATCCATACTCTGCGGAGCAGGCACATAGCTGTGGCTGCCTACGCCGCAGGAGGGGTACTGCCAGAAGCGTATGATCTGCGCCATGGCCGTAGCCACACAACCCACCACGGTGCGGGCGTTGTAGTTGGAGTCGTAGGGGCAGTAGCGGTTATACGGCGCCCCCTGGTCCCAACGGGTGCTCACCAGGGCGGGCACATCGAGCAGCGCCACGGTGGTGTCCGACGCGTCTTTCGCCGAGAGCAGCTTCTGCCATTCGGCGGCAGTCTTGGCGCCGCCCTCGACATCACTGTCGGCCAGGTAAGCCAGCTTGCTCTCGTAGCCGCCGAGCCAGTAGCGCAGCGACTCGTGCAGCGTCTTGGGGAAGGGGCTGTCAAACGAGTAGGCCAGCACCGGCGTCATACGGTCGTCGCCGGACACTATCACGAAGCCTTGCTGCCCGACGGCGAAGACATGCAGATGGTCGAAGCCTTCGAAGGCCATCGCCACCATATCGCTCTCGGCCACGGGCTTGACATCCGCCGGACGGTAGGTGTTCCAGAAGCTTGCGGCAACGCGGTTGGCTGTGCGGGTGTCCACCCGGCCTGCCTGCACCGAGGCGCAGAGCAGCAGCATTACAACACTAAGGGCTATACGTTTCATTTCTTGTAGTTGTTTATTCCTTCATTAAGCCAGCCTATGAACTTCTGCACATCGCGGTCGTACTTGCGTTCATATTATATTCAGTCTTCTGAAAGTTCAAATTCTTGCGTCCGAGGGTCTTTAAAATGCGACCTTTTTCATCGGCGACCCACTCGCTCTCGGGCAGCTCAATGGTGTTTTCGTCGGCGTAGAGCGACACCATGACGAACTCCTCGTTGAGGAGGCGCTTCACTTCGGGGTCACTCCACACGTAGTGCTCCATCTCGCGGCAGTTGGCGCAGGTCTTGCCGGTGAAGTCTATGAAGACGGGCTTGCCCTGCTGGCGGGCGTAGGCTTTGGCCTCGTCGAGGTCGAAGAAGGCCTCGAAGCCCAGCGGCACGTGCAGCTTGTCGGCATATTTGCGGTCGGCGGGGAGCTTGCCCACCTGCACCGTGGCGGCGCCGACGGCGGGAGTGTTCTCGGCCACTATCTTCTCGATGTTGAAGCTCTGGCTCTCCATCGGGGGCAGGAAGCCGCTTATGCCCTTGAGGGGGGCGCCCCACATGCCGGGAATCATATAGACCACGAAGGCCAGGTCGGCAATGGCCAGGAAGAGGCGCAGGGTGCCTATCTCCTTCACCTCGTCGTCACCTTTGAAGCGCAGCTTGCCCAGAAGGTAGAAGCCCAGCATGCCGAAGATGACAATCCACAGGGCCAGATAGGTGTCGCGCGGCAGCAGACCCCAGTTGCAGTAGAGGTCGGCCTGCTGCAGGAACTTGAGACCGAAGGCCAGCTCGAGGAAAGCGAAGACTATCTTCACGGTGTTGAGCCACGAGCCGCTCTTCATGTTGCCCAGCATCTGGGGGAACATTGCCAGCAGCGTGAAGGGGGCCGCGAAGCCGATGCCGAAGCCCAGCATGGTGACGAGGCTCACCCAGCGGTCGGTGCTGCTGGTGGTTAGGCCCACCAAGGCGGCGCCGAGGATGGGGCCGGTGCAGCTGAACGACACCAGCACGGTGGTCAGCGCGATGAAGAAGGGGGCCAGCAGACCGCCCTTGTCGGCCTGCTCGTCGCTGCTGTTGATCCACTTCTCGGGCATCTTGATTTCAAACAGGCCGAAGAAGCTCAGCGCGAAGATGAAGAAGATGATGAAGAATATCAGGTTGGGGATCCAGTGGGTACCCATGACATACAGTGCCTCGGGACCGAGGAAGGCGGCCAGTATGGCGCCCAGCACGGCGAAGAGGAAGACGATGCTGAAGCCGAAGAACCAAGCCTGACGGCGGCCCTTGCGCTTGTTCTCAGCGCCACGGACAAAGAAGTTGACGGTCATCGGTATCATGGGGAACACGCAGGGCGTGAACATGGTGAGGATGCCGCCGCCGATAGCCAGCAGGAAGACCACCAGCAGGTTCTGGTGCTTCTCCTCAGGCTCATTCTCCTGCTCGCTCTCTGCACTTGCGATATCTTGTGAATCTTGTGGATTATTCCCCTCTTCGGCTGCCATAACGCTGTCCGCCGACTGCTCTTCAGTCTCCTCGACAGCCTCTGCTGCCGCAGCCTCTTCGGGCTTTGCACCCGGCACCTTGAAGCTGAAGTCGTGGTCCTCGGGGGCTATGCAGCTGCCGTCGTTGCAGAGCTGGTAGCTCACGGCTCCCTTCACCGTGAAGTCCTTGTCGCTGAGGCGCTTCACCTTCTGGCGGAAACCTTGCCCACGCGCTTATAGTCGCCGCTCTCCTCGAAGGTGAACACTATGGCCAGCGGGCCGTCGGGCGACGTATACTGCGAATAGAGGTGCCACCCCTTGTCGAGTTGCGCCGTAAAGATGAGCTCCGCCTCGGTGGCCGAAGTCTCCTTGACTGTGTATTTCCACTTCACAGGGTCCAGCTGCTGGGCGCTGGCAACGCCCATAATACCCATTAAACCTATTAAGCCCAGTATAAATAACTTTCTCATACTACTTGTACTACTTGAGGTTGAATTTAATCTTTTTCTCGCCGCGCACGGTCTTCACGCCCACAACATACATACCCTTCGGCATGCGGCTGATGTTTATCTTCTGGTTGTTCTTGTAGCCGTTGACGGTCTTCACCACCTTGCCCTGATTGTTGGTGAAGGTCACCGTGGCCGACGAGCTCTCTATGGAGATGGTCACATAGCCCTCCTGCAGATGCGGGTTGATGCGCACGCGCTCGTCGCTGGCCACCGCCGGCTTATCCTCTCTCCCCGCTTTATGCTCTCCACTCTCCGCTCTCGACTCTCCACTCTCCGCTCTACGCTCTCCGCTCTCCTTCTCCGGCATCACGAAGCCCGTCAGACGCACCAAGCCCTTGGTGTCGTGTCCGAACCAATGGGTGCCTTTCTTGTCGCTGGCCACCTTGTAGATGTTGCCGGCCGGCAGCGGACTGTTCTTCGAGGTGAACACCGCCCAGCGGTCCACACCGTCGAATACCGCCACACCGCCGCTGGTGCCTATCCACAGCAGCCCGTCGGCGTCGATATTGATGTCGTTCACCTGGTTGGCGGGCAGCGGACTGTTGTTGGTATTCCATATACGCCAGTCCTCGCCGTCGTAGCAGCAGAGACCGTTCAGCGTACCGAACCACTTGTTGTTGTCCTTGTCGATAGCCACTGCTGGCACTATGTTGTCCGGCAAGCCGGAGTTCTGCACGGTGTAGCTCACCCAGCGGCGGTCGTTGAAGACACAAACGCCCTCGTTGGTGGTTATCCACTTGCGGTTGGCACGGTCCACGGCAATGTCGAGCACGAAGTCACTCAGCAAGCCGCAGTCCTCCGGCGTGTACTTCTCCCAGGTGTAGCCGTCGTAGCGCACCACGCCGCCCAGCGTGACACCTATCCAGAACACGCCGTCCTTGTCCTGCACCATCTCCTTCACGAACTTCATCTTCAGCCTGCGCGTCTCCGAGCTGTACTCTGTCCAGTGGGTGCCGTCGAACTCAATGACACCGTAGTCGTCGGTGCCTATCCACACCACCCCGCGGTTGTCAGTCATCAGGCAGTTGATCGACTGATCCTTGAGCTTCTCGTTAAACATAGCGTAGTCGGTCCACGTACCACCGTTGAGCCTCGAGAGCCCCTGATAAGTGCCGACCCACACACCCTTGCTGTCGGGAGCTATGGCGGCGATATTGTTGCCGCCGATGTCGCTCGTCCGCGTGTCAAACATCGTCCACGAGCCGTTCTGAGCCCTGGACACACTGCCCATCAAGCCCATCAAGCCCATCAGACCTATTGCAAATATCTTTTTCATCATATTCAATTGTCTTAACTACTTAACTACTGTCCACCTAAGTCTTATGCTTCTCCTTCTTAGCGGCAGGAAACAATATATTGTTCAGTATCAGCCTATATCCCGGCGAATTGGGGTACAGCGAGAGGTCCGTCGGCGGATCGCCCACGAAGTGGCGGTAGTCCTCCGGATCGTGGCCACCCAGGAACGTCCAAGTACCCTTGCCGTACTCGCCGTGCAGGTAGCGCACCTCGCCAAGCTCCTTGTTGTCACCCAGCACCAAACACGAACTCTTCACATACTGACTGCGGAACGCCGTCGTCTGCCCCATGAAGCCATGCACCACACGCGTGTGGTTCTGCGTCAGCATCGTAGGCACCCAGTCCCACTTCGCCGAGAAGTCGAAAAGCACGAAAAAGTCGTTCTTCTCATCCACAGCGCGCTGACGGTTCCGGTCGTCAATGTCGATAGTCGAAATCTCATACTCCGACGGATTGGTGCTTATCCTGAAATCCTTGAAGGCAAAACACTTGCTATAGTCTAGATGCTCCTGCGCCAGCGGGTCCATAGCGTCACCGTCGAACATCTCCGCACAGATATCCACACCCTCGGCAGCCAGCGCCACATCGTAGCTGTCGGGCGCCGAGCACATGGCGAAAAGGAAGCCGCCACCCATCACAAAATCCCTGATCTTGTGCGCCACCGCAAGCTTCAGATGGCTCACCTTGCTGTAGCCCAGCTTGTGGGCCGTAGCCTCCTGGAGGCGCACATCCTCTATATACCACTGCTGGCTGCGATAGTTGGCCCAGAACTTGCCATACTGGCCCGTGAAATCCTCATGGTGCAGGTGCAGCCAGTCGTAGGTCGGCAGCACACCCGCCAGCACCTCCTCGTCATAGACCACGTCGTACGGAATCTCGGCGTAAGTAAGCACCAGCGTCACAGCGTCGTCCCACGGCAACTTGTTCTTCGGCGAATAAACGGCAATCTTCGGAGCCTTCTGCAGCCTCACGGCATCCATGTTCACCGCAGGGTCGGCTATGTGGCTCAGTATCGCGCTGCTCTGCCCGTCGGCAATCACCTCGCAAGTGACACCACGCAGGCGGCACTCGCGCTCTATGCCCTCGGCATACTTCGTCATGAAGCTGCCGCCACGGTAGTTCAACAGCCACGTCACCTCTGTCTCTCGCTGCAACGCCCAGTAAGCCACACCGTAAGCCTTCAGGTGGTTCTTCTGCGTCTCGTCCATCGGCACCACTATATATGACGCCTGCGCCCGCGCGAACAAAAAAAAGAAACAGAGCAACAAGCTCACACCAATCCTGCATGAACCAGCAATAACCGTGCTCCGTCCTTCAACTTTCAACTTTCTCTTTCAACTTAAGTGCGGATAGGGGGGCTCGAACCCCCACCCCTCTCGGGACAAGATCCTAAGTCTTGCGCGGCTACCAATTACGCCATATCCGCTTGGGCCAAAAATCGTGCAAAGATACATATATTTTCCGACATACAACAAATAAATTTGCCAACCAGAACATATACCACTGGTCACCAACCAAATAAAACAGCCGCCCCTCCGCAACAAAAGCAAGCCCCCCACTGCAACTCCGCCCTCCCCACCCCTCCACTCCTCCGCCATCACCCCTCCGCCATACCTTCACCCCGCCATCGCCACCCCCTCCGTCCCCCCTCCGTCCCCGCTCCGACTAAAAACCGTTAAACAACCGGTGAACAGTCGGAGCGGGGACGGAGGGGGGACGGAGCGGAGTGGGTCAAAAAACATTTTTAGACAATCCACTTGGCGGATAGCGTTTTTTTTCGTACCTTTGCAGTCATGAATTATGCCAACACAATAGCCAACCGACTGGAACTCAACGTCCGTCAGGTTGAGAAAACCATAGAACTGCTCGAGCAGGGCGCCACCGTCCCTTTCATAGCGCGCTACCGCAAAGAGGCCACGGGCTCGCTGAACGAAGTGCAGATTGCCGACATACGCGACCTACTGCTGAAACTCAAAGACTTAGACAAGCGTCGCGAGGCAATCCTGCAGAGCATCGAGGAGCAGGGCAAGCTGACGCCTGAGTTGCGCAAACAGATTGAGGCCGCGGACTCTATGACCGACCTCGAGGACCTCTACCTCCCCTACCGCCCCAAGCGCCGCACGCGCGCCACGATAGCCATAGAGAAAGGCTACGAGCCGCTGGCCAACGCCATCATGGGTGGCAAGTGGAGAGCAACGAGCGGCGAGTGGTCGGAGGTGGCGCTGCAAGGGGCGCGCGACATCATTGCCGAGCGCGTGAGCGAGGACGTACAGTGCCGCAACCGCGTGCGCAACGTCTTCAGACGCAAGGCCGTGCTCACCTCAGCGCTGGCCCGCGGAGTGGACGAGAACGACGAAAAGGTGGGCAAGTTCGAGAGCTGGCTCGACTGGCGGGAGCCCATCGGCAAAGCACCGTCGCACAGGATATTGGCGCTCTTCCGCGGCGAAGAAGCCGGGGTGCTCAAAGTGCATGTGCGGCCGGACGAGGCCGACGAGTGCATAAGGGCTCTAACCGAAGAAAACCGTATCCGGAACTATTCGGATGATTCGGTCAGAGAATACCAGCTGGCGATAGCCGACAGCTACAAGCGCCTGATGGAGCCAAGCATCGAGACCGAGTTCCGCAACCTGCTGAAAGAGAAGGCCGACAAGGAGGCCATACGCGTCTTCGCCGAGAACCTGCGGCAGCTGCTACTGGCGGCCCCCATGGGGCAGAAGCGCACGCTGGCCATCGACCCGGGCTTCCGCACGGGCTGCAAGGTGGTGTGCCTCGATGCTCAAGGCCAACTGCTTCACAACGAGACGATATACCCCTTCACGTCGGTGCGCGAAGAGCACGCCGCCGTGAGCAAGCTGGAGGCCTTGGTCGAGGCTTTCCAGATTGAGGCCATAGCCATAGGCAACGGCACCGCAGGCCGCGAGACCGAAGAGGTGGTGGCCAAGTGCCGCTTCAAGAACAAGCTCATCGCCGTGAGCGTCAGCGAGGCCGGCGCCAGCGTCTACAGCGCCAGCGACGTGGCCCGCCGCGAGTTCCCCGACTACGACGTCACGGTGCGCGGCGCCGTGAGCATAGGACGCCGCCTGATGGACCCGCTGAGCGAGCTGGTGAAGATAGACCCCAAGAGCATCGGCGTGGGACAGTACCAGCACGATGTGGACCAGAAACTGCTGGCCGCCAGCCTGGGCGACGTGGTGGAGAGCTGCGTCAACAGCGTGGGCGTGGAGCTCAACACCGCCAGCCGCGAGCTGCTGAGCTACGTCAGCGGCATAGGACCCGCGCTGGCCGACAAGATAGTGACGCACCGCAACAAGAACGGCGCCTTCGCCTCGCGCGAGGCGCTGCACAGCGTCAAAGGCCTCGGCGACAAGGCCTTCGAGCAGTGCGCCGGCTTCCTCCGCGTACGCGAAAGCAGCAACCCCCTCGACCGCAGCGCCGTGCATCCAGAGCGCTACACCCTGGTGGAGCGCATGGCGAAGAGCGTGGGCTGCGACGTGGAGACCCTGATGAAATACAAGGAGTTGCGCTCGAAGATAGTGCTCGCCGACTTCGTCAGCGGCGACTGCGGCCTCCCCACCCTCAAGGACATCATGAAAGAGCTCGAGAAACCCGGTCTGGACCCCAGGGCGAAGTTCGAGGTGTTCGAGTTCGACAAGAACGTCACACGCATCGAGGACGTCAAGGAGGGTATGGTGCTGCCGGGCATAGTGACCAACATCACGGCCTTCGGCGCCTTCGTGGACATCGGCGTGCACCAGGACGGCCTGATACATGTGAGCCAGATGGCCAACCGCCGCGTGAACGACCCCGGCGAGGTGGTGCACCTGCACCAGCACCTCAAGGTGAAGGTGCTGGAGGTCGACCTGCGGCGCCACAGGATTAGCTTAACACTAAAAAACATTGAATAATACTGAATAATATGGAAAGAAAACCTTTAAGCTTCGGGATGACCATGCTGGCTTCGGCCGTGGGCGTGGTGATTGTGTCGGCACTTAGCGGCATCGTCATGTTTATCTCGATGATATGCATGATTATCTCAATGAGCAGCATGGGTGACAGCGAGATAACAGCGGTGAAGTCCGGCACGTTCCTCACCGTCGACATGGGCGCCATCAGCGGTGATCGCGTCAGCAACAGGCTGTTCGCCAGCCTCAACGACGAGAAGAGCGTGGGCCTCATCGACGCCGTGAACGCCATACGCGCCGCCGCCGAGGACGACAATGTGACTGGACTGCTGCTGAAAGGCGACGACGGTGTGAACATCTCGTGGGGCTCGCTCACCGAATTGCGCGACGCCATTGCCGAATTCAAGGCTGCGGAGAAGCCTGTGGTGGCCTATGCCACCAGCTACTCGCAGGGCGAATACTACGCTGTGTCGGTGGCCGACAAAGTGTGTCTGCACCCCAGCGGCATGGTGGCCTTCCGCGGTATAGGCGGCGAGGTGATGTACTACAAAGACCTGCTCGACAAGCTGGGCGTGGAGATGCAGCTGATACGTCCCGAGAGCTGCTCCTACAAGAGCGCCGGTGAGGTGTACACGCTTAACCACATGAGCGACGCCAACCGCGAGCAGATACGTGCCTACATAGGCAGCGTATGGCACACGGCGACAGAGCAGATTGCCGCCAGCCGCAACATACCGGTTAACGAACTCAACACCATAGCCGACGACCTCAGCGGCTTCATGGCCGACGGAGCCTATGAGAAGCATATCGTCGACACTCTCTGCTTCGAAGAGGATGTGCGCCAGATGCTCAAAGAGCAGTATGACGGCAAGCAGCTGATGCCGATTGCCAAATACATCGGCAACGTGAAGAGCGTCCCCAACAAAGCCAAGGATGTCATCGCGGTGATTTACGCCGAGGGCAACGTCATGGACGGCTCGTCGAAAAGCTTCGACGAGGGTGTCTATGGCGACGACATCGTCAAAGCCCTGAAGAAGGCCGCCAAGGACGACAACGTGAAAGCCATAGTGCTGCGTGTCAACTCGCCCGGCGGCGCCGCCACTGCCAGCGAGAGCATGACGCACGCCGTGATGGCCGCCAAGGAGAAGAAGCCCGTCATCGTCAGCATGGGCGACCTGGCGGCAAGCGCAGGCTATGAGATGAGCTGCATGGCCGACGTCATCGTGGCGCAGCCCACCACCATCACCGGCTCCATAGGTGTCTTCGGCACCATACCCAATGCCGGCAAGCTGGTGAACCAGAAACTCGGCCTGCACACCGACACCGTATGCACCAACCGCAACGCGGCAGGGATGAGCATATTCCGCCCGCTGTCGCCGACGATGAAAGCCCTGTGGACGCGCAATGTGGAGGACTTCTACAAGGTGTTCGTGGGCCGCGTGGCGGAAGGTCGCCACATGACCTACGACGAGGTGCACAAGATTGCCCGCGGCCGCGTATGGACCGGTGCCGACGCCATTGGCATAGGCCTTGTCGACACACTCGGCGGCTTTGACCTCGCCATCCGCATCGCTGCGGAGAAGGCCGGTCTCGACAACTACAAAGTCAAGGATTACCCCGCAGAGAAAGACACCTGGACCCAGTTGGCCGAGCTCTTCGGCAGCAGCACCGACGACGACCTCAACCTGATGGCCAAGATGCGCCTGGTGCTCCGTTGGAAAGCGACGAAGGACGACTTCAAGGCCCTCACACGCCTCGAGCAGGACATCCGCTATATCAGCACCTCGGAAGGCCTACAGGCAAGACTGCCGTACGTGATGGTGAGCGAGTAAGCGATATATCACAAAAAGAAAAAGGCTCCACGATTGTGGAGCCTTTTCTTTGTTTATAGTAAGCTTTAGAGCTTGTCGTTGGAGCCGAGGACGTTGACGATCTTGTGGATGTACATCTTCTTCATGCTCTCGCGGGCAGGCTTGAGGTACTGACGCGGGTCGAAGTGGTCGGGGTGCTCGGCGAGGTGCTTGCGGATGGCGGCGGTCATTGCCAGACGGCTGTCGCTGTCGATGTTGATCTTGCAGACAGCACTCTTGGCGGCCTTGCGGAGCTGTTCCTCGGGGATACCCACGGCGGCCTTCAGGGCGCCACCGTTGGCGTTGATGGTGTCCACCTCGTCCTGCGGCACAGAGCTGGAGCCGTGGAGCACGATGGGGAAGCCGGGGAGCTTCTTCTCGATGGCCTCGAGAACGTCGAAAGCCAGCGGAGGAGGCAGCAGACGGCCGGTCTTGGGGTCGACGGTGCACTGCTCGGGTTTGAACTTGTAGGCACCGTGGCTGGTGCCGATGCTGATGGCCAGCGAGTCGCAGCCGGTGCGGGTGGCGAAATCGATGACCTCTTCGGGCTTGGTGTAGTGGCTCACCTCGGAGGCCACCTCGTCCTCGACGCCAGCCAGCACGCCGAGCTCGCACTCGACGGTGACGTCGTACTTGTGGGCATACTCCACAACCTGGCGGGAGATCTTGATGTTCTCCTCATAGGGCAGGGCGCTGCCGTCGTACATCACGCTGGAGAAGCCCATGTCGATGCAGGACTTGCAAGTCTCGAAGCTGTCGCCGTGATCCAGATGAAGGACAATCTGGGGGTTGGGGCAACCGAGCTCCTTGGCATACTCCACAGCACCTTCGGCCATGTAGCGCAGGAGGGTCGGGTTGGCGTAGTCGCGGGCACCCTTGCTGACCTGCAGGATGACGGGCGATTTGGTCTCGACGGCGGCCTGGATGATGGCCTGCATCTGCTCCATATTGTTGAAGTTGAAGGCGGGGATGGCATAGCCACCGTTGACTGCTTTCTTAAACATCTCGCGAGTATTCACGAGACCTATTTTCTTGTAATCTACCATATCTTTAATTTTTTGTATTTTTGTAATAATTTGAATTTGCAAAGATACAAAGAATATCTGATATGACCAAATTTATTTTTCTTTACAGTTGCTGAAACATTGGTCGACGTCGAGCGACAAGCCTAACGCCACGGTGCGGCCAATGGTTGCGGGCGAATTGTTGTAGTAATAATCGGGACGGTAGTTGAAAAGATTGTCCACCGTAGCCGTGAGATATACCCCTCGGGAGAAACTGTGCCGGAGCGTGAGACGCCACAATGTATAGCCGGGGTAGGTGATTTCTTCGAACTGAGTAAGATTGCTGTACGAGGTGTATTCGTCGCAAGTGACTGCTGAGAGTAGCCGTCCGTTGAGTGCCAGGGTGGTACGCCCCAGGTACCAGTCTCGACTGTAGTCGATGCGCATGGTGGCGGTATGCGGCCGGGTGATGGAGGCTCGCATGCCGCCCTCTTCGGGTCTCTCATGGGTGAAGATATAGGAGAAGCGTAGCCCGAGGCCATTGTCCCACTGCTTGGAGAGGGAAATGTCGAGACCCGTGATGTTGACGGGACTCATGTTGGAATAGACCATGCCGTTTCTCTCCTGATCCCAGAAAGTGGTGATGCGGTCCTTGACATGGTTACGGAAAGCCATGCAGGTGAGGTTGTATTGATTGCGGCTCCATTCGACGGAGGCGTTGAGGTTGTCGCTCACCTCGGGACGCAGGTCGGGGTTGCCGTAGATGATAAAGATATTGGCCATGTCGAAGTTCATGAACATCTCTTTGAGGGTGGGTGCGCGGAAGCCATCGGCATAGCCGGCTCGGAAATTCACCTGGGGTAGTTTATACATAAGGTTGACTTTCGGCGAGAGGTGCGACATGGTGACCGCTGAATAATAGTCGTAGCGCAGCGCGGCAACGATGTTGAGACGCGAGGTCGGCAGCCAGTCCCATTGGGCGAAAGCGTCGGCCGTGTATTGTGTGTGGCTGCCGTCGGTAAACTGGTATGACATGAGGTAGTCGCGCATGAAGTCGCCACCAAAAGTCAGTGTGCCAAGGTGGGCAGTTGTGTCCGATGGCGATATAACAGCATGGTTGCACAGTGTGCGGACAGTATGCTGGACATTGCTGTAATTGCGGACATCCAGTCGTGAGACAACGCTGTAGTCGCTCTTGTCATATTGGTCGAAGGCATAAGAGATCATAAGAGCGGAGCTTTGCCCCAGCTCAATGTCTCCTTTGAGTCCCGCGGAGAAGTCTCGGTAGCGGTCGTTGGCTTCCTCTGACTTCTCGCGTTGGCGGAAGAAGTAGCCGGCCCGCCCCGTAATGGTCATCTTGTCGCTCACATTGACGTGGAACCTCTCGTTGGCGTTGAAAGAGCTATTGGCGAAGATGGTACGTAAATCGCCGGTGTCGGACAGATGGACAGCGGCGGCATCGGTGTAATGCAGGTCGGTGAGGCTGTTCCATCGTTGGCGCTTGATGCCAAAAGAGCCATAGTGATGCATGTCTTTGAGCGATGAGATGCGCGAGCCGAGATGGAGACTCCAAGGCCTGTCGGAGGTGCGGGTGACGAGGTTGACGACACCACCCACGGCGTTGGAACCATAGAGTGACGAGGCAGCCCTTTTGATGATTTCGACTCTTTGCACCGCATCGAGGTTAAGGCGCGAATAGTCGATGTTGTCGAGGGTCTCGCCCGCCATGCGTTCGCCGTCAACAAGGAAAAGTACCGAATTGCCGCCGAAGCCTTGCATGTTGAGGCTAACCTGCTGGTTCATGGCGTAGGTGAACTCGATACCGGGCAGTTCGGTTTGCAGCAGGTCCTGTAGAGTCAGCACATTGGCGATTCTGATATCCTGCTCGGTGATGACACGTGTGACCACCGGTACCTCCATGAGGAGCCTGGGGGTGCGTGTGGCTGTGACAACTACCATGTTGAGCTGTCGCGGATTGGTTTGAGTAGAATCGGATGGGAGGTTTTGGCCATACAGTGAGAAGTGTGTGAGTGTGACCAGGAGGAGTGCCGTTGCAAGTTTCATTGCTAGTCGTTGATGATGCGGTATTGCAGGGTGACGATACCTTTGACAAATGAGTCGTCCATGTAGGATGTGAATTGCAGTGCTACGAGTGTACCGTCGCTGAGACGGAGAAGATAGACTTTGTTGGAGGGTGTGTAGATGGGCGGCATGGTGGAGATGTCGACGTCGAGCCAGCGCGAGAGTACCGGGTTTACCTTCGATGGAGTGTATCCCAGATAGCCTTCCATCATGGTCGACATGTCGATTACCACCTGGCTATCGACATCTGCAACGAATTCCAGCCCATAGAGTTCTTTGGCCATGCCGACGTTGTCGAATGGTGTTTCGGCGGCGGTACCTTCGTGGGTCTTCACGTCGTAGTGGTGGATAGCGAAGTCCCACTCAATGGGAGCCTCCTGCCCAAGGGTGATATTGGCCATATCTATGTGACGGTGATGGAGGTCGATGTAGGTCCAGCGGGTGTAGCTGGTAGCGTCGATGCAGAGGATGCCGCCACGCCCATCGTCGTCACACTGCACAAAGCCAAAAGGACTTTTGGCGGGCTCGTCATAGAGCCCGCCAAAAAGTCCGTTGCATGAAACCAATGCCAGCAATGCTGGAAGTAGTATTAACTGTTTCAGTTTCACTGAGAGTGATGAGGGTTACTTGGTTGTGAAGTTGAGGTCTACAGACATCGGCATGGCACCAGGGGTAACAGGGCTGGTAAAGGTCAACTTGCCGTCCTGTACGGTGCCGTTGATGGAACCTTTATAAGAAACCTCGCCCACGATGATGGTGAACTGGTCTTTCTTCAGGCTGTAGGTGCTGCCATCCTTTTCGACATCGACATTGGTGACGGTAAGCTCGGGCATGGACATGTGGCCTTCACCGAAAGCGGGAATGGTCATGCTAACCTGGTCGTTGGATGTCGATTCCACATTTACAACCATATCGAAGGTGCCGTAGTTGGTACCGGAGACAGACATGACGAGGGTTCCGTCATAGCTTCCGGCGACATCTTTTGCGAATTCTTTACCATCTTTGTCGTCTTTGCTGCATGAAATACTGGCAAGGGTGAGAAGAGAAAGCACCGCTGTTAACAGAATTTTGTTTCTTTTCATTGTGTTTTTTTGTTTTTTTGTTTGATATTAAGTTGATTAACGTTAGTCTTGGGCAGTAAATCCAGAGGCAAAGATAAAAAAAATAAAAAAATATCGATAACAAAAGTGGTGATTTCCCCTTTTCGTGTAAATTCTCTCTTTACACGGAAAAGATGCCAAAGACAGCGGCACCGCTGCCGGTCATAGAGGCGTAAATGGCGCCGCGGGCATAGATACTTTCTTTAAGGGCGGCGATGGCGGGATGGGCTGGGAAGACCGAGGCCTCGAAGTCGTTGACGATGAGGGTGCGCCACTCCCCTATCGGCTGCTCGACCACCTTGCGCAGGTCGGGGCGTTGGGTTCCGAAGAGGTCGCACTTGAGACCAGAATAAGCCTCCTTGGTCGACACATGTTCACCTTCCGGTATCTCAATTTGAATTGAGAATTGAGAATTGAGAATTGAGAATTCGGGCAGCGGTTGAAGTTGATCGCCGATGCCGGTGGCATAGGCGGAGCGGTTCTGGATGAAGAAGGCACAGTCGGCGCCGAGGCGGGCAGCACGCTGCTCCAGCTGGGCGGCTGTGAGGCCGAGAGAGAACATCTCGTTGAGCATTTTGAGGGTAAAGGCGGCATCGCTGCTACCACCGCCAAGGCCAGCACCGAAGGGGATCCCCTTCTTGAGGCGTATGCTGACAGCAGGAACGTCGAACTCCTCATGCAACAAGCTCCAAGCTTTCATGCAGAGGTTGTCCTCAGGGGCATTGTCGAGCGTGATGCCGTCCTGCTGCATGGAGAGGGGGCCTTCAATAATCTCGAGTTCATCGCGCAGCGTATGCACCGGCAAGAAGATGGTCTCCAGGTCGTGGTAGCCGTCGGGGCGCTTGCCCACTACATGCAGGCCGAGGTTAATCTTGCAGTTTGGGTAGGTTATCATAAGCGCGAATAATATCAGTTACCAGACGGTGTCGGATGACGTCGCTGTTGTCGAGCTGTATCACCTCGATGCCATTCACTTCTTTGAGGATGTTGACAGCCTGCAACAAGCCGCTCTGCTGGTGGCGCGGAAGGTCTACCTGTGTGAGGTCGCCGGTGATTACAAACTTAGCGTTGCGGCCCATGCGGGTGAGGAACATCTTGAGCTGGGCGCTGGTGGCGTTCTGCGCCTCGTCGAGGATGACGAAAGCGTTGTCGAGCGTGCGTCCACGCATAAAGGCCAACGGGGCAATCTCGATGGTATTGTCCTCCCAGTAGGAGAGCAGCTTCTGCTGCGGTATCATATCGCGCAGGGCGTCGTAGAGCGGCTGCAGGTAGGGGTCAAGCTTGTCGCGCAGGTCACCCGGCAGGAAGCCAAGGTTCTCACCAGCCTCCACGGCGGGGCGAGTGAGGATGATGCGCCGTATCTCCTTGTTCTTGAGGGCACGCACAGCCATAGCTACGGCGGTGTAGGTCTTGCCGGTACCGGCGGGGCCGATGGCGAAGACCATATCGTGGTCGTATACGGCGCGCACCAGCCTCTGCTGGTTGGGGGTGCGGGCCTTGATGAGCAGGCCGTTGCGGCCGTGCACCAGCACCTCGTCGCTCACCTCGGCGTCAGGACTGCCGCCGCCACTCTCCATGATGCCCATGATGGCGTTCTCCGTAAGGCGGCCGAACTTGTCGTAGTAGGTCATCATGGCCTGCAGCTTGCCGTCGAACCACGCTATGTCTTCCTCACTGCCTATGGCTTTGAGCATCTCGCCACGGACAATGAGCTTCAGCTTGGGGAACAGCAGGCGCACAAACTCAAGCATGCGGTCGTTCTGGCCCCAGAAGCGGGCATAATCTATCTCTTCTAGTGAAAATATCTTCTCTGTTGAGGTCTCGTTCATATTCTATTCATTAGGTATCTTTGGGAAATCAAGTATCTCAAGCTCCGCAGGCTGCGGGTTGAGCACAAAGCGCACCAGCGTGGCCACCTTGTGGAAACCCTGCCGTCCGGCGGCACCGGGGTTTATGTGCAGAAGGTTGTAGTCCTTGTCGTACATCACCTTCAGTATGTGGCTATGTCCACAGACAAAAATGTCGGGCTTGGAGAGCTCCAGCGTGCGGCGAAGCTCGTAGGGGTAATGGCCTGGCCAACCGCCGATGTGCGTCATCAGCACCCGCTGCCCCTCCACCTCAAAGAAGGCACGCTCCTCAAGCTCATAGTGCAGCGCGAAACTGTCGCAGTTGCCCCACACAGCCCGTACAGGCTTCCAGGCACGCAGTTCCTCCAGCACCCCGGGGCCTATGTCACCGGCATGCCACAACTCGTCACAATCCTTGAAGAACTCGAATATCTGCGGCGCCACCGTGCCGTGAGTGTCCGACAATACTCCTATCCGCTTCATTCGTTGGCGTGTATCTCTTTCAGGTTCTCGCTGATCATCTCCTTCAGGTAGTTGATGATGTGTATGTCGTTCATCGACATGCCGTCCAACGCCTCCTTCAACTCATCGGTGTCGAGCACAAACTCATCCTCGTCGGTGCGGTAGGTAATCACAAAGTGTATGTCCTCATGTGCCGACAGCAGCATCACCAACGTACCCGGGAGGTCGCCCATCGGCGGACGGTCCCAGTTGTTGTGCTCAAACCAGAACTCCAGCCTTGTGCCGACACCCACCTCGGAGGTCAGCTTCATGCCACCGCCGCACTTCTCGGTGTTCATCTTGATAAGAGGCAACCCGAGCCCCACCTTGCGGGTAGTGCGCGAGGTAGTGTACGGGTCGGTGACCTTAGCCAAGAACTCGGGCGTCATACCCTTGCCGTTGTCCTCTATGGTGAAGTGGAAATCGTTATTCTTCAAGCTGTCCACTATCGTCAGCTTCACATCCTTTGCATTTGCCGCCGTGGAGTTCTCCATCAGGTCATACACATGCATCGCAAGTTCTTTCATATTATTTGCTTCTTTTTGCGACTGCAAAATTACGCATTATTTTTCAATTCAGGATAATAATTTATCCACAGAGCCGTTAATATATAGTAATTTTTATAACGAACGAAGTGAAACAGCATATCTTCAAGCCTCTCGCCATTGCCCTTTTCGCACTTATGGCGACAGCCTGCACCAATGACGACGACTTTACACCTCCGGCGTTCCTCCATCTAGACGCCATCACTCTGCGCCAGACGCCCTCCATCACCACCGACAGCGGCTTCTACATCAATGAGATTCCCGCCGCCTATGTTGTGGCGCACTACCCGGGGCGCTCGCGAGTCGACACCGTGGGCCTCTTCCGTATGCCCTTTACTATTCCGATACTCTATAGCGGCAAAGCCGACTACATCACCATATACCCCGCCGTGGAGCAGAGCGGCATATCGGGAGCACTCCCCTACTACACCTACTACCTCCCCATCCACCTCACCGCCGCCGACAGCACCACGCTGCATACCGGCGACACCCTCAACCTCGGCACAATAACCACAGCCTACCGCTCCTACCCGCAGATTGACACCATACAGCTCTTCGAGCCCTTCGAGCGCCCAGCCGAGCACATACGCTTCAACGAGCCCCTCGTATGGATACCAGACGACCACGCAGGTGCCCGCACGGGCAACGGCTACGGCCACCTCACGGTGGCGCCCTCGGAGTCGATAGTCACCTTCGAGGCCGAAGACCTCTTTGTGGTCAACAATGTCGACCGCGTCATATACCTCGAGCTCGACATCAAGAGCACACTGCCCCTGTCCGTCTATATGCGTGCCAGCTACCGCGACGGCGCCTCCGAAGACCGCCTCTCGGTGATGACCATCAACCCCATGGACCATTGGCAGCACCTCTACATCAATCTGGGTCGCACCTGGGCTTACTTCAACCACCCAACTTCATTCCACCTCTCCTTCTCGGCTGTCAACGAAGACGGCACGGGCGGCACCGTGGACATCGACAATGTCAAGCTCCTCACCACAAATATCACCCTCTGATACCATCATGGAGAAAAAGCAGAAAGTAAAATATATCATCAGCGACACCCTCTCCGCCATGCTTGCATGGGCGGCCCTGTTTCTCTTCCGCAAAGTGGCACTCGAGCACCTGGGCTTCAGCGACGCTGCCGACGTATTCAGCGACAGCAACTTCTGGCTCGGCCTCATTCTCGTGCCCCTCGGATGGCTCTCGCTATACACCATCCAGGGTGCCTACCGCAATGTGCTGCGCCGCGCCCGCCTCACCGAGCTGCTCGACACAATCCTCGCGTCACTCATAGGCGTGGTGGTCATCTTCTTCGTGCTCCTCGTGGATGACAACATCAACACCTACCTGAACTACTACGCCTCGTTCCTGTTCCTCTTCTTCGTACACTTCACCTTCACCTACGTACCGCGACTGATAATCACCACCCACACCGTCAACGCGGTTCATACCCGCCGACTCGGCTTCCCCACCGTAATGATAGGCTCCGGCCCCCGCGCCCTGCAGACCTACACCGACCTCGAAAGCCAGGAGACCTACTCCGGCAACCTCTTCGTCGGCTACGTGGACATCAACCAGGAAGCCAACCACTCGGCCTCTCAGTCGCTGCAAAACATCATGCCTCGCCTCGGCACCATCGCCGACCTGCGCACCGTCATCAAGGAGCACGCCGTCGAGGAGGCTATAGTGGCCCTCGAGCCCGACGAGAAAGAGCGCCTGAGCGACATACTCCTCGCCATCAACTCGTGCGGCGACATAATAATAAAGATTACGCCCGACGCGCGCGATATCGCCGTGGGCTCCATCCACCAGCGCTCCATCTTCCACTCGCCCTTCATCCTCATCAACAACCGCCTCATGCCCGAATGGCAGTACTCCCTCAAGCGCATCGCCGACATCGTAATCTCGCTTTTCGCGCTCATACTCCTCTCCCCCGTCTACCTCGTCACCGCCATCATCGTCAAAGCCACCTCGCCGGGACCCATCTTCTACGCGCAGGAGCGCATAGGCCACCTCGGCAAGCCCTTCAAAATGCATAAGTTCCGCTCCATGTACGTCGACGCCGAAGAGGCCGGCCCCGCCCTCTCCAAGGACGACGACCCCCGCATCACACCCTTCGGCCGCTTCATGCGCAAGGTGCGTCTCGACGAGATACCACAGTTCTACAATGTCCTTCGCGGCACCATGAGCCTCGTGGGTCCGCGTCCGGAACGTCAATACTACATCGACCAGATAGTCAAACGCGCCCCCGAGTACATGCTTCTGCAGCGCGTCAAGCCCGGCATAACCTCCTGGGGTCAGGTAAAATACGGCTACGCCTCCAATGTCGACCAGATGGTGGAGCGTCTCCGCTACGACCTGCTCTATCTCGACAACATGTCGCTCACCACAGACCTCAAGATACTGCTCTACACCGTCATCATCATCTTTGAGGGGCGCGGCAAATAATACCATTTCTCATCTCAAGAAATCAAGCATTTAAGCAATCATACAATGAAGAAGATCTTTTATCTCGTGGCTGCAGGTCTGCTGTTAGTATCCTGCAACCAGAACAAAGCGCAGCAGCTCGACAACGCCATGGACTCCATCTCGTGGGTTCTTGGCCGCAACACTGCCGAAAGCCTCGCCAACGGCCCGTTCAACGAAATCAACCAGGAAGTATTCATCGCCGCTGTGCGCACCACCCTCAACGGTGGCGTGCAGCCCATCAGCGACAGCATCTACAGAGAGACCCTCGAACTGCTCATGCGCACCGCACAGTCGGCAGCCATGCAGCAGGCCGACATGCACAGCCAGCAGGTCGACAAAATGCAGGAGGAATACTTCGCCAAGCTCGTGGCCGAGAACCCCAATGTCAAGAAGCACCCCACGGGTTTCTACTATGAAGTTCTCAAACCCGGCACCGGCGCCAATGCAAAATACTCCTCGATGATCATTTTCGACTACCGCAGCTACACCATGCTCGACGGAAAACCCTACGACCAGACCTATGGCAAACGCGACCCCATCACACATGTCGTAGGCAAACCGATGTTCCCCGGCCTAATCGAAGCATTCCAGTTGATGAACAAAGGCAGCATCTACCGCTTCTACTTCCCCTACCAGCTCGCCTTCGGCGCCCAGGGCTCCGGCAGCATCCCCGGCTACACTCCGATGATCTACGAAATCGAGCTTCACAACATCCCGACAATATAATACACTGACATACAACCAGATTTATAGAGCGGCCGCATACAATGTATGCGGCCGCTCCGTCTTCTCTCCGTCCCCCCTCCGTCCCCGCTCCGACTAAAAACCGTTAAACAACCGGTGAACAGTCGGAGCGGGGTCGGAGCGGGGACGGAGGGGCGCCGGAGGAGGAAAGGGTAAAACGGAGGGTAAAAGCTGGGCAAAAAGCGGGTTTCAATAGTTAAATTTTACAAAAATATTCAACGTAATTAAATTAGTTGTATATTTGCAAGCGCAATCCAAGTGAGTTAGATTGTAAAAAATATTGTAAACTAACTAAATCGGTTGAGATGAAGAACAAGTACTACGACCTGATTGACCAGACTTTCGACTTCCCACAGGATGAATTCCGCACGGAGGACGGCGAGTTGTATTTCCACGACATACCGTTGATGGAGGTTATCAAACAATACGGCACTCCACTAAAGATTACTTACCTTCCCAAAATCAGTTCACAGATACAGAGGGCGAAGCGACTGTTCAATGTGGCAATAGCCAAAACCGACTACAAGGGCACATACAATTATTGTTACTGCACGAAGAGCAGCCACTTTGCATTCGTGCTGGAGGAGGCACTGAAGAACGACATCAACCTCGAGACTTCGTCGGCTTTCGACATAAACTTGATACAAGAGTTGCATGCTCAGGGTCTTATCAACAAGGATAAAGTGATAGTGTGCAACGGCTTCAAGAAGGAGCAATATATAGAGAATATCGTGGAACTCTACAAGGACGGATTCAGCAATGTGATACCTGTTCTGGACAACAAGAACGAGTTCCACGTGCTGGACGGGATGATGGACAAGGGTATGGAGCCGATGAATCTGGGCATCCGCATTGCCTCGGAGGAGGAGCCTAAGTTCGACTTCTACACGTCGCGTCTGGGTATCCGCTATCACGACATTGTGTCGTTCTACGAGGATGTGGTGAAGCCGAACCAGAAGTTCAAATTCAAGATGTTGCATTTCTTCATCAACACGGGCATCCGCGACACTGCATACTACTGGAACGAGCTGGCGAAGTGCGTGAATGTGTATTGCGACCTGAAGCGTGTGTGCCCTGAGCTGGACAGCCTGAATATCGGCGGTGGCTTCCCCTGCAAGGTGAGTTTGGCAGCCAACTACGACTACGAGTACATGGCGGAGGAGATACTGGCGCAGATAAAAGCGATCTGCACGAACCGCGACACCGAGGAGCCAAACATCTTCACCGAGTTCGGCAGCTTCACCGTGGGCGAGAGCGGCGCGACGCTCTACAGCATCCTGGACCAGAAGAAGCAGAACGACCGCGAGCTGTGGTATATGATTGACAGCAGCTTCAT
>ONUE01000088.1 GCA_900320975.1 uncultured Bacteroidales bacterium | reverse complement strand
CCTACCCCTTCCGCTTCTCTTCCTCTTCTCCTCGCTTCTTCGGCGGCTGCGCCGCCTCACACTACCCCGCGCTCTCGTGGGCGGCTGGCGCCGCCCCCCCTCGCCCTCTCCTCTTTCCTCTCTATCAAACAATTAACAAACCCCTAACGCCGTCACATGTCATAAACTTTTTTTCTTTTGCCATAATTGCTTAAACGTTTAAGGATTAATTATTGTGTTGATTTGGTTTCCTGTTATTGATTGTATATTGCTTACTTTATGGTTGTTTCTTCCGTTTCTTCCTAATTTGCTGATAACAACAAAAATACATCGCGATAATATTATTCGCGAATTTACAAAGATACAAATTTGTAATAAGTCTGCAAAATTTTTTTGCCGTTTCGACAAAAAAGTTATACCTTTGCACTCTGGAAACAAACACGATAATGCTGAGTCTATGAAAAAGATATTGGTTTTGTTGACGGCCGCGATGATGCTTGCGGCTTGTGGCGACAATGAGAAACGGCTGCGTGAACGCGCAGATCTGCTCTGCAAGTACATCCCCGACCATGAGCTGCGGGAGGAGGCTCGCGACTATATGACCGAGGACTTCTACAATGTGCTCGACACGATGTTCAACCGCCTGCCGGAACATGAGGCTATGGACCACGAATGGCTCTACTACTTCGTCACCGGCAACGGCGGCACGATAGCCGACTACACGGTGACTGGCGTTGAGCTGACCGACAATACCCATGCTGTAGCTACTATCAGCGTGCGTCAGAAGTGGGAAGATGGCTCGTTCGACGAGTCTACCGACATTGAGGAGCACAAGCTCTATATGGAGAATGTCGACGGCGTGTGGCTGATGTCTGACTTCGACGGGCACAAGGCCGACTGCATCCGCCATATCGCCATCAACCGCTGGGAACAAAAGCTGCGCGTAGGCATAAGCACTTTCCTGGCCGAGGAGTTCGGTACAAAATACACACAGGGCGACCTGTGCATACCCGTGCTGATGATAGTGGCCGAGGAAGACTGCGAGACCGAAATAGCATGGGTGTGGGGCGACTTCTGGGTGTTCAACTACAAAATCGCAGGCGACACCCTCAAGACCGTATCCGGAGGCAACCATCCGTGCCGCCTGCAGATAAGCGAGCTCGACGGCTCACCGTACGTTATGGGATACGACATTGTGGAGGACGGTGCTGCCAACGACAGGAGCGCCCGCGAGATATTCGGCAAACACTATGATGTCTACCAGAACATGCACTCCAACGAGCAGGTGCGCGAGGCTGTCCGCAAGGAGCAGTTGCAGGAGTACGTCAAGCGTAACAACCTCAAGGTCCGTTATTATCAAGACTACGGCTGGCCCGCAGTGGAACTATGAAACAGATAGAAGTAGTAGCGGCCATCATCCACGATGCCGGGGGGCGTGTCTTTGCCACTCAAAGGGGATATGGCGAGTGGGAAGGCTGGTGGGAGTTCCCCGGTGGCAAGATAGAGTCCGGCGAGAGCCCCGAAGAGGCGCTGCAGCGTGAGATATGGGAAGAGCTGGAGACTCGCATCTCCATAGAGCGGATGGTTACGACAGTGGAGTGGGATTACCCCAAGTTCCACCTCACCATGCACTGCTATTGGTGCCATATCGAGAGCGGCTCGCTGACCCTGAAGGAGCACGAGGCCGCCCGCTGGCTTGCATGCGACGAGCTGGATAGCGTCAAGTGGCTGCCGGCAGACCTTCAGATTCTACCAGAAATAAGAAAAGCCGTTACGGTTGGCTGAGTCCAATTCTCTCTGCGTGATATAAGCTGTATAATCCACGGTGGAAGACCACGGCGACCGTGTCACCGTAGTCATAGCTGTCGTCGTGATACATACGGATAAGTATTTTGCCTTTGTAGGGCGTGGAGACATCGACGTGATAGCTGTAATTCGGGACCTCGCCGCTCTTGCCTCTGGCTTCCACTTCTGTCACGACGCCGGTGCCATATACCGGCTCGGACGACTCGAACCACCAGTTGACCGAAAAGACCAACGTCATGACCACGCCTATTGCCAGTGCCGCCGCTGCGGTGTTGATGGCGAAAAGTCCCCAGAAGTGTTCCCAGAAGTTGAAGCCTTTGAAGATGACCATGAGCACCGAAAAGACGAAACCAGCAGACGCAAACACAACGTAGGGCAGCCATGACGGTAACGAGAACGGCAGCAGCGTCTCGCTGAAGTCCCAGCCCGCGCATATTCCCAGGATGGCCAGTGCGCATATAACCAGCACAACCAGCAGGGTGATTATACCTTTGTCGGCCAGCCAGGACCAGAGGTTGAAGAGTCTCCTGCGGAGGCTTTGCTTCCCTACCGCGATATTGGCAACAGGGGTGAGTTGCAGTTTCGGATAAGGCTTGTATGTGGCTGTTCCGGATTGTACGACCTGAAAGCATTCGGCTCCTGACTCCTGGTCGACAGCGTCGGCCATAAGGTACCGGTTCCCTTTCTTGTCAACTAGGCAGAAGTCGTCTTGCGCCGGGGTTCCGAAGACGACATAGAGCATCTTGTTGCAGGGCAGGTTGCCGGTGTTGTCCTCCTCGGGCATGAACCATGCCTCGAGGCGCACCTGTGGCTTTGTGTCGAAAGCATATATCAAGTTGTAGCAAAGACCGACGTAATTCCATTCCAAACATAACCTGTTGGGGCGCAGGGCGAAGGTGGTGGCTTCGCGTGTGGCGAACAGCCTCAGCGAGGTTATGTCTTCGCCCTCGTAATCCATGCCCTTGGCCATCTGGCGTATTGTCTCTTCGACGCTCTGCTGGCTGGCACCGTGTATGAGTATCAGGTTTTTCATGTGGCGAGGATTCCTATTTGTTCCATCATTTCGCGGTAGTAGGTGGCTTTTTCTTCCAGTTTCATTGGGTAGGCGCGGGAAGAGGAGGGCATGCGCCAGAGGCGCATGGTACGGCCTGCGATGGTGAAGTCGTTATAGGTGCCCATCTGCGGCACCGGGACACCGTAGTCTTCCGTCAGCACGGAGAAGCTTTTCTGGCCTGTGCAGACGATATCGTGGCATTGCGGTATCTTGGACAAAAGCAATGGTATATCGGTCTTCTCGACGATTTGAAGGTCTTTGTCGGAGGCGTTGCCACTGAGGCGCCGCACGGCACTGGCTGTGTCGTAGATGGCTATCCCACGCTCTTCCAATAAGGCCTTGATGTCCTCCATGCGGAACGTCTTATGCTCCGCGTCCACCAGCCGCTGGCTGTCGCCAAAGAACAGCAGCCCGAAGATCTCCCACATCATATTGGTTCGGTTTGGGTAGAAGAAATCCATACACCAGCGCTTCCTCGGCGGCGGGAAGCTGCCGAGCATCAGCAGCCGCGCGTTGGGCGGCAGGAAAGGCTGCAGCGGGTGGCGTTCTATCTCGGCTTGGCCTATCATGGATGCTGAGGCTTATCTTATGTCTTTGACCAAGCGCACCGACCGGCCGTAGCCACGGTCTTTGTCGTAGGTGCATTCGGCGCTGGCATTGACGAGGCCGCTGATGAAGAGCAAGGCGTAGGCTTGTCGGTTGGCGTTGCAGGTCGAGGCCCAGTAGCTGCCGCCATCGCCTACGGTAGAGAGCCAAGTGCCGCCACGAAAGCCCGCAGCGGGGAGGAACACGGCGCCGGCTTGCTCCAGCAGCCTCCACTCGTCGGCACTATAGACATTGTCCGTAAAGGCAATGGCGAAGTTGTTGCTGTTGATATTGGCTATGGGTGCGAGCCCGTCGGGGCGCACGAAACGGTCTGGGAAGATAATCAGTCCCGCCGTACCTGCCACCGTGGCTTCCGCATAGCGGGCGCTGTCGACGCCGTCAACCGTTGAGGCTGGCCGTAGGTTGATGAGGTAATCCCATTCGTCGCGCGTCAGCGTGCGCCACTGGCCTGCATGGTCGTCGCCTTGTATGGCGTTGTACACACCCCAGTCGGCGTATGCTTCGTCGCCGCAGAGCGACTCGATGTCGTAGTCGCCGTCTTTCTCCGACCACGGACTCACGTGCCACCCGCTGCTCCCCCAGCATAACAGGTCTATCCATCCGGTATATGTGCTGGATACCTGGGCGTTGCCTTGGCCGATATAGTCGTACTGATGCTCGGCGAAGCGGAAGGTGCCTTCGGCGGTGTCCCCCTCTATGGTGACGTGCCTCCCGGCGGTGCTGAACTGGAGGTTGCCCTTGGAGAAGAGCACCTGACGGCCTTCAGCCACACTGAATTTCGCCAGCTGGGTTTCTTCGTTGTTAATGGGCTCTGCGGAAGAGCCGTTGTCGGTCACTTTCTCACGCTCGCAACCGGCGAAGCCGAGGGCCAGCAGAGTTAGGATGGTAATGATAATGTGTTTGTTCATTGATAGTATAGTTTAAATAGTCAAGTCGGCGAGTGTGCCTTTTGCGGCGCGCAGCAGGTCCTGCGGCGCTATGTTGAACTGCAGGCCCCGTTGTCCGGCGCTACAGTATACGGTGTCGTAGTCCGTGAGGGTTTGGTGGAACCATGTGGGTAGCGGCTTCTTCATGCCGATGGGCGAACATCCGCCACGGATGTACCCCGTCAGCGGCAGCAGTTCCTTCACATGTATCATCTCCACCTTTTTGTTGCCCGTCACCTTGGCGGCCTTCTTGAGGTCAACCTCCTCGGCGCCGGGGATGACGCAGACGAACAAGCCTGTCTTGTCGCCACGCAGCACCAGCGTCTTGAACACCCGTTCGATAGGCTGCCCCAGCAGCTCTGCGATATGTTCTGCCCCGAGGTTGTTCTCGTCCACCTCATAGGGGATGAGCATGTAGTTGACCTTCAGCTGGTCGAGCTGCCGCGCGGCATTGGTTTTGTTTATCTTTTTGTCCGCCATGATCAATGCTACTTCCAAGTGAAATTCTCTTTTCCGGCGGCGACCTCAAAGTGGTACTTTACGATGCCGAGGTCCATCTGGCCGTAGCCTATCAGCGTGAAGCGGGCGCGGGCGGCGACGGTGTGGTCGTCCAACAGCTCGAACTCAAACTTCTGCTGATTTACCGCCGTGGGTGCCAGTAGCGCAGCTTCCATGCCGCGCTTGAACCACTCGGGCATATTCCCGTTCAGCTTGATGAACTTCTCCATCGGCCGCATGGGGTGCTGCACACCCTGGTTGGCGCCGTAGCCGAGGGTAATGACGCAGTGCAGCTTCTCGCCGTCGGCCATCTGGTAGCGGTCGGGTTGCTTGGTGAAAGAAAGCCCTACCCAGCAGCTATTGAGACCCAGCATCTGCGCCAGCAGCACCAGGCGCTCGCCATAGTATCCTATGGCCTCGTCGGCCCCTTTGGGGCCCACCATGGCGAGGTAGTTGCTCACCCCGCTGAACTTGCCGTAGGTGGCTATCTTGCTGCTGAACGCCTTCGGCTCGTCGGTGACTAACTGTATATGCAGCCCGCCCTCCTGATTGCACAGCGCAATCTCCTCGTTGAGCCGCTTGACAATCTCTGCCTCGATGGGCTTCTCCTGATACCGCCGCACCGAATGGCGCGCGGCAATGGCTTCCTGTAGTGTCATATATTGCTTGTTTTATTCTTTCGTTGGTTCCATGTGGAGTGTCACATGGGTCTGGGCCCCGAAGCGCTCCTTGAGGCGGTGCTCTATGGCGGTGGCGCGGTCGTGGGCTTCGCAGAGGGTGGTGGCACCGTCCATGCGGATGTGGGCTTCGATGGCTATGCGGTTGCCTATCTTGCGGGTGCGGAGGTTGTGGGGCTCGCAGACATCGGGACAGGAGCGGATAATCTCTTCTATCTCGTGCTCTGTCTCGGCAGGTAGCGAACACTCGGTCAGCTCGCCCATGCTGCCGCGCAGCAGTTCTACAGCCACCTTGACAAGCATCCCGCCTACCACGATAGAGGCCAGCGGGTCGAGCACCGTCCAGCGGTCGCCGAGCAGTATGGCGCCGCCGATGCCTATGGCCGCCCCGATGGACGACAGCGCGTCGCTGCGGTGATGCCAGGCGTTGGCCACCATGGCCGACGAGTCCAGACGCTTGCCGGCGCGTGCAGTGTATTGATACAAAAGCTCTTTGACTACTATGGAGATGAGCGCCGCCCACAGCGCCAGCTGTCCGGGTGCTGGTAGCTGCTCGCCGCGCAGCCACGAGGCGAACTTCACGGCGCCGCTGACGATGATGCCCGCGGCGGCAGCCACCAGCATGAGCCCCACGAAGAAGGAGGCCATCGTCTCGAACTTGCCGTGGCCGTAGTCGTGCGA
>ONUE01000028.1 GCA_900320975.1 uncultured Bacteroidales bacterium | reverse complement strand
GCGGCGGTGGTTGCCACGTTGTTGTAGCCAACAATTCCTCCTACGTCAGAACCTCCAGTTATCTCAGCATAACTGTAGCAGTTGACAACGCGGGCGCTGTCGTTCAGGAAGCCCACCAGGCCGCCGGTGTAGCCGGTGCCACCTACCGAGCCACTGAGTATGCCGACATTGTAGATGCGGGCGGCGACGTTGGCAGTACAGGCTACCGCACCTGTGGTGCCGCTATGGCCGCTGATGGCGACATTCTCCAGCACTAGGTTCTTCACGGTGCCAGTGAGTGTGGTGAAGAGGGGAGCTGAGAGGTTCTTGATGCGGTAGGGCATCTTGGAGGTGGGGTTGATATTGGCTTCGAGAGTGCCATTGAAGGTACTGACCCCCGGTGTCCCACCGGTGATATCCTGGTTGATGACATAGTTGCCGTTGGCATCGGTGATCTGACTCAAGGCAGTGATATTCGTCTGCCCCCACACCATGGTCGGCAGCAGCATCAGCAGCACCAAAAGGGTGCCTTTCAGGCTGCGGTGGACTCTCTCTGTAGCTTGTATGTCGTTATAGTATTTCATTTTCTGTGGTTACTTGGTTGTTATATATATATCCATAGCATATTGAGAGTCATCGCTTTGGCGAAAACTCCCAATATGTGTTTCAAGCGCAAAGATACAAAAAATAATATATTCGCGAAAATAATTATTCGCGTGTCCGCCTATTCGCGCCTGTCCGCGCGCTATCGTATCAGCATCACCGACCCGATGGCTTTCTGGAAAGCCGTGGGCCTGAAGACGGTGGAGTAGCGCAGGTGATAGACGTAGCTGCCTGGCGGACAGGGGACGCCATGCATGTCGCGGCCGTCCCAGCCGGTATTGATGTCGGTGCTGTGGTACACCAGCATGCCTCTTCTGTTGTAGATGTTTATCTCGTAGCCCGCTATGTTGTGGACATAGACGATGAAGCGGTTGTTGGTCTCGGCATCGGGGGTGAAGATATTGGGCATGGCGAGGTCGCTGCGCTGCACCGGCAGCAGGGCTATGGCGGTGTCATAGCAGTGGCCGTCATACACTATGAGCCACACGCTGCAGCTGTCGGCATCGGGCGCGGCATTGCTGTAGATGACTCTGTCTGTGGTGTTCTGCAGTACGCCGTCGATATACCAGCTGCGCTCTGCCCACGTGCTCTCGCCGATGTCACGGGCCTCGAAGGCCAGATGCTCCTGCGACAGCATCTGCGGTGTCACGCGCATCTCCGCCACGGGCTTCACGAAGGGGCTCAGCCTCACCGTTGTGGTGGCCGGACATCTGGGTGTCTCCTCGTAGTCGGTGTAGAGGGTGTAGGTGGTGGTGATTTCGGGCGCCACGGTGATGCTCGCCGCCGAGGAGTCGGGTATGCTGTCGTACCCGTCGCTGCTCCACAACAGGTAGGGCGCCGTGGAGTGCGCCACCAGCGTGTAATTGCCTTCCCTGCAGTTGTATAGTGTCTCTGTCGAGAGCATGGGAATCTCTAACCGCGTCAGCTCTACCGCCAGCACGCTGTCGCAGTTGTGGATACTCTGTAGGGTGTCGCTGTAGAGGCCCCCCTCGGTGCATATCATCCCGCGGAAGTAGTAGGGCGTGGAGGCGCAGAAGGTGTCGGTGTAGACGCTGTAGTATGAGTTGTGTACCATGAGCCGCAGTATCACCACGCTGTCACACCCGAAGCCTGTCGTCAGGGTGTCCGTGACGCCCGATGTATCAGCGGTGTACAGCCTGCCGTCAATCCATCGCAGCGAGTCGCAGGTCTCGAGGCTTACCTGCTGCTCATAGGTGGGCATCACCGTCAGCGTGAGGTTCACCAGGCTGTCGCATCCGTGCGTGGTGCTGTCGCTGTGCAGGTAGCTGCCCGCCGTGGTCAGCACGGTGTCGAAATAGGCCAGCTCTCCGTTGTCACAGATGGTGTCCCTCGGGGTGGGGTAGTACGACGGCCAGAGGTGCAGCCTGAGGGTCATCGCGCTGTCACATCCGTAGCGGTCGTGTCTGTCGAGGCGTGCCTGTAAGGTGCTGGCGGTGTGGGCGAAGCTCACCGTGGTATCGAGCCAGCGGTAGCTGCCGTCTGACGAGCATACGCTGTCGTAGTAGTGCCTCAGATAGGTGGGGTGTACGGTGATGGTGTGCCGCAGGGTGTCGCGACAGCCGTTGCTGTCCACGGTGTAGCACACCAGCGTGGTGTCGGCCGACACATAGCCGCTGAGTGTTACGTCGTTGCTGTCTATCGTCGTGGGGCTTCCGAAGGCTCCTCCCTGCCAGCCATAGCCGCTGGCATGGAGTACCGTCACTCTGTCTGTGGCGTCGTTGCGGCAGCGCTCGCTGCGCCCCACGAGGGTGGCGTCAGGGTAGGGGCGCCGCACCACGATGCTGCGCCGCAGGGTGTCGACGCACCTGTTGTCGGCGATGCCGGCTATCAGCGTGATGTCCACCGTGCCGGTATCCGTCAGGTGCACCGTGGGCGTCGACGCGCTGCTCTCGGTGCTGTCGGGCAGCAGCCAGCGGAAGGTCTCAACGGGCTCACCGGTGCCTAATGGTGTCACGCCGTCGCCGCTGATGGTGCTGCGGTTGGTGAGGTGCAGGTCATACTGGCAGTTGGCCACCGTCAGCGCGGTGTCGAAGAGGGCCAGCGGGTAGCGCGCACCGGCGAAGGCGCTCATGGTGAAGTGGCATTGCGGGTTGTCTATGAAGGAGAGTCGGCAGTAGTAGGTGATGCTGTTGTCGCTCCTCACCCAGATGCTCGCCGAGTCGGAGATGGTCGTTGTGCTGTCCGCCGAGGTGTACCAGCAGTAGTTGAAGCCCGTGGGCACCGTGAAGCGGTTGTTGGGCACCACGCTGCAGCCTTCTGTCTGCATCCTGCGGCTGCCGCAACGCAGTGTGAAATAGGCATATCCGAAGTGACTTCCCTCACCGCAGTCGCGTGTGGTAAGGCGTACGAAGATGGTCTGCCCGTTGTAGGGGCTGAGGTCTATGCCCACCGTGGTCCAGTCTTTCCACAGCACCTCGTTGGGGGCTTGGTTCCAGTCCAAGGCGGCGTTGGCGATGAAGTCGGCCACCGAGCACGAGTCTATGGGCCTCCCTTCGGGGTTGAGTATCTCGAGGCGGAAGCGGGGCTGCAGCGAGGGTGAGTGCTCGGGGTCCTGCAGCACGGCGGCATAGCGCAGCACCAGCAGGTCGGCGACGTCGGCATCGACGGTCATGCCGTAGGTGATGCTCTCGGCCTCCGGCGCGGCGTTGCCGCCGCAGTTCCAGTTGCCGAGACGTATGGATGCCGGCTCACCCTGCGGGATGGTGCGCAGCAGGCCGCCGCTGCGGGCGTCACGCTCCGCGGTGTCGAAGTGCACGGTATGGCGGCTCATGGGGCTGAAATAGCCGTTGTCCACAAAGCCGATGTTCTCCATGGGGTTGTCGTAGCTGCCATAGCTGCAGGTGACGTAGGAGGCGTGCAGGTCCGTGTAGTCTATGCACCCTGTGCCGCCTTGCGGCGTGAAGGTGTAGAAGGTGTCGGCGGCCACCGCCAGGCTGTCGCACGCCCCCAGACACCGGTAGGAGGCGTAGAAGATATAGTTGGTCAGCGGCGAGAGGCCTTCTATGTGGTAGGGCGACGCCGTGGGGTGCACGTTGATGGTGTCGTCACTGTCCACGGGCTTGTAGGTGATGCACACCTCCGGCGTGCCGGTCTGCTGCCACTCAAAGGCCACATGGTCACCCTCCATGGCGGTCATGCGGAAGTAATAGGCCGCACAGGTAGTGACCTGCAGGTCATCGATATAGGTGATGCCGTCGTCGGCGAAGCGTAGCGCCAGGAAGTGACCGTTGCCGTAGTAGTTGGCCAGGTCCAGGAAGCAGCGGCTGTACTGCCCTTGCAGGTTGCCGAAGACGGCCAGCGAGTCGAAGGTCTGCACGTCGCCAGCATCGCTCATGGTGCCGAGGGTTATCCTGCCGTTGCCGTTGGCGTAGAAGCTCACCGCCAGCCGCCTCAGGCTGTCGGTGTCGGGTTGCGGCAGCACGAGGTAGGTGGTGCCTTGGTAGTTCCTCACCTTGAGGCTCGTGAGGCCGCTGTGCGGGTTGTCGGCGGTGACGTTGGCATAGTTCGCGCTGTTGTCTTTCAGCACCCGCCAGCCCGCCAGGCTCTCTTCGAAGGGCTCGCAGTAGGGCAGCTCCACCAGCGAGGCCAGCGTAGCCACCTGCTGCGGTGCGCGGTCGGTGAGCTCTATGGAGTCGCAGCGCAGGTAGATGTCATAGGTGGTGTCGGGATCCAGCGTGAGCGCCAGCGGCGGCACCGTCACCTGCTGCGTGACGCCACTGCCGAGGGTGCCTCCGGCAAGCAGGTATTCTATCCAAAAGCCGCTGTAGGCGGTGTCCCAGCTCAGCTCCACACGGCCGTTGCCGGGCTGCGCCACCAGCAGGCTGTCGGGCAGCGGGCAGCGGTCTATGGCTGTCGTCAGCCGCTGCGGTGCACCGCAGGTGACGAAGTCGCTGTCACATAAGGGGTAGAAGTCATAGCTTCTGTTGTTGTCGAGGGTCACGGTAGCGGGGGCCACGACTCTGGTGCCGCTGCCTTGTGTGAAGCCCGCCGGACCGTATTCCACGGCTCCCGTGCCTTCTATCGTGGCGCGGTTGTCGGGGCTCAGGCTCACCGTCGGGAGCTCGCAGGGGGTCACCAGGAGGCTGTCGATGATGGCGCTGGCGCCACCGACGGCGCGCAGTGCCACGAAGCGGCCGCCGTCGCCATAGGTGCTGAGACTCACGTGCTTGTCAGCCCAGCTGCCGGCAGGAGCCGTCACGGTGTCTACCGCCACGAAGGTCTCCCACATGTCGCGTCGCTCGAGCACTCCCACGGCCATCGCCGCGCCGCCATGGAGGCGGAAGTAGAGGTGTAGCTTCGCCAGACTGTCGATGTCGAACTCTGGCAGCGTGAGCAGCGTCACGGTGTCACGCCCGTGGCAGTAGGGCAGGGCTTCTTCGCTGGGCATGGTCACCACGAGGGGCGGCAGGCAGTTGCTGTCGCCGTCATGGCTGCTGTAGAGGCGGTAGCTCTGCTCAGGCTGCAGCTCTCCGATCACGTGGCTGGTCCCGCTGACATGCAGCAGGGTGCCGTCGCCACGGGGTGTGCCCACTATGCCGTAGTCTATATAATAGTCTGTGTCACTGTTCTCGAGGAGCAGGCTGCGTGCCGACAGCACGGAGACGGCGGGCGTGTAGCCGCGTGTCACGGCGAGGTCATCGACCCATAGGGTCGCCGTCTGCACTGTGGCTTCGGCGCGCAGGGCTATGCATGAGGGGCCTGAGAAGCGCGCCAAGGGCAGCCGCAGGGTGTGCCACTCGCCGCTGCTCTCCACCGTCAGGGTGTCGTGTGCCACGAAGGTGTTGTGGTCGGTGGGGTCGGCCACCTGGCCCACCACGAGGCGCGCCCTGTTGTGGTTGTCGTTGCGCAGGCGCAGGGTCAGCTGGTGGCTTTCTATGTCGCTCACCGCCAGCGGCGGCAGTGCCGCTATGGCGGGGCTTCCCGCGGTGGCCTGCAGGTGCAGGACTTGGCTGCCGCCGACGGTGGCCATGGTGGGGGTGCCGTTGTTGGGGCGGCAGGCTGTCCAGCCGAAGGGGATGCCTGCCGGCGCGGCGGCTTCCATGTCTTCACAATAGGGGGCGGTGGTGACGGCGCCTATGGCGGTCTTCAGGCGCTGGCAGGCGACGTTGCTGTCGCAGAGGGGCGTAACGTATATGTCGTAGCTGACGCCTTCCGCGAGGCCGCCAAGGGTATGGCTCTCATGTCCGTCGGGTGCTGTGCAAGCCACGGTCTGGCGCACCGTGCCGCTGTCGCCGGGGGCGAAGCCCGCCGGACCGTACTCTACGGCCACGCTGTCCACGCCGTGCCAGGTGTGCCAGCTTATGGTGCTGCCGTCGCTGGCCGCGAGGTCGCTGATGCCGCAGTGCGCCACGGTCAGGTTGTCCATATAGAGGGCGCCGCTGTTCCGCGGGGTGCGCAGGGTGATGTAGTGCCCCTGCCTTTGGTAGCCACTGAGGTCGGCAAGCAGGTGCTGCCATACGCCAAGGGCGGTGAGGCGCAGGGTGTCGACGGCTTCGAAGGTGTTGAGGCTGTCGGGGTCGCTCATCACGCCCACCACGATGGCGGTGTCGCTCAGCAGGCTTTCATGCATGCCATAGAGCTGGAAGCTCACCACGGCGTTGTCGAGGTTGCTGAGCGGCGCTATGCTGACGGTGGAGCCACCGGTAAGCTGTAGGCTGTGACCTCCTTCGTAGCTGTTGCGGTCGCTCACCGACCCGCCGTTGCGCATACGCCATTGGTGGGGGGTCGAGCCGGTGTTGTGGTTGTCGAAGGTGGCGCAGTAGGGTATGTCGTAGTGCCGCGCCCTGGTGTACAGGTGTAGGGTGTTGCTGTTGTTCTGCGTCACGGTGCCGGCGTTACCGGAGCCGTGCAGATAGGCCGCGCCGTTGATGCCGCAGGGACACAGCGCTTCGACGTATATCGTGTACTCGCTGTTGTTGTCCAGCCCTCCTATGGTGGCTGGCGACGACCACAGCGTGTCGGTGCGGCTGAAGCCGCTGCGCGAGATATGGCAGATTAGGGCGGCGCTGTCGTCGGCATCCCAGGCCAGCGTGGCACCCGTGCTGTCGAGCTGCGTGACGCGCACGTTGTAGGCCACACAGGGCTCCACGCAGAGGTTCTCTATAAAGGTGTTCACCGTGCCGCCGGTGCTTACGAGCTTCATTGCCAGATGGCCCGGCAGGCTGTCGAGGCGCACCATCCTGTGTACCCATCTGTCGCTCTGCGCGAAGGTCATGGTGTCCACGGCCACGAAGCCCGCTGTGTCGGTGACGTCGCTCACATAGCCCGTCATGAGGCGCGCGGCACCATAGCCTGTGGTGCTGTTGGCCCAGAAGGCCACGGTGCGCGACGGCGGGCATCCGTCGGCATCGGGCAGGATGGCCACGGTGCTCTTGCCGCTGCGGGCCACGAAGAGCAGCGAGCGGCCGCCCGTGAGATTGCGCTGGGTGCTCACTATCGGGTATTCGCCTGCCGCCGACAGACGTCGCCACCCCGCAGGGTAGCCGCCAACGGCGGTGGCGTCGAAGTTCTGGCAGAAGGGCACCTCCAATGGGGCCGCCAAGGTGGTGAAGAGGAGCGTCAGGCGGCTGCACGAGGCATTGCCGTCGCCGTCGGCGGCGGAGAGGTGCACCGCATAGCGCCGGTTGGGCTGCAAGCCCGTCAGCGTCAGGCTGTCGGCAGCGGTGACACGGGTGCCCGTGCCGGCGGTGAAATCGCTGGCATTGGAGCCCAGGGCGGCATACTCTACCAGCACGCTGTCGCCACTCAGCATGCTCCATGTCAGATGCGCCGAGGTCTGGCTGATGGCGCTGACGGCGGCCTCGTCGAGGGCTTCCTCGTGAAGGGTCAGCAGGTCGAGGCTCCACGCTGCTGAGGCGCTGAAGACCAGGCAGTAGCCACGGGCGTCGCTGATGGGCACCACATAGCGGCGCCAGCGGCTCTCACCATGCAGGGTGTCGGTATAGGTGACGGGGGCGTAGGGGTTCGTGCGGCGCCCCACATAGAGGCTGCCGCTGCCGTAGCCGTAGAATTCAAGGTAGCAGCTGTCGGGAGTCGTGGCTCCCAGGAGGGGCATGGTGGCTGTGCCTCCCGCCGTCAGGCTCAGGGCTTTGCGCCCGTCGTAGGCGTTGCCGCCGAGGCTGGCACCCGGGCCGGGCACCCACCCCTGGGGCAGGCCTGCACTCCCTTCGAAGCCAGTGCAGTAGGGGGGTGCCATCTCGTGGGCGAAGGTGCGGAAGGAGGCCTTGTCGCAGGCCGCCGGCGCATCGCCGCAGGAGGGCCACACGTATACTTCATAGGGGGTGTCGTTGTACAGTCCGTCGAGGGTCATAGGGCACTGGGTGGCCGTCAGGCGGGTGCCTGTGCCCACGCTGAAGCCCGCCAGGCCATACTCTACGTTCACCGTGGCCCCTGGGACCATGCTCAGGGTGTCCCACGCGAGGGTCACTGCGTCGACGGCGAGGTTGTAGGTGTGCAGCCCTTTGAGCAGGCAGTGGCCGAGGCGTACCTCGTCGACCGCCACGGTGCCGTCGCCGACGGCCTGCAGTGCCGGGTACTGTCCGGCGCCTACATAGTCGTGCAGGCTCACCACGGCGGTGCCGCCCTGGCTGAGGTCTACGGTGTCTATGGCCACGAAGTCGCCGGTCTCCCGTGGGAATTCCACGGCGCCGACCACGAGGCGCGCCGTGCCCGTGGCGGTGGCCCGCAGGGCCATGACGAGCTCGCCGAGGGTGGCCCCGACGGGCTGCGGCAGCACGGCCACACAGCTGCTGTCGGCGGTGGGCCTCAGCAGCAGCACGCCGCCGCTGGCGTCGAAGATCTCATAGTAGGCCAGCCTCATGCTGGCGGCCTCCTCGGTGCGCACCGCTATGCTGCGGTGGTCGCCGCCGACACAGCCCACGCTGAAGGTGTAGAGGCTGTCGGGCGTGAGGCCCGTGACGGTGAGGGGCGACAGGGCGGGTCGTATGGTGTCGCCGCCATAGGCCACCTCCACAACGCCAAGGCCGTAGGTGTCGAAATGCAACGTCAGCTGGCTGCTGCCGACATGCGACACCGTGGGCACCGAGGTGCCGCAACGCTCTATGCGCACGTCGTCAATATACATCTCTGTGTTGTCGGGCTGCAGCCCACGTTCCATGCGGAACGCCAGCCGTCGTCCGCTGCCGCTGTAGGCGCTGAGGTCCACAATCATCTCCTGCCAGCGCGAGCCCTGCTCCACATGCAGCGTGTCGAAGGGCACGAAGGCCCTCGTGTAGCGCCCCGTGTCGGCGCAGAAGCCCACTAGGAGGCGCGTCGCCGTGCTCGCGGAGTAGAGATAGAAGCGCAGGTGTAGGCCCTCGAGGGGCTCGTCGGCCGCCAGCGGCGGCGCTATGGCTATGCTGTAGTGGCTCTCGGCAATGGTGCCGGGGTAGAGTACCAGGGCCGCCGTGCCGTTGTGACGGGGCGCCGCCACCAGATGCGGCGGGTAGCCCATGTCGTAGTTGCGCGACGCCACCCAGCAGGCTGGCATCACCTCCACGCCACTCCCATAGCCCTCGAAGTCCTCATGCCACGGCACCGTTATGGAGTCGCACGGCGTCTGCCCCGCCGCCACAACGGCGGCAGAAAGCAAGAGCAACAACAAGAGGCCTTTTCGAGTCATGGTTCATGGTACAACGCGCATGTGCATGATTTATTGTGTCTCCCCCTGAAAATCTTCTTTTTTGTCTCTTTTCTCCCCCATCCCTTCGCTCATTCTCCGCCCCCTCTCCGTCTCTTCTACGGTTGTTCACCGGTTGTTTAACGGTTGTTCTACGACTACAAACCGTTAAACAACCGTAATACAACCGGTGAACAACCGTAGAACAGACGGAGAGGGGAGGGGCAGAGGGCAGGGGAGAGGTGGTGGGCGGAAGGGGGTGTGGGTGGGAGAAAAAAGGGGGGAGGAGAGGGAGGGAAAAGGAACGGTAAAAATAAAATTTTTACAAAATGCTTGATAATTCAGAATTATTGTGTATCTTTGCAGCTTGAAAATGATGCGGCGGAAGAGTGTTCCGTCGCTCTTGTGTCGCTTATAACTTGAATAACGACAAATAATTATAAATAAAAATAAAAACAAAAAAACTATGGAACTACCCTTTGCAGAAGCATGGAAAATCAAGATGGTCGAGCCCATTAAGAAGAGCACCCGCGAACAGCGTGAGAAATGGCTCAACGAGGCCCACCAGAACGTCTTTATGCTGAAAAGCGACTACGTCTACATCGACCTGCTGACCGACTCCGGCACCGGCGCCATGAGCGACCGCCAGTGGGCCGCTATGATGCAGGGCGACGAGAGCTACGGCGGCGCCCGCTCGTTCTACCACATGAAAGACACCATCACCGAGATTACCGGCTTCGAGTATGTCATCCCGACTCACCAGGGCCGCGCAGCCGAGAACGTGCTGTTCAGCTACCTCGTGAAACCCGGCAACATTATCCCCGGCAACGCCCACTTCGACACCACCAAGGGCCACATCGAGAGCCGCAAGGCCTTCGCCATCGACGTCACCGTCCCCGAGGCCTACGACACCCAGCTCGAAGTCCCCTTCAAAGGTAACGTCAGCCTCGAGAAGCTCGAGAAGGTGCTGAAAGAGAACCAGGGCAACGTGCCCTTCATGGTCCTCACCGTCACCAACAACACCGTCGGCGGCCAGCCCGTCAGCATGCAGAACATCCGCGAGACCTGCGAACTCTGCCACAAATACGGCGTGCCCGTGAACATCGACAGCGCCCGCTTCATCGAGAACGCCTACTTCATCAAGACCCGCGAGAAAGGCTATGAGAACAAGACCCTGAAGGAAATCTGCAAGGAGATGTTCGGCTACGCCGACAGCATGACCATGAGCGCCAAGAAGGACGCCCTCGTCAACATGGGCGGCTTCATCGCCACCAGAAAGCAGGATTGGTACGAGGGTGCCAAGATGTTCTGCATCCCCTTCGAGGGTTTCCTCACCTATGGCGGTATGAACGGCCGCGATATGGACGCCCTGGCCGTGGGTCTGAAGGAGAACATCGAGTTCGAGATGGTCGAGACCCGCATCAAACAGGTCCACTACCTCGCCTCCAAGCTCGACGAGTACGGCATCCCCTACCAGCGTCCCGCCGGTGGCCACGCCATCTTCGTCGACGCCGACAAGGTGCTCACCAACATCCCGAAAGAGGAGTTCCCCGCCCAGACGCTGACCTGCGAGCTGTACCTCGAGGCCGGTATCCGCGCCTGCGAGATCGGCTATGTGCTGGCTGACCGCGACCCCGTGACCCGCGAGAACCGCTTCGGTGGCAACGACTTCGTGCGCCTCTGCATCCCGCGCCGCGTGTACACCAACAACCACATGGACGTCATCGCCGCCGCCCTCAAGAATGTCTACGACCGTCGCAACACCATCAAGCGCGGTCTGGAGATCACCTGGGAGGCCGAGCTGATGCGCCACTTCACCTGTCAGTTCAAACGTCTCGGATAATAACCGGTATGCACTTAGGTGTAAGAAAAACAATACTGTTAGCTATTCTGGCTGTCATGACAGCCTCGTGCGTCACGCCCCGCCGTGTGAACTACCTGCAGGACATGACTCATGGCAGCCAGATTCAGCTTGAAGACCGCTTCGAGGCACGCATAGCGCCCTACGACGACATGAGCATCGTGGTGTCGAGCTCGCAGCCGAACCAGGAACTCGTGGCACCTTTCAACGTGGTGCGCGACACCAAAGGCGGATATCTCGTGGACGTGGACGGTAACATCGACTTCCCGGTGCTGGGCAAGATGCATGTGGCCGGCCTCACACGTCTGCAGCTGCAGGACACTATCACCGCCCGCCTGACGCGCGGCGGCTACCTCGAGGAGCCTTTCGTGGTGGTGCGCTTCAACAGCTTCAAGATATTCTTCATCGGCAACGGCACCGGCAAGGTGATCAACGTGCCCAACGAGCGCTGCACCTTCCTCGAGGCGCTGGCTCTCGGCGGAGGTCTTGACAACTTCACCCGGCGCGACCGCATAGCGGTGATGCGCGAGGTGAACGGCAAGATGGTGATGCGCTACCTCGACCCGCGTTCTTCGGACGTCTTCAACGACCCCTTCTTCATGATGCACCAGAATGACTTCATCATTACCGACGGCATGAATGCCGGCACGTTGCGTAATGAGTACACCTTCTGGATGGGATTGGCGTCGGGGGTGCTGTCAATGGCGTCGCTCATAACCTCCATCGCTCTCTACAGGGCAATGACCAAAAACCAGTAACTAAATAAAATGGCAGACGGCAAGGAAAACAACAACATGGCGTTCCTCGATGAAAAGAAGGGACCGAAGATTCATGTGAAAGATGTGATCTTCATCATACTGCGCAACCTCCATTGGCTGATGTTGTGCGCCGCCATAGGGGCTTTCATTGCCGGCTATTCGGTACGTCACCAGAACCATGTTTACCAGAGCTCGGCGCGCGTGCTCATCAAGGGCTCGTCGACGGGCGGCTCGGAAGGCACCCTGCGCGAGGCGTCGATAAAGAGTATGTTCGCCACCAAGTCGCTGTACAACAGCAGCATCAACAACGAGATGATGATATTCTCATCGAAGTCTGCGTTGCTGGAGGTGGCTCGGACTCTCGACCTCAACATCTTCTACACGACGAAGACCAAGATAGTGAACCGTGTGAAGGATCTCTACGGCGAGTCGCCGATAAAGGTGGATTTCATCGACAACAACGAGGACGACTATGTGTCGTTCGACGTTGTCATCAACGACCCTTCTACGGCGACGGTCATACTGATGGGCTACGACCCGCAGAAGGTGACCTTCGACGACACTGCGGCGCTGCCTTTCGGCCGCATCGTGGTGCATCCCACTTGGTTTATGTCGAACTCCTACCTGGGTCATACAGTGCATGTGGACCACCGCAGCATGAACGACATAGCCGAATACTACCGTGCTGCCATGAAGGTCTTCCGAGATGACGACTACAACACCATCATCAACGTGGTGCTGCAGGATGCGTCGCCCATACGTGCGGCGGAGGTCATCAACGAGGCTATACGCGTATACAACGAGGATGCCATCAAAGACAAGAAGCGCATCATCGTGGAGACCTACGACTTCATCAACGAGCGACTGAGTCTGCTGCAAAGCGACCTCGGCGCACAGGAGAACGCGCTGGCCAACTTCAAGCGCGAGAACCGTCTGCTCGACCTCTCGTCCTATGGCCAGTCGTACCTGGCAACGAGCATACAGAGCTCCGAGGAGAAGGAGCGTCTGAACAAGCAGCTCACCATGGCGCGCTACCTCATACAGATGAACGAGAACTCGGAGGCGCACCTGATACCCAATAACGTCGGCATCGACGACGAGCATATCACCCAGCTCATAGCGAAGCACAACAATCTGGTTCTCGAGCTGAAGAAGTACCAGAGCCAGAACAACCCCGTGGTGCGCCAGAAGATAGCAGAGCTGAAGACCCTGAAGAACGATATGAATACGCTGCTCGACGTGTATATCGGTGTGCTGCAGGAGCGTATCGCCGAGGCACAGATTGTGGCCGATATGGCGAGCTCGAAGATGAGCCATGTGCCCCAGCAGCAGCTGTACATCGAGAACGTGGAGCGCGTCTCCAAGATCAAGGAGGACCTCTACCTGCATCTGCTGAGCCGTCGTGAGGAGCTGATGATAAGCCAACCGTCGATAGAGCCCAACGGCAAGATTCTGGACCCGGCACGTATCAACCGCTCGCCGGTGGCACCCAACGAGACCAAGACCACCATGACGGGTCTGCTGATAGGTCTGCTGGTGCCGGTGGCTATCTTCTTCCTGAGACGAGTCTTCGACACCAAGGTGAAGTACCACCCCGACATCGTCAATGCCACTGCGGCGCCCTTCCTGTGCGAGATACCGTCGCGCGAGAAGGACGACGACCGCAACATCGTGGTGTCGGAGAGTGGACACGACACTATGTGCGAGTCGTTCCGACTGTTGCGTGCCAAGGTGGATTTCCTGGGCAACGACCTCGGACAGGACGACTCACGGGTGTTCCTCATCACCTCGCTCATGCCTGGCATGGGCAAGACCTTCATAGCGTCGAACCTGGCGGCAAGCCTCGGCTTCGCTGGCAAGCGTGTGGTGGTGATAGACCTTGACTTGCGTCGCGGCTCGCTGACACGCCTGTTCTACTCGCGTCACCATACCGGCCTCTCCAACTACCTGGTGGGCAAGGTGAGTGACATGGACGAATTGATAAAGCACAACCTCGTCAGCAATGGCGTGGACGCCATATTCACGGGTCCCATACCGCCGAACCCCACGGAACTGCTGGGCAATGGCAGGCTGGATGTACTGATAGGCGAGTTGCGTAAGAGATATGAATACATTATCATCGACTCGGCACCTACGGGTCTGGTGGTAGATACCGACGTCATCAAGCGCCTGGTGGACAACACACTGTTCGTCATACGCTCCGGCAAGTTCGACAAGCGTATGCTCGAGAACATAGAAGAACTGTACCAGGGACACGAGTTCCCGAATATGGCCCTGCTGCTCAACGACGTACGCTACCGCAAGCTGCTGCCGTATGAGCGCAAATACGGCTATGGCTACGGTTACGGCTATGGTTATGGCTATGGTTACGGCTATGGCTATGGCTACGGTTATGGCTATGGCTACGGCTACGGTGACGAAGGTGAGGAAGAAAAAGAGAAAAGAAAGGATTGAAAAAAGAGATGAGAAAGAGACTGCTGATAATAATGGCAATGCTGCTGGCTACGGCCAGTGTGTCCGCCCAGCGGTTCGTGCGAGGCTTCGCCCTCGGCGCCGACAGGGACACGTTGCAGTATATTATTGCGTCACCTTTTGACAACTGGTTCATCACCCCCAGCGTCGGCATACAGACGTTCATAGGTAACACGCCCGACAAGGCGGCGGCGTGGAACAAGCTGGACTTTGGCGCACGCGTGGAAGTGGGTAAATGGATTATCCCCGACGTGGCGGTGTCGCTGCGTCTCGGCCTCGCCACAGCACACAGTAAGTCGCGACATGGCGGCAACAACCCATGGACCGATATAAGCAACCCGATAAATTACGACGGTCAGAAGTACGGTCCCTACTATCCGATCAGTGCAAATAACTTGTCGATAATGGGTATCGTGACCTTCGACTGGACGAATTTCCTCAACGGCTATGAGGCCGGAAAACGCAGACATCTGCATTTCTACACCCCTGTGGGACTGGGAGTCATGATGATGTACGGCAAGATCGTCAACCCGAACTATGTAAACAAGGTAAACAGTAACGACGACGAGATAAAGGTGAAGATGGGCCAGACGCAGAGGAACTTCGAGCTGGGCTTCACCGGCGGTCTCATGACGGAATACTACGCCACGAAGCACCTCTCTGTCTACGCTGCTGCCGAGCTGGCATTTGCACGAGGGAGCATCGACGACTATAACTACAACCTCGATGACGGTATCCGCAGGGCCGACTTTATGCCGTCGATTTATGTCGGCGTCAAGTTCAACTTGCTGAAGAGCGTCGCCAAGTACAACCCCTACACGAAGAGCACGTCGCGCGAGAGGGTCAACCACGAGTTCCTGGCTTTCGGTACCCGCAATACGGTGTCGACCCTGCAAGGCAGGATAGAGCGACTGAACAACCAGATAGATTCGGTGCAGAACCTGTCTGACGCAAAGAGCGCGGAGAATATGGTGATGCTTACAGAGATGGGTAAGGAGCGCGACAGCCTGCAGCAACGCCTCGACTCTATAGAGACTTTCGTCGGTCGTCCGCCGGCAAATGTCATCGAAGAGCTGCTGAATGCCAATGAGGAACTGGGTCTGCCGGCGACGGTGGTGTACTACCAGCTGGATAAGTTCGACATTGACTATAACGGCCTTAAGAAGCTGCAGAAGTTTGCCAAGGAGCTCAACCAGCTGGACGACACGCTCGAATACTACGTCATCGGTGCGGCCGACTCGATAACCGGTAGCATACCGCACAACCAGTGGCTGTCGGAGCGCCGTTGCGAGGCTGCATACAATATGCTGGTCAAGGACTTCGGCGTCAGCGCCAACCAGCTCATACTGATGCCTGTGGGTGGTATCATGGAATACACGCCGCAGGAGAACAACCGTATGGCCCTGATCATACTCCGCACACCGCAGACGGAGGCGATAGTGACCAAATGGATGGAGAAATACAAGTACCTACGGAAGGAAATAAAAAAAGCCCCGACAACACTGTCGGGGCTTTTCTTTTTCTGATAGTTCTTTTAGTTCTGATTGAGAACAATGATTCGTTTGGCGATGTTCTTGACATTCTGCAGGGTGGTCTCTTTCAGCCAGCCGAGGCCGATGGGCATCCACCTTTGCGGGTGCGTGTTGATGAGCAGCTCTTTCTGGTGTATTGGGTGCTCAGGGTTGCGCAGCGCCCGTATGATGTCGTCTGTGGAGTGGAACACAAGCCCTGCCTTCTCCCACTGCTCCTGATACTGCGGCACCTTGTCGCGCACGCTCACCTTGTACCCGTCCCACCGACGGCCTGTGTCGGTGAGATACAGCGTCTTGGAGAAGTCGGTGTCCAGCATCGGCTCATAGTCAATCCCCAATGCGTGTATATCATGCTGTTTCGTCGTTTCCCACATCTCTTGGCTGTTCCATGGCGACCGCGGGCTCCCATGAGCGCAGGCCGTCGTGATGGGTACCACCTCCCGGAGTTTCTCTAGGTTCTTGCAGAAGTCCTCATAGGCAGCCTCCATATCTCCATTGCAGGTGGTAAGACTCTCGTAGTGGTAGCCGGCCCGATGGCCTAAGGAGACAATCTGTCGGATGATCTCCTCGTCATAACTCTTCGGTACCGTCCGGAAGTAATAGATGGCCTTGAGTCCGGCCGCGGTCTCCACTTGCGCTATACGCAGCGAGAAATTGGGCTTTAGGTCTACGTCGTGCCTTAGGATGAGGTGGTTATGATTCTTTAGTGCTTCGAGCAGCTCTTTATATTTCTCAATGGTGAAGTCCATTTGGGTAGTCTTCTTATTGTCTCAATGCCTTATCGACTGACATGTCTTCT
>ONUE01000012.1 GCA_900320975.1 uncultured Bacteroidales bacterium | reverse complement strand
ATGGACCGCACCCACAACCCCGAGTTCACCTGCATGGAGATATATGTGGCCTACAAGGACTACAACTGGATGATGCGCTTTGTGGAAACCATGCTGGAGCGTATCGCTATGGAACTGCACGGCACCACGAAGGTCAACGTGTGGGGCAACGAGATCAACTTCAAGGCTCCCTTCCGCCGCGCCCCGATGATTGAGCTCATCAAAGAGGAGACGGGTGTGGATGTGAGCGGTATGAACGAAGATCAACTGCGTGAGGCCTGCGCCAAGCTTGGCGTTGAGACCGACGCCACCATGGGCAAAGGCAAGCTCATCGATGCCATCTTTGGCGAGAAATGCGAGGGCAAGCTCATCCAGCCCACCTTCGTCACCGACTACCCCATCGAGATGTCGCCCCTATGCAAACGCCACCGCGATAATCCCGAACTCACCGAGCGCTTCGAGCTCTTCGTGTGCGGCAAGGAGCTGGCTAACGCCTACAGCGAACTCAACGACCCCATCGACCAGCTTGAGCGCTTCCAGGAGCAGCTGCGCCTCAGCGAGAAAGGCGACGACGAGGCCATGTTCATCGACATGGACTTCGTGCGCGCCCTTGAATACGGCATGCCGCCGACCTCCGGCATGGGCATCGGCATCGACCGCCTCGTCATGATGATGACCGGCGCCCAGAGCATCCAGGATGTGCTGCTCTTCCCGCAGATGAAGCCCGAGGTGCACGAGAAGAACGTCGAGAACGAAGGTGCCGACCTCGTGGCCCACGGCGTCGACGAGGCTTGGGTGCCTGTGCTGCAGAAAGCCGGCGTCAAGAACTTCGAGCAGCTCAAAGCCGCCAACCACAACAAGCTCTTCAACGACCTCGGCGGCATGCGCAAGAAGATGAAGCTCGACATCCCCGCCCTCAAACGCGAACAGTTTGACGCCTGGCTCAATGATTAAGCAGTTTACGTTTAACCATTTCGAGGTCAACTGCTACCTCATCGTCGATGAGGTCACCAAGCAATGTGCCATCGTGGACCCCGCCTGCGAGGCGTCGTTCGAGGATGCACAGCTGTCGCAGTATATCGAGCAGGAGCACCTGCAGGTGACGCTTATCCTGCCATCGCGGGCCTGCGCCAATGCTGCGAGCACTACCACCTGCCGGTGACCATGCACGCCGAAGGCCGCAAACTGCTGAAGCAGGCAGAAGCCTACGGCTCAATCATGGGCTTTGCCGTGGACAACATGGACGACCTCGAGGTTGTGGAGATAGAGGACAACGACGTCATTTCAATTGAGAATGGAAAATTGAGAATTGAGAATTCGGCTGACGCAAGCCAAAATTCTCAATTCTCAACTTTCAATTCTCATCAATTTAAGATCGAATGCCGCTACGTCCCGGGCCATTGCCCCGGTAGCATGTGCTTCGTGCTGCCTCAGGAGAAGGCCGTCATCACGGGCGACGCGCTGTTCCACTTCAGCATCGGCCGCACCGACCTGCCGGGCGGCGACTACCCCACCCTCATCGAGAAACTCAAGACGCGCATCCTCACCCTGCCCGACGACTACCGCGTGCTCCCCGGCCACGGCATAGCCAGTCAAATCGGCAAGGAGAAGAAATACAATTCATTCCTAATATAACGGCTAATTATGCGAATTAAACTAATTGCTACGCAGTACAGAATTGCTGGCCAACTACTCGAATTTGCTGGCGCATGCCCATTAGAGTAATTAGCCCGCAATTGACCCGCGGCAGCAAAAATTCGCAAAATTAGTATAATTCGCCGTTAAAAAAGAAAAGATATGGCAGTGAAGATAGACCCCAGCTGGTTCGCGGTGCTGCAGCCACAGTTCGAGGCTGCATACTTCGCCGAGCTCAAGGACTTCCTCGTCGCCGAGCGGGCGCAGCATACCTGCTACCCTCCAGGGAGCAAGATATTCGCGGCTTTCGACACCACACCCTTCGACAAGGTCAAGGTCGTCATCCTCGGCCAGGACCCCTACCATGAGCCCGGCCAGGCCATGGGCCTCTGCTTCTCGGTGCCGCAAGGCATACAGGTGCCGCCGTCACTGGTCAACATCATAAAGGAAATCAACACCGACCTCGGCACACAGATACCCGTCACCTGCGGCGACCTCAGCGGCTGGGCCGAGCAAGGCGTGCTGCTCCTCAACGCCACCCTCACCGTGCGCGCCCACCAGGCTGGAAGCCACCAGCGCCACGGTTGGGAGACCTTCACCGACGCCGCCATACAGGCCCTGTCGGCACAGCGCAGCGGTATCGTCTTCCTCCTCTGGGGCAGCTATGCCATAGCCAAACGCGCCCTCATCGACCAAAGCCGACATCTTGTGCTCACCGCGCCGCACCCTTCGCCCCTCTCGGCCTACCGAGGCTTCTTCGGCTGCCGTCATTTCAGCCAAGCCAACGCCTACCTGCAGGCGCACGGGCAGCAGCCTATCGACTGGTCACGCATCCGCTAAGCCTCACGACGGAAGAGGAACTGCGGCAGCAGCAGCGTGATAACGACAACCAAAGTCAGCACCACCATCATTGGTGTCGAGAGGTACACATCCTCGGCGACAGCCCCCGGCAGCGACCCCACCCATCCGGTGAGCGTGTCGGTACCCCGCAGCAGCAGCTCCAGCGGCCACGCCGTCGCCACACACGGCACTATCATGTAGAGCAGCGACAGTGCCAGGATGACACCTGCTATCGGCACCACAATCACATTGGCAATAATAAAGTATAGCGGCAGGCGGTGGAATGTAGCCACCACCACGGGCAGCGTCGCCAGCGTGGCTGCCACGCTCACTGCGGCGGCCTGTCCCACCGGGGTGCGCAAAGCCTGTATGGCAGGCTGCGCCAGCAAGATACCGGCCACAGCGCTGAACGACAGCTGCCAGCTGATATCATAAACCAGCAGCGGGTCGGCAATGAGCATCACGATAGCCGCCAGCGCCAGCAGGTTGAGCGGCACCACACGCCGCGCCACCATATCGTTGACGATAAACATAGAGAACATCAGCGCCGCCCGCAGCGTAGAGGGCGCAGCGCCGGTGATGAAAGCGAAGCCCCACACCGCCAACAGCTGCAGCGAGCCCCGGATTATGCGCCCACGCCGCTCACGCCCCGTCCACCAAAACAGGCCACCGACAATAGCCGCCAGTATGCCAACATGAAGGCCGCTCACCGCCAACAGGTGCGCCAATCCCGCATTGCGGTAGTGCGCCTTGGTATCGCTGCCGATGTCGGCTTTCCATCCGAGCGCCAGCGCCTCGGCCACGCCGCCGTCCTGCAGCGGTCCGTTCTGCATACGGTGAAGTAGGCGGGCCCTTAAATTCCCGCCACAATCGCACAAAACCGACCGTGCGGGGGGGGGGCTGACTGCCAGGCGATTGGCCCTCCAATGACCTCCCGTGAAGGCGACAAGGGCCATCAGCACCAGCGCCACAGGCACCAGAGGTGCCCTACGCATGGTTGAGGATAAGGTCGTCGAGGCGGACCTTCGGCACATAGTGCACTCCGTCGCGACGGTAGTAGGCTCGCGGAGCGTCGGCGTCGGTAGGCACCAGCTCTATGCGGTCGGCACCCTTACCCACCGCCAGCAGCATCAGCGGCTCGAGCGGCAAGCCGAACGCCTCCTTCACCTTCTCGCGGTTGAAGGCGCCTATCATCAGCGTGTTAAGCCCCATCTCCACAGCCTTGATGGCCATGCTCTGCAGGGCGATGCCGAGGTCTATGTCCACGAGCTTGCTTTCCGGCGCCACCGAACAGCAGATGATGAAAGCCTCCGGCTCAGTGCCTTCGACCGGCAGATGCAGCTCGGGCAACGCGGCGCCCATCTTGAGCAACGGCAGCAGCCGGTCGGCACCGGTCTCCTTGGTCACCAGCCAATAGCGCAGCACCTGCTGGTTGCAGCCCGAAGGCAGTTTGGTGCACACGCCAACGATGCGCTCCAGTTCGGCGCGCGAAACGACATAAGCCTTCTTGAAGGCACGGTGGCTACGGTTGCGCAGCAACAGCGTGTCCACCGTGTTGCCTATGCGCTTCACCTTGGGGCGGTTGGCGCCGAGGGTCTCCTCGTAGCGCTTCTCTAAATAATTGTCGGCCATCAGTTTACTCCTTTATCTTCTTCCAATAGACGCTCTCGCTGATGAGAAGCACCGAGCCCGTAATCTTCAGGCGTCCGTCGGCGGCGAAAGCAGCCGTCATCTTGGCGCGCAGGCCGCGCTGCGGGTCGTAGATCTTGGTGTCGTTCCACTCCTTCTTCTTGGCGTCGTACTTCAGACCGCTGAAGATAACGATGCGGTCGGCGGGCGTGTTGCGCAGGCTCTTGTCGGGGTTCTTGGAGTCGAGAATCTTGTTGCCCTTGGCATCGCGATCCTTCTCCATCCAGATGATCTGTCCGCGGTATGTTCCGTTGCCCAATTTTTCGATTTTCGCCTTAAAATGGTCGCCATTTTGCACACTTTCGTACGTTCCGACGATGTTGTCGGCGGCGTTGTTGAGCGCGTTCTGCGCCACGGCCATCGAGCAACCCATCAGCATGGCTGCCAGTAACATAAATAGACTTTTCCTTTTCATATTGTTATGATTTATGACTGCAAATATACATTTTTTTTCAAAAATATTTTGCCAGTTTGAAAAAAGGTTGTACTTTTGCACCCGCTTTCGAGTCAAAAAGCAACCAAAATGATCTGTTAGCTCAGTTGGTTTAGAGCGCTTGCTTGACAGGCAAGAGGTCACAAGTTCAAATCTTGTACAGATCACATCCCAACCCACAAGGCAGTCCATCACAGACTGCCTTTTTTTGTGCCCTTTTTTGTACCCTTTTGGCTCCCTGCAGGCACCCACTTCGTGCCCCCACCCCCTCACCTACGCCCCCCTTCCTGTCCGATTCCTCTCCGACTCCGGTCCGACTGTTCTACGGTTGTTTAACGGTTGTTTAACGGTTTAGAACCGTTAAACAACCGTTAAACAACCGTAGAACAGTCGGAGAGGGGACGGAGGGGGGACGGAGAGGGGGCGACGGAAAATCATACCACAAAAAACATTTATATAAAATATTTTTCATTCAATTTATAAAAAAAGCGTATCTTTGCAGTTTGAAACCCTATTGGAAGAATAAAAAAACACAAACATATGAACATAAATATCAAACCGTTAGGTATGGTTGAAGTGGCTTCCCCATGCTCTATCATTGATTTGATACTGCAGAAAAAGCCCGAGGATTTGAACAACTACTGCGCTGCCAAGATTGACGGCAACGTGGTGGATTTGAGAGATGTGGTCGAGAAGGACTGCGAGATTGAGCTGCTCGACAAGACCGCTCCCGAATCGCTGGCCATCCTCCGTCACACTACCGCCCATATCATGGCCGAAGCGGTGAAGCACCTCTACCCCGAGGCGAAGCTGACCATCGGCCCTTCGACCGACAAAGGCTTCTTCTACGACTTCGACTTCCGCCCGTTCAACCGCGAGGACCTCGACGCCATCGAGAAGGAGATGAAGTCCATCATCAAGAAAGCCACCCGCCTGGAGCGCAAGATAGTGTCGCGCGACGAGGCCCGCGCCATCTTCGCCGAGAAGAACGAGCCCTACAAGCTGGAGCTGCTCGACGCCATCGCCCCCGATGCCCGCATCACCATCTACAGCCAGGACGACTTCGTGGACCTCTGCTCGGGCCCACATCTGCTGAACACCCGCCTCATCAAGGGCTTCAAGCTGATAGCCAACTCGAACACCTACTGGCGCGGCGACCGCAACGGCAAGTCGTTGACCCGTATCTTCGGCGTGGCCTTCTTCAGCAAGGAGGACCTCGAGGCCCACATGGAATACCTGGAGAACATCAAGAACCGCGACCACAACAAGCTGGGCCGCGAGCTGGAGCTCTTCACGGTGGTCGACGTCATCGGCCAGGGTCTGCCGCTGCTGCTCCCCAAGGGTGCCAAGATTGTGCAGACGCTGCAGCGCTGGATCGAGGACCTGGAAGACAACGAGTGGGGCTACATCCGCACCAAGACCCCCTTCATGGCCAAGAAGGACCTCTATGAGATCTCCGGCCACTGGCAGCACTACCGCGACGGCATGTTCGTCATCGGCGACCCCGAGGACCCCGAGGTGCTGGCCCTGCGTCCCATGACCTGCCCGTTCCAGTACTTCGTCTATAAAGCCAGCCCCAAGTCGTACCGCGACCTGCCGAAGCGCTACAGCGAGACTTCTACGCTGTTCCGCAACGAGGACAGCGGTGAGATGCACGGCTTGACGCGCGTCCGCCAGTTCACCATCTCGGAAGGACACCTCATCGTGCGCCCCGACCAGATGGTCGAGGAGTTCAAGAAGTGCCTCGCACTGGCCAAATACTGCCTGACGACCCTCGGTCTGCAGGACGACGTGACCTACCACCTCTCCAAATGGGATCCCAACAACACAAAGAAATATATCGGCACCGCCGAGGAGTGGGAGGACAGCCAGCAGCATATACGCAACATCCTTAACGAGTTGAACATCCCCTTCGTGGAGGACGACGACGAGGCCGCCTTCTACGGCCCCAAGGTGGACATCAACGCCAAGAACGTCTACGGCAAGGAGGACACGATGATCACCGTGCAGTGGGACGCCCTGCTGGCACCGCGCTACGACATGTTCTACATCGACCAGAACGGCAACAAGGTGCGCCCGAACGTCATCCACCGCACCTCGCTGGGCTGCTACGAGCGTACTTTGGCCTGGATGATAGAGAAGTACGAGGGTGCATTCCCCACCTGGCTCTGCCCCGAGCAGGTGCGCGTGCTCCCCATCTCGGAGAAGTTCCTCGACTACGCCAACGCCGTCAACGCCGAGCTGGTGAAGGCCGGTGTGCGTTCGTCGGTGGACGAGCGCTCTGAGAAGATCGGCTACAAGCTGCGTGACCTGCGCCTGCAGCGCATACCTTACGCCCTCATCGTGGGCCAGAAGGAGAGCGAGGAAGGCCTCGTGTCGGTATGGAACCGCAAAGCCGGCGACAAGGGTGCCGCCAAGCTCGCCGACTTCATCGCCGAGATACGTAAAGACATCGACACCAAGGCCCTCTGCCCCGAAGGATAAGAAAATAATTTTGCCAGTATAATAAAAAGTTGTATTTTTGCAGACTAAATGCACAGAGGAATACTGGCACAAGTGTAATGAGAACCAAATAGTTGGCTAACAAACATAGGAGAACCAAGTTATAGCAACCCCATTCAACCCCAACGCATCGCGCGTGCCGATGAGAGGCCGCGGACCAGTCAAGAAGGAGCCTGAGCACCTGATTAACGAGCGCATCGACGTGCCCATGGTGCGCGTGGTAGGCGACGGCATGGAGCCCACCATCATGAACACCAAAGAGGCGCTGCGCCGCGCCTACGACGAAGGTCTGGACCTGGTGATGATTTCGCCGACCGCGAATCCGCCTGTGTGCAAGATCATCGAGTACCAGAAGTACCTCTACGAGCAGAAGAAGCGCGAGAAGGAACGCAAGGCCAACTCGACGAAGATTGTCATCAAGGAGATACGCCTGAGTCCGCAGACCGACGACCACGACTTCGAGTTCAAGCTGAACCACGCCATCCGCTTCCTCAAGGATGGCAACAAGGTGAAGGTTGACGTCTTCTTCCGCGGACGCTCGATAGTGTACAAGGAGCAGGGCGAGCAGCAGTTGCTGAAGTTCGCCGAAGCGCTGCTGGAGTACGGCAAGCCCGAGCAGATGCCGAAGTTGGAGGGCAAGAGGATGCTGATGATTATAGCTCCTAAGAAATAAAGGAAATATCCAAACCGTATCAATATAGTCTAACAAAAAAAACAGTAAAGTAATGCCTAGAATGAAAACCAAGGCCGCTGCCAAGAAGCGTTTCACCTTCACCGGCACCGGTAAAATCAAGAGAAAGCATGCTTACCACAGTCACATCCTGACCAAGAAGGAGACGACCCAGAAGCGCAACCTCGACCACACCGCCCTTGTGAGCCGTGACGACGAGGCCCGCGTGAAACGCATGCTGCTCGCGTAAATTAACAGGAGTCATTAACCATTGTTCAGAGCCAACAAGAGTAAGAGCCCGCAGAAAGAAAATCCTCAACCGCACCAAAGGTTATTGGGGCAGAGGTAAAAACGTATGGACCGTTGCCAAGAACAAATGGGAAAAAGGTCAGACCTACGCATACCGTGACCGTAAGAACAAGAAGCGCGAGTTCCGCTCGCTGTGGATCAACCGTATCAATGCCGGTTGCCGCATCAACGGTATCTCGTACTCCGTCTTTATGGGCGAACTTCACAAGAACAACATCGAGCTCAACCGCAAGGTGCTTGCCGACCTCGCTATGAACAATCCCGAGGCCTTCACCGCTGTTGTGAAGATGGTCAAGAAATAAGTCTAACACGTAAAGAATCTAAGTCATGGGAAAAAATCAGATAATGCAGTTCGTTGAGACCCTTGTCGAGCGCAAGGAGTTCCCCGAGTTCAAAGCCGGCGACACCATCACCGTCCATTACAAGATTAAAGAGGGTAACAAAGAGAGAATCCAGAACTTCCAGGGCGTTGTCCTGCAGCGCAGTGGAAGCGGAGCAACTGAGACCTTTACTGTCCGCAAGATCGCCAACGGCGTGGGTGTGGAGCGTATCTTCCCCATCGCCAGCCCGTTTATCGAGCAGATTGATGTCAACAAGCGTGGTGCTGTGCGCCGTGCCCGCATCTTCTACCTGCGCGACCTGACCGGTAAGAAAGCCCGTATCAAAGAGAAGCGTTTCTAAGCGTAGCTCTTTGGCGATACGGAATGGATACAACAAGACACCTGCGCGAAAGCGCGGGTGTTTTGTTTTTTTAGGATATTTTTTTTGGCCGTATTGGGGAAAAGTTGTACTTTTGCACCACGAACCAAAGGTCGCGAATACCTTATAATCATTATCAGCAATGAACAAACGGATACTATTTGTTTGTCACGGTAATATCTGCCGGAGCCCTATGGCGGAGTTCATCATGAAGAAGATGGTGCGCACGGCTGGGCTCGAAGATGAGTATGAGATAGCGTCGGCGGCGACGAGCACCGAGGAGCTGGGCAACCCGGTATACCCTATGGCGCGCCAGGAGCTGGCGAAGCACGGCATAGGATGTCCGGGGCATGTGGCGCGTCAGCTGAACGAAGGCGACTACGCCCACTACGACATGATTATCGGCATGGACGAGGAAAATATGGCGGAGATGCAGCGCATAGTGGGTGGCGACCCTGAAGGGAAGCTGAGCCTGCTGCTGGACCACACGCCAGAAAGCGACACGAAGCACCACGGGCGTAGCGTGTCGGACCCTTGGTACACGCGCAAGTTCAACATAGCGTGGGACGATATCTACACAGGCTGCAAGGCACTCTGCGAAGAATTAGGAATCAGGATTTAGGAATTAGAAATCCGGAGTTATGGAGGAGGTTTCCGAAGGGGAATCTCCTCTTTTATTATATAGATAAGGGTGACGAGGGATGGCATTGAAAAAAATGTTGATAAATCGCCGCGGAATGAAAATAGAATAGATGTATCTTTGCATCCGTGTTATATAACGGATACAATAATACTGATTGGCGCAAAACGCTGATTGTCACCCCCACCTACCAAATCACATCTACTGTAGGAGAGAGCGAAAAAACAAACATCTTTCCCCTTCCTGCCCATCCTTGCTTAACAAGTATTCCTGCTCCACTATTGGTATCGGGGAAGAATGTCCGTTCCATTATGATAATTTATAATCCCAATAATATAAAATATGATGAAAAAATTATTGATTGTGGCGCTGCTGGCGATAGCAGCGGCGGCCACGGGACCCGTAAGGGGTCAGACTGTAGCAAGTGGTAACTGCGGCACCGAAGGCCATGAGACCGATGTAACCTGGGTGTTGACTGGCGAACCAGACAGCTGCACCCTAACTATCAGTGGCACCGGTGCAATGGCCGATTATCCTAATGCGGGCAGCGCACCATGGTATGGTTATAAGTCGAACATCACGAGTATCATTATCAATGAAGGCGTGACGACCATCGGCAACTATGCTTTCTACGGTTACTCTAACGCTTACCTTACCTCGATAACCATACCCGCCAGTGTGCAGACTATTGGCAACCAAACCCTCCGTCAGTGCACCAAATTGCAATCGGTCACATTTGCACCAAACTCACAGCTGACGACAATCGGCAGCAGTGCTTTTTATCAATGCAGCAGCTTGCAATCGATTACATTTGCACCAAACTCACAGCTGACGACAATCGGCAGCAATGCTTTTCAGAACTGCAGTAGCTTGCTGTCGATTACCATTCCTGCCAGCGTAACGAGCATAAACCCGGCCGCCTTCGCCAACTGCACCAGCCTGCAGTCGCTCGACATTGCCGATGGCTCGCAGTTGGAGACCATTCAAAACTCGGCGTTCGATCATTGTAGCGGCCTGACGTCAATCTCCTTTGCCAAGTGTTTAAAGATGACGTCTGTTGGCAACAATACATTCCAGTATTGCAGCAATCTGGTGTCGGTCACCCTCCCTGAAAGTATGACGAGCATCGGAAACTGGGCTTTCCGTGATTGCACCAAGCTGGATACGATAATAATCCATGCACCGAGCCTGACTACCTATGGAGGCAATACATTCTATAATATAAATACCAATTACCGCATCTTTGTACCCGCAGCTTCGCTGAGCACCTACAGATCTGCTTGGTCCTCCTATTACACCCACTTCAGGGCCATTCCCGTCCCGGCGCCGACCAACGGCACCTGCGGCACAGATGTCACCTGGGCACTGTCCGGCACCGCTGGCGACTACACCCTCACCATCAGCGGCACTGGTGCCATGAGCGACTTCTCGAGTATTTACACAATGCCGTGGTATAGCTACCGCTCTGAAATCACGGACATAGTGATTGAAGACGGTGTGACGTTCATCGGCAGCAATGCCTTCAATGGCTGCGCCAACAGCAACCTGACTTCGGTCTCCATCCCCGCCAGCGTGACAACCATCGGCGACAACGCCTTCAACGGCTGCTCCTACCTGCAGTCGGTCACCTTCGCCAATGGCTCGCAGCTGAAGAGTATCGGCAACAATGCCTTCCAGACCTGCACACGTATGACCTCGATATCCTTCCCCGCCAGCGTGGAGCGCATCGGCATCGGCACCTTCAGCTCCTGTACCAACATGACGACGGTATCCTTCGCCGCCAATTCGCGACTGAAGTCTATCGGCCGCGAAGCCTTCAACGGCTGCAACAACCTGTTGGCAGTCTCCATCCCCGACAGCGTCTCTATCATCGGCTACAGTGCCTTCGACGCTTGCAGCAAACTCGCCTCGCTCTCCTTCTCCACCAATTCGCAGCTGACGACCATCGACCAGCAGGCTTTCCGCAACACCGCACTGACCTCCGTCACCATCCCCGCCAGCGTGCGCTATATTCTCAACGCCGCTTTCGTCAACTGCTCCCACCTGGCCTCGGTAACCTTCGCCGAGGGCTCCCGTCTGGCCAACATCGGACCACAAGCATTCCGCCTGACAGCTCTCACTTCCGTCACCATCCCTACCAGCGTCAAGATCATCAACTCTAGCGCCTTCCAGCAGTGCGCCGCCCTCGATTCGGTCACTATCCTGGCTCCCAGCCTCACCACCTACGGCAGCAACGCCTTCCAGACCAATGCCGACGGACGCAAGATCTATGTGCCAGAAGTATCCGTGGCCACCTACAAGCAGAAGTGGACCGCCGACGCCAGCGCCATCGAGGCTATCCCTCTGAGCACCACCGTGACTCCCGACCCGCAAACCACTCCGCGCTACACGCTCGACAGCATACCTATGGACTGGACGGTGACCGCCAATGGCAACACAATGACGCTCACCCCCTACCCCACCCCCAATGAGGACTACGGCTACGCGGTCATCGACTCAGGAGCCAGCGTGGTGATAGGGCCCTCCAATATCGACACGGTGTCGATGTTGACGGTGGTTCCCGCCCCACTGCTTACCCCTGTGGTGACTGCCCCTACGGCAATCAGCAACTTGACCTATACCGCTGATGAGCAACCCATAGCGAACCCCGGCACCACCAGCGGCGGCACGATGATGTATTCGCTGGATGGCACCAAATGGTCCACAGCAATACCCAAGGGCATCAATGCCGGCAGCTATACCCTGTACTATAAGGTGGTCGGCGAGGGCCGTTACGCCAGTGTGGCCATGAACCAAGTTAACGTGAGCATCGCCAAAGCGGCCCTGCCAGCAATCACCTTCTCCGTAAACAGCCACACCTTCCCAAGCGACCTGGGCAATGGCGAACAGTTTACATTCGAGGTCGACTGTGCCTCCGACGGCAACCTCTCTATATCCAGCAGTTCCTCCGACGTGGCTTCCGCCACCGTCGTCGGCAAGACCGTACGAGTCACACGCGTCTCCAATGCTGCCTCCAACTTCACCATCACCGTCTCCGTGGCTGCCGGTACTAACTACAACGCCTCTACCAACGCTACCAAAAAGATCTTCTATGGTTCCAATGTGGCCACACCTACGGCGGTTCCTCTGGGCCACGCCGAACTTGGCTACAAGATTGCCTCCGACGGTCTGGCCTATCCTCCCACTGCCACCATCCCCAGTGGCGTGACGCTTGTCGGCATGGTGGGAAGCAAATCGGGACATCACGGCATCGCTGTCAAAAAGAACTATGAGACAAATGGCAGTTCTGGCAATGGTTTTACCTACGCGGAAGCCTGTAACTTCTCCAGCCCTGCTGGTGAATTCTGCGTCAACACCACAGATTCCTATGAAGCGATGGTGTGGAGATGTGGCGAATTAGGAAACTACATGAGTATTGGTGTCGGCAGTGGTAATAATGAAACTTGGTCTAAAATGCAGAATCGCCTCATTAAAGCCGGATGCGAACAAATGAATTTAAACGGACATTGGACAAGAACTCAGTCAACCAAACCAAATTATCCTTACTGGTTCTTACAGAATACGTATTATCCCAATTCTTCAAGCACAGGAGGATGTAACGCATCATATCATTTTTATTTACGTGCCCTCTTTAATTTCTAACAAGTGACCTTACTATACATTTATTAAATAGAAACAAAGTAAACAGATGAAAAATATAAACAGACTCGTTATAATAGCGCTTACCCTATGGCTGACGGCCACAGGCAGTATGGCGCAGACCCCCGTTGCCAATCAACCGCAGCGCAGAGGCGACGGTAAGTGGACCATGGGGATGAATGATGGCAACCAAATACTCCGCATCTCGTGGAAGCAGAGTTGCGGCCTTGCCTGGCAGAACGTCCCCACCGAGGGTGTCACGTCCTACTTTGGCTTTATGAACGTTATCAATATGCCCACCCTCAACAATCCCCAAAACGTCACCGTGCGTTATGGGTCGACAAACAGCGCCGTGGCCACGGTCAACGCCACCACCGGTGCCATCATAAGCGAACAGACCGTCGGCACCACCTATATCTATGCCGTACACGATGCGGACGACAACTACATGTACGACTCTGTGGCATATCCCCTTGTCGTAAACCGCTCGTACATTCTAAAGATTGCCAGCAACGACATGACGATAGGCACTGTGGCCCTTGAGAGCCCGCTGCCAGCCGGCGTAGCCACCACCAGCATCCCGTGGATGTATATTGTCATACCCGGCACCGAGGTAGCCGTCATAGCAACCCCAGCCACTGACTACCACCTCGAGAGCTGGAGCAACGGTGCAGCTGTGAACGCTGACGACAGCATACACATCAGTGTCGACAGCAACATAAACCTAACCGCCACTTTCGAGTATAACGCCTTCAACGTGTCTGTCTCTGCCATCGGCAACGGCACCGTCAGCATCAGTTATACCGATATCAATGGACAGAGCCAGACGACGACACCCGGCGCAACTGCCCAGGCCTATGTCATGGGCGGCACTGCGGCAACCATCACCGCCACCCCCAGCGAGCACTACCACGTCGAGGGCTGGAGCGACGAGCCTACCAACACGTCGGCCTCACGCTCTGTCAGCGTCGCTACCAACCTCTCTGTGACCTTTGACGCCGACCGCTACCAGGTCTCGGCAATTGCCGCCATCGACAACCGCTACCAAATAGGTTCGGGCCTGCCTATGGGTACCGTCAAGCTTGAGGGCAGCCATCAGCACTACCATACCGACACCCTCACCGTCGTCAACGCCCATGGCTACACCTTTGCCGGATGGTACTCTGGAGTGCAGCTGGTATATATAGCGGATTCCTTCCTCTTCAGCCCGGTGCATGACATCGACTACACTGCCCAGTTCACAGTGAACGACTATACCGTGAGCGCAGTGAGCGACAACGCACAGATGGGTTCGGTCACCGGCAGTGCTACAGTGCCTTACCTGACCATGGTCCCCATCACGGCAACACCCAACAGCGGCTACCATTTCATGGGCTGGAGCAACGGCCTCACCGCCCAGAATGTCGACATCAAGGCCTACGATGACAGTACCCTCACAGCCTACTTCGACACCAATGTCTACAATCTCGCTGTGAATATCGCCGCCGGACAAGATATCATGGGTAGCGTCGATGGCAGTAATGCCACGGCAAAGCACTTCCTGAACTACCAGATTAGCGCCATCCCTGTCACCGGCTATCACTTCGTGCAGTGGAATAACGGCAGCACCACAAACCCGCGCACGGTGACCCTGACAAGCGACAGCACCTTCACCGCCTCTTTCGATACCAACCACTATAACCTCGCTGTGAACATTGCCGCTGGACAGAGCGCCATGGGCAACGTCAGCGGCAGCCAAACGGCAAAACACTTCCTCACCTACCAGATTGAGGCCATGCCCATCACTGGCTGCCACTTCACCGGCTGGACCGACGGCATCATGGACAACCCGCGCACGGTGAGCCTGACGAGCGACAGCAGCTTCACCGCCACCTTTGATACCAACACTTATAACCTCGCCGTGGCCATTGCCGCTGGCCAGAACATCATGGGCAGCGTCGAGGGCAGCAATGCCACAGCAAAGCACTTCCTGAACTATCAAATTAGTGCCACGCCTGTCACTGGCTATCACTTCGTGCAGTGGAACGACGGCAACACAATCAACCCGCGCACGGTAACCCTGACAAGCGACAGCAGCTTCACCGCCACGTTCGACACCAATTGCTATAACCTCGCTGTGAATATCGCCGCCGGACAGAGCGCCATGGGCAGCGTCAACGGCAGCCAAACGGCAAAGCACTTCCTCACCTACCAGATTGAAGCCTCGCCTATCACCGGCTGCCACTTCACCGGCTGGACTGACGGTGTCATGGACAACCCACGCATGGTGAGCTTGACGAGCGACAGCTCCTTCACAGCCACCTTCGATACCAACAGCTATGAGCTTACTGTCACCATCGCCGATGGGCAGAACGCCATGGGCAGCGTAAGCGGCAGCCAGACCGTCAAGCACTTCCTGAACTATCAGATTGAAGCCTCGCCCATCACTGGTTGCCACTTCACTGGCTGGACCGACGGCATCATGGACAACCCGCGCACAGTGACCCTGACGAGCGATAGCACCTTCACCGCCACCTTCGACACCAACAGCTATATTATTACGGCCATCGCCGCCATTGACAACCGTACCGACATCGGCACCGGCCTGCCCATGGGCAGCATCGACCTCAAAGGCCGTCACATGCATTTCCTCTTTGACACTCTGTCGGCCACAGCCTTCCACGGCTACACCTTCAGTGGTTGGTTCGACGGCCTGAATATGGTTGACAACGACAACCCCTATCGCTTCAGCCCACAGGAGAACAAAGAGTACACAGCCCAGTTCTCAGTTAACAACTACACTGTCACTGCCGTGAGCGACGCCACCGTCATGGGTTCGGCCACCGGTACTGCCACTGTGCCATACCTTACCATGGTTCCCCTCACCGCCACACCCAACACTGGCTACCATTTCACGACTTGGAGCAACGGCCTCACCACTCAGGACATCACCATCCAGGCCTATGACGACAGTACCCTCACCGCTTACTTCGACACCAATACCTACAACCTCACTGTGGCCATCGCCGCCGGACAGGACATCATGGGTAGCGTCGAGGGTAGCAATGCCGACGCAAAGCACTTCCTGACCTACCAGATTAGCGCCACTCCCAACACAGGTTACCATTTCACACAGTGGGCTGACGGTAACACCGACAATCCGCGCACGGTGAGCCTTACAAGCGACAGCACCTTCACCGCCATGTTCGACACCAACAGCTATGAGCTTACCGTCAACATTGCAGCCGGACACTCTGCTATGGGTAGCGTCAGCGGTAGCCAGACCGTCAAGCACTTCCTCAACTACCAGATTGAGGCCACGCCCATCATCGGCTGCCACTTCACCGGCTGGACTGACGGCGTCATGGACAACCCGCGCACTGTGAGCTTGACGAGCGACAGCACCTTCACCGCCACCTTTGACACCAATACCTATAACCTCAATGTTGTTGTTGCCGATGGTCAGAGCCAGATGGGTACTGTCACCGGTAGCAATAGTGCTGCCAAACACTTCCTCAGTTACCAAATCGAGGCCATCAACGACATCTGCCACCATTTCGTGCAGTGGGCCGACGGCAACACCGACAATCCGCGCACAGTAAGCTTGACAAGCGACAGCACCTTCACCGCCACCTTTGAGCGCAATGCGCCACTGTTGGGCGACACCGCTGCAGTAGCCTACGCTCCTTTCACATGGTATGAGCATACTGACATGACAGCCACACAGAACGTCAGTCACGACCTGCTCAATGCCAATGGCTGCGACAGTACCGTTACACTTCACCTACGCTACGCGCTCTTCAACACAGTGTGGAGCGGAGAGACTACGGTGACCTACAACGCCCTGCCGCAAACTGCACTTGATGCCTCTTATGTCGACGACATCAACATCTCTCGCAATGTGGTACTCACCTTCACCAAAGGCAATGAAGTCATAACCACTCCGGACTACCCTGTTACTGCGGGTGTCTGGACTGTGGAGGCTCGCCCTGTGCTTCCCATCGATTCTCTGACTGGCGCCAGCACAACGCTGACTATCCTGCCCGCGACGGTGTATGTGAGCGGTGCAACGGTGGAGACTGCCAAGTTTGCCGACGACAACACTGAGGCGATGGTCACCAACAGCGGCATTTTGAACAACGTGCAGGGCACCGATGCCGTGACACATACCACCGTGGCCGCCTTCAACGACGCCACCGTGGGCGACAACAAGACGATTACACTGAGCTACGCTCTTGTGGGCGAGGCTACCATGCTGGAGAATTACACTCTCAATCCTTCCACTGAGGTGTACAGCACCAACGCCTACATCATAGAGCCGATGACTCCCGACACCAACCGCACAGGTGACGACACAACGATGGTTAAGGATGGTATAGACATTTACGCCTACGGCTACTGCACCGGCGGCAGCTACGGTATCCGCTACCATCTGGTGAGCGGCAATCCGGACCAGTACAAGATAGACTTCGCCGACGCGCGCTTCACCGACGTGAGCTGGACGGACCTTGTCACCCCGGGAGCCGAGGGTACGATAGAGGTTGACGTGCCCGCAGACCTCCCGACTGGCGATTACCAGCTGACAGTGACTTTCCGCGACAGCCGCTTCACATGGCTTGAGAGCAACCCCATCACGGTGACTTTCCACGTGAACCTGCCGGAGACCTACACGATGCCGCTCTTTGGCAACGTAATAGCGCTGGTGGACACATGCCACTGCTTCAGCGACATACAGTGGTACCACCGTGCCGACGCCAGCAGCGACTGGGTGGCCATCCCCGGTGCCAACGGCTACTACTACCATGCCACGGATGGTGAGCTGAGCGGTGAGTTCTTCATCAAGGCCAAGATGAACGGCATGGAGACCTTCACCTGCCCGCAGACGGACATGAGCACACTGATCAAGGACAGCGAAGACCAGCTGGAGGTGAGTGCATGGCCGAACCCGACGAGGGAGCGTGTCAACGTGAGCGTCAGGGGCAGCATGCAGGATGTCCACACGCTGCGCGTCATCAGCACCGTGGGTGTCGAGATCGAGAGCCGCACCTTCGAAGGCGACAGCACCGTCATCGACATGAGCGGCTACCAGCAGGGTAACTACATGGTGAGCGTCGACGGAGTTGTCGTGAGAGTGATCAGAAATTAATAATTTGTAATTAGAAATTGAAACATGAAAAAGATATTGACAATTGTCGCCACTGTTGTGCTGACCCTCGGGGTCAGCGCCCAGCAGGGCGGCCATAGTAACTATGTGGGTCTAAACTTCGGCGGTGGTCTCAATACGATGACCTTCAACCCCGAGCACGGTAAGAGCAGCCTGGGGCTGGGCTTCGACGGCGGCCTCCACTACGCCCACTTCTTCAACAAGCACTTCGGCATCGGCATCGGCATCCACTACACCTATGCCAACGCCTACGCCAAGTACAACTTCAGCGAGGTGAGCACCAGTCTCGTCCACGCCAACAACACCAGCATCCACTATGACCTCACCACCACGTTCGACAACTGGAGAGAGCGTCAGACTGTTGGCGTATTGGGCATTCCTGTGGAACTCTTCTACCGCACAGCCCTCTGCACCAGATGGGACTTCATCGGCGGACTGGGTGTGCAGTTTGAGCTGCCGATACACGGCAACTATAGCGCCAGCGAGGGCGAGTACAGCACCACTGGCAGTTTCGCGGCCCTCGGCTCCTACGCCGTCAGCGACATGCCGGAGCACGGCTTCAGCACCTACGACGGCACCTTCAGCTCCAAGATTGACAACCTGGCCATGGGACTCAGCGTGGTGGCCGACGCCGGTGTGCGACTGGCCCTGAACGACAACTGGGGCCTCTACCTCGGCATCTATGGCAGTTATGGTGTCACCGACATGCTGGGCACCAAGAAGAGCGAGCCGATGGTGCTCCTCAACACCACCGACCCCTCGAAGCTCGACTACAACGGCACCTATGGCTCCAACGAGATCAACAGCCTGCACCTTCTCCGTGTGGGTATCAAGGTAGGCGTGGACTTCGGCTGGCCTACCCCCAAGAACAATGAAGAGACGGCACCCGCAGTTGTGCCCTTCGACAACAGCGCCGCCGAGCGTGCCGAAGCCGACCGCCTCGCTGCCGAGAAAGCCGCCGCAGAGCAAGCCGCCCGTGAGAAGGCCGAAGCAGAACGTCTCGCCGCAGAGAGACTCACTGCAGAGAAGCGTGCCGCCGAAGAGGCCGCCAATGCCGCTAAGCCTCAACAAGAAGAGCCCATCACTTTGGATTCGCTGCAAGTTCTGCTCGACAAGAGCCTCATCACATTCAGCATCAACGGCGTCATCCCAAGGTTCAACGCCGAGACCGACACTACACTGCACAGACTCAGCGCCATCATGCAGAAAGACAGCAGCGTCAAGGTCGTCATCTCCGGCCATACCGACAGCAAGGGCTCTGCCAAATCCAACAGACGCTTGGGTGTCCAGCGCGCACTGGCCGTGAAGTCCTATATGGTGAAACTCGGTGCCCCCGCAAATAACATAAAGTGCGTGAGCAAGGGCGAGAAGGCTCCTGTGGCGACCAACGCCAATGCCCAAGGACGTGCCAAGAACCGTCGCGCCACAGTGAAACTGAAATAACGCCGCTGACAGGAACGGCAGTTTCTTTCATGCCCTTCCTTAACAGCCACGGAGACCGTGTTTGGTTACCGTGGCTGTTTTTATTTGTCGCATATCGAAAAAAAGTAGTACTTTTGCATCATAAACTAAAGTTAACAATAACATATATACACAACACTACCCAAGAAACTCAATGACGGAGCAACAGATTGATTACGAGCAAGCCGAGGCGTTGGGCATAAGCCACGAAGCCTACGACGAGGTGCTCGATATTGTGGGGCGCATCCCCACCATGGAGGAGTTCTCCACCCTGCTGGCCATGTGGGAGAGCAACGGCAAGCAGCAGAGCCTCTACGGCTGGCTGCGTGGCCAACGGCACAGCGTGGAGCGCAACGAGTATCTCTACAGCGGCAACGCCGACCACAAGGCCATCAAAGAGCCTAAGGTCAAGGAATGCGCGGACATAGCCCACAGTCTATGCAAACACCTGGCGCTCACCCTGTCTCGCCTCACACTCAATACCGGCACGCTGCTCTACATGGTTGGCAACGTCAGCACCGAGTTCGCCGACAGCGAATACGCCCGGAAATGCCTTCACCTTGTGGGCGAGCCCATGGCCACCGGCGGCCACGATGAAGACTGCCAGTACATAGAGATGATACTCTCTGCCTTGCATGACGGCGACCTGCTTCTGACGTCCGACACTATCGGCGTCGGGGGGCTTTTCTGCTCCACCCTGCAGCTCACCGCCCCACTGGGCTACGACATCCTCACCCCACGTGAAGTACGCCTCGACGCCTTCCTCTTTGGCGAAGAGCGCGGCCGCTATCTTGTAGCCGTCAGCGAAGCCACTGACGACCAGTTCCTTCTCAAGCTCGGCGAAGCCCGCCTGAACTGCTGCTTCCTCGGCCGCACCACCAAAAACCGCATCATGGTCGACGGCTACGACTTCGGCACCGTGGCCGAATACACAACCATCAGCAAATAAATATTTTGCCGTATAAATTTTATTTATTATATTTGCACCTTGGATACGATAAACGATAACAATATAATTAACTGATAATGAGACCCGATTTCACAAAAGTCGACATCCGTTCCTCGGAGGAAAACCATCATTCCTTCGCCGAATGGGAGAAAGAGAACCATATCGAGAAGAACTGGAAGACCCCCGAGCAGATTGACGTTAAACCTGCTTATGGCAAGAAAGACCTCGAGGGCATGGAGCACCTGAACTATGCCGCCGGTATCGCCCCCTTCCTGCGTGGCCCCTACAGCACTATGTATGTGATGCGCCCCTGGACCATCCGCCAGTATGCCGGTTTCTCCACCGCCGAAGAGTCCAACGCCTTCTACCGCCGCAACATCGCCGCCGGTCAGAAGGGCCTCTCCTGCGCCTTCGACCTCGCCACTCACCGCGGCTACGACAGTGACCACGAGCGCGTCGTCGGCGACGTCGGCAAGGCCGGTGTGGCTATCGACAGCATCCTCGACATGAAGATTCTGTTCGACCAGATTGACCTCGGCAAGATGTCCGTCTCCATGACCATGAATGGCGCCGTGTTGCCCATTCTGGCCTTCTATATCATCGCCGCCGAAGAGCAGGGCGTCCCGCAGGACCAGCTGCAGGGCACCATCCAGAACGACATCCTCAAGGAGTTCATGGTGCGCAACACCTACATCTATCCTCCCCTGCCCTCGATGAAGATCATCGCCGACATATTCGAGTACACCTCGAAGCACATGCCTAAGTTCAACTCCATCTCCATCTCCGGCTACCACATGCAGGAGGCTGGCGCCACCGCCGACATCGAGCTGGCCTACACCTTGGCTGACGGTCTCGAGTACCTCCGCGCCGGTGTCAAGGCAGGCATGAGCGTCGACGACTTCGCACCGCGCCTCTCCTTCTTCTGGGGCGTCGGCATGAACCACTTCATGGAGATCGCCAAGATGCGCGCCGCCCGTATGCTCTGGGCCAAGATAGTGAGCCAGTTCAACCCCAAGAACCCCAAGTCGCTCGCCCTCCGTACCCACAGCCAGACCTCCGGCTGGTCGCTCACCGAGCAGGACCCCTTCAACAACGTCGCCCGCACCTGCATCGAGGCTATGGGCGCCGCCCTGGGCCACACCCAGTCGCTGCACACCAACGCCCTCGACGAGGCCATAGCACTGCCCACCGACTTCAGCGCCCGTATCGCACGTAACACGCAGATCTACCTCCAGGAGGAGACCAACATCTGCCGCGTCGTCGACCCCTGGGCCGGCAGCTACTATGTCGAGACCCTCACCCACGAGCTCGCCCACCGCGCCTGGGCCCACATCCAGGAAATCGAGAAACTCGGCGGTATGGCCAAAGCCATCGAGAGCGGCGTGCCCAAGATGCGCATCGAGGAAGCCAGCGCCCGCAAGCAGAGCCGCATCGACTCCAACATCGACACCATCGTCGGTATCAACAAATACCGCCTCGACCATGAGGACCCCATCGAGACCCTCGAAGTCGACAATACCGCCGTGCGTAAAGCCCAGATCGAGCGCCTCGCCAAGCTGCGCGCCGAGCGCGACAACGCCGCCGTCGAAGCCGCCCTCAACGCACTCACCCGCTGCGCCGAGACCGGCGAGGGCAACCTCCTCGACCTCAGCATCGACGCCGCCCGCAAGCGCGCCTCCCTCGGCGAAATCAGCTACGCACTGGAGAAAGTCTTCGGACGCTACAAAGCAAAGATAAACCTCATCAGCAACGTGTACAGCAGCCAGACTAAAGAAAGCGAGAGCTTCAAGAAAGCACAGGAGCTCACCGACCGCTTCGCCAAACTCGAGGGCCGTCGCCCCCGTATCATGATTGCCAAGATGGGCCAGGACGGCCACGACCGTGGTGCCAAGGTTGTCGCCACCGGCTACGCCGACCTCGGCTTCGACGTGGATATGGGTCCGCTGTTCCAGACCCCCGCAGAGGCCGCCAAGCAGGCCGTCGAGAACGACGTCCACATCCTCGGCGCCTCCTCGCTGGCCGCAGGTCACAAGACCCTCCTGCCCCAGGTCATCGAAGAGCTCAAGAAACTGGGCCGCGAGGACATCATGGTCGTCGCCGGCGGTGTCATCCCCCCGCAGGACTACGACTTCCTCTTCAAGGCCGGCGTCGCCGCCGTCTTCGGCCCCGGTACCGTCATCAGCGTCAGCGCCATCAAGATGATGGAGCTCCTGCTGGCTGGCAGAGAATAAGCCTATCATGAAAAGATTGATAATAACGATAATGCTCCTCACCACCGCCATGGTGGTGAGGGCATTTGATTTTAGTGCCCCTGCACCTACAGGGCAGATGCTGAACTACACCATCACCTCTGCCACCACCGTCACCGTGGCCGCCGGCTCGCCGAAGCCCGCAGGCCGCCTCACCATCCCCGACACCGTGCGGGGCTACTACGTCACCGCCGTTGCCAACTCCGGCTTCAGCGACTGCCGCGGCCTGCTGTCCGTCAGTATCCCCGGCAGCGTCGCCACCATCGGCACCCGCGCCTTCTCGGGCTGCGAGTCGATGACATCGGCATACCTTGCCGAAGGGGTTCTGACCATAGGCCAGATGGCTTTCTCCAGCTGCACGGCTCTCGACACCGTCAGCCTGCCCACCACCCTGACGCAGATCTCCGCCGGCAGCTTCGGCAACACGGCAGCACTCAACCGCAGAGAGCACTGGCAGGATTCGGTACTCTATGTCGGCAACTACTTGATTGCCTCCATGCCGCAACGCACCGGCACCATCGTCCTGGCCGACGGCACGCTCGGCATCGCCAACATCGCCTTCGACAACTGCAACATCGCCAAATGCGTGGTTCCCCAAGGGTTCCACTTCATCGGCGATCAGGCCTTCATGAGCTGCACGCACCTCGACACCGTGCACATGCTCGACACCGTCCCCCCGACGCTGGCCGCCAACGCCTTCCAAGGTGCTTCTTCCAGCCTCATCATCCTGGTTCCCTGCGGCAGCTCGTCGGCATACAACGCGGCCTCCAGCTGGAGCTCCCTCACCATCGTCGAGGACACCTGCCCCACACCGCCCACGCCTCCCGTACCGCCTGACCCGCCAGTGGGCCTCCAGACTGCCGATGCACAGCCCATCACCGCCACCGTCGACGGCAACATCCTCACCGTCAGCGGTGCCGAAGGACTGCCCGTCACGGTCACCGACGTGGCCGGACGCCGCATCCTCAGCAGCCATAGCGCACAGCGCGACATGCGCATAGCGCTCCCCGCAAAGGGCATCTACATAGTCAGCGTCGGCACCTCGGCCCCGCTGAAAGTCTGTTACTCGAGATAAGTGGTATCTGCTGTGCTGTCCATCACGGCAGCAGTATCCATATAGATAGTGGCGGTATCCTCGGCCACAGTCTTCGTCATGTGGTTGGAATCCCTGCCCACATGGTTGTGCAGCGATTGTATAATCTTGGTACTCTGCGGCATACTCTCCTGTTCCTTCTCCCTCACCTTGGGGTTGGTCTGGTACATAATCATCGCCACCACCATGTAAACGGCAAACGCAATCAGCACCACTCCGGTACCCTTGTTGAAGCCGATCATCACCCTCGGGGTGAACCAGGCCTGCAACAGCGACGCCAGACGGCACTTCAGCAGGTCGCAGCCCAGCGTGGCAGCCAGCAGGCCACCGAAGAACCAGTAACGCTCGGCGCCATGGAGACCCACCTCGCCGGAAAGCAGCGTGATGACGGAAATCCAATAGACCCAGATGAATGGGTTGAGGAAATTGAGCAGGAAGCCATGCAGCAAGATGTGGCGCCGCCCCACCTTGCCGTCGCTAATCAGGCGCAGCCGACCGCTCTTGTCGCGCCGCACATGGCCTTTCTTGCGGAAAGTGTAGACACCCATGGCCGCGATGCCTGCGCCGCCTATCGACGCCACGTAGACATTGTGCATCACCGCCTCCATATCCACGTTTTTCAGCACCGTCAGCATCAGTCCCACCACGACAATATCGCTCACGCTCACGCCCAAGGCGAAAGCCGCAGCGCGACGGAAACCATGCTCTATGCTATTCTGTATCAGACCGAAGAATGCCGGTCCGAAGCTGAAGAACAGCGACAGCGCAACACCGCATAATATGCCGATAAGCAGTTCCATTGCCAAAAATTAGCGAGTGCAAAAATAGCAAAAAAGAATTACATGGCAAAAAATATTTTTTCACCCTCCAGTCACGCCGCTTTTGCACCCCTCCCCCTCCGTCCCCGCTCCGACCCCGCTCCGTCTGTTCTACGGTTGTTTAACGGTTGTTCTACGGTTTAAAAGCGTTAAACAACCGTTAAACAACCGTAGAACAGACGGAGCGGGGACGGAGGAGAGACGGAGAAGAGGCGGAGGAGGGACGGAAGAAGAAGGAGGGAAAGAAGAGCTTATTGTAGGCGGAAATGTGGCAACTTTGGGCACAAAAAGAAAAAAAATTTTGTCAGTTTCAAAAAAGGTAGTATTTTTGCAAACTCAATAGGAGTGTAGGAATGAGCCGGAACGACGACACCACATTACGCTTGAGCGGCTTGAAACCAGGGCGTTACAACTATGGTTTCACCCTCGGAAAGGAGTTCTTCGAGGACTTCGGAAACGAGGAAATCCGCGATGGAGAGGTGAAAATCGAGGCCATTTTGGAGAAGACGGAGCGGGTGACGACGGTGAAAATAACACTCCAGGGCGAGGTGACCACGCTATGCGACCGGTGCCTCGGTGAGATGAAGGTGCCGATAGAGGGAGAAGAGCGACTGGTTCTGCGTTTTAGCGACACCGAGGAGAGCGACGACGAGAATGTCGCCATCCTGCCCGAAGGGGCGAACGAGATAGACCTGTCGCAGTGGCTATATGAATATGTCGCGGTACGCATACCGCTGCAGCACAGCCACGAAGAGGGAGGATGCGACCCGGAGACGGTGAGATACATCAAGAGCGAGGAAGAGCTGCAACAGGAGAAAGAGGAAAACGGTGAGGTTGACCCAAGATGGGAAGCGCTGAAGAAAGTGATGAGTGATGAATGATGAGTGATGAGCGGGAGGGTGACGAACGAATTGAGAAGGAACCGGTGAGGGAGAGACAACTAAAAGTGAAATAAATAAACAAAAAAAAGTAATAATATGCCACATCCAAAACACAGATTCTCGCAGACCAGAACGGCCAAGAGAAGAACGCACGATGCGTTGGAGACCGCACAGCTGACTACTTGCAGCAACTGCGGCGCACAGGTTATGTATCACCACGTTTGCCCCGAGTGCGGCTACTATCGTGGAAAACTCGCTATCGCCAAGAACGAGGAGCAGTAAGCTACAACCTGAGCAACAGGAAAAAGAGGGTTTCACTCAACAGTGAGACCCTCTTTTTTGTCGATACGTCGATATGTTGTCGGGGCGATGGTGTGGGTGAAATGGAAACTTTTTTTTGTCAGGTGGAGGATTTTGTGTATCTTTGCATTTTATTTGTACGCGATAGAAAGAATGGAACGAGTGTATATAGAGACGTATGGGTGCCAGATGAACTTCGCCGACAGCGAGGTGGTGGGTGCCATCCTGCGCGACGCCGGCCACACGCTGGCGGAGAGCCTGGAGGGAGCCGACTTTGTGCTGATAAACACCTGCGCCATACGTGACAATGCGGAACAGCGAGTGCGTCACCGTGTGCGCGAGCTGCGCGCACAGCAGGGGCGCAACAAACGCCTGCGCATAGGCATACTGGGCTGCATGGCCGAGCGCCTACAGAGCCGTCTGATGGCCGAGGAGGACAACGTGTCGTTCGTGTGCGGCCCCGACGCCTACAGGAGTCTGCCGCAGCTGCTCGCGCAGGTGCGCGAAGGACAGCGCGGCGCCGAGGTAGAGCTGAGCACCACGGAGACCTATGCCGACATCGAGCCCGTGCGACTGGGCAGCAACGGCATCTCGGCCTACATAAGCATCATGCGCGGATGCCAGAACTACTGCTCCTATTGCGTGGTGCCCTACACACGCGGACGCGAGCGCAGCCGTGACCCGCAGACCATTGTTGCCGAGGCTCGCGGTCTCTTTGAGAAAGGATACAAGGAGGTGACGCTGCTGGGGCAGAACGTGAACAGCTACCGTTCCGGCGACGTTGGCTTCCCCGAGCTGATGTCCATGGTGGCGGAGGTGAGCCCGCTGCTGCGTGTGCGCTTCGCCACGTCGCACCCGAAGGACCTCAGCGACAGCCTGATTGAGGTGATGGCCAAATACCCCAACATCTGCCGCTGCATACACCTGCCGGTGCAGAGCGGCAGCAACGTGATGCTGAAGCGCATGAACCGCAAGTACACGGTGGAGTGGTATCTTGACCGTGTGGATGCCATACGGCGCCTGATGCCCGACTGCTCGATAACGACCGACGTGATAGCGGGCTTCTGCGGCGAGACGCTGGAGGACCATGAGGCCACGCTGGAGCTCTTCCGCAAGGTGCGCTACGACTACGCCTACATGTTCAAGTATTCGCAGCGCGAAGGCACCTATGCCGCCAAGCACCTGCCCGACGACATCGCCGACGAGGAGAAGACGCGCCGCCTGAACGAGATAATAGCCCTGCAGGGGCAGATAGCACTCGAGAACAACCGCAAGGAGGTGGGTCGCGAATACGAGGTGCTGGTGGAGGGCGAAAGCCACCGCAGCAAAGAGCAGCTCTTCGGACGCAACAGCCAGAACAAGGTGCTGGTGTTCGACCGAGGCGACGCACAGCCCGGCACCTACCGCCGCGTGAAGGTGACCGACTGCACGGCGGCGACGCTGATAGGTGCGTTAAGTGATTAGTGTCAAGTGTTAAGCTATTAAGATTATGGCAAAAGAAAGCATATTCAAACGGTGGCCGTGGCTGGCGCATGTGCTGGCCATGCTGGGCATCTCGGTGGTGATACTGGTGCTGGTGTTCACCTTCATCAAGATATACGCCCGTCAGGGGCAGGAATACGAGCTGCCCGACGTGATAGGCACCAACATCGCCGAGCTGCAGGACAACAACCCCATAGACCTCGACGTCGTGGTGCTCGACTCGATATACCGCCCCGGACAGGAAGGCGGCCGCATACTGACACAGGACCCGAAGGCTGGCACTATGGTGAAGAAAGGGCGCAAGCTCTACATCACCATGACGGCCTACTCGCCCGAAGACGCCGTGCTGCCCGAGTTGGCAGGCCTGACGGTGCGCCAGGCGGTGAGTGAGCTGACAAGCGTCGGCCTGGAGGTGGGCACGCTGAAGTTCGTGGAAGACCGCTACAAGAACAGCGTGATAGACCAGACCTGCAAAGGCAAGACCGTGTATGCAGGCCAGCAGATAGCACGCGGCTCTGTGATAGACCTCACCGTGGGCCTCGGCGACGGCACCGGACGCAGCGTGGTGCCCTTCGTGATAGGCAAGACCAGCGACAAGGCACGGCGCGACATACTGTCGGCATCGCTCAACGTGGGCAAAGAGCACTTCAAGGGTGTGAAACACAAAGAGACCGCCGTGGTGTACAAGCAGGAGCCCGACTACAACGGCGTGAACAAGTACGACTACGGCACGGCGGTGGAGCTGTGGTATGTGGACGAGGACAAGACCGACGTGCAGAGACTGATAAGCGAGTTCAAGGTGGATTCGAGCAAGATAGTAGAACCCAACGAAATAAACGACGGCCGCCCGTCGCCCGACGAGGTGGAGTCCCGCGGAGGATGGCTGTGGTAAAGTGAATTGGTGTTAAGTGATAAGATTTAAACAGATACTATTGGTCGGGCTTATGGCCCTATACGCCACGGCGGGGGCGCAGGAGATGCTTGTGCCCGCCGGACGCTGGCAGCAACGGCCTGTGGCCACCAAGAGCGCGGCGAGCGTCAGCCTGCCCTTCTTCGACGACTTCTCCAACTACCGCGGCGCTCCTACGGGTAGCCTGTGGGCTCCCGGCGGCGCCTATGTGGGCACCGACTACAGTGCGCTGCCACCGACGGTGGGGGTGATGACCCTCGACGCCCTTGACGCAGACGGATACCTGTACCCACAAGCCTCGACGAGCCCCTTCCCCGCCGACACCGCCATGTCGCTGCCCATACACCTCGACGGTCTCGACAGCACCAACGCGGTGGTGATGAGCTTCTACTACATGCCCAGCGGCGGTGGCGAACACCCATGGGAGGCCGTGGGCGACACCCCCAATGCACAGGACTCGCTGTTTCTCGACTTCTACAGCGCTGCAGACAGCGCATGGCACACCGTATGGTCACGCGGCGGCACCAGCGCGGCGACCCTGCAGCAAGAGACAGGACACGCCTGGCAGTATGTGGCTATTGCCATCACCGACAGCATATACTTCGACTCGACGTTCCGCTTCCGCTTCCGCAACCACTGCTCGCTGGAGGACAACGGCAAGGCCGGCATGATGGGCAACGTGGACCAGTGGAACATCGACTACGTGATGGTGGACCGCGGCCGGACGGTCGACAGCATGCCGGTGTTCCGCGACATAACCTTCGTAAAACCGGCTCCCACCATGCTGAGGCACTACCGCGCCATGCCGGCACGCCAATACCGCACCATCGATATGGCGCAGTCGCTCAGCATGACCATCGCCAACCTCTACTCGTCGCCCATAGCGTCATACTACAGCTACCGTGTTGTGGATAACGACGGTACGGTGCTCTACACTTACGACGGCGGCTATCAGAACGCACCGGCGGAAGGATATCAAACTGCACCGGCACACGCCAATCCGACGGTGGGCTACAACTTTACGGAGAGCAATACCCAAAAGACCTACACCATAGTGCACAACGTGCGTGAAGGTGCCACAGGCGACGACTACCCACAGAACGACACCGTGCGCTACCAGCAGCACTTCCTCGACTACTACGCCTACGACGACGGCACTGCGGAGAACGGCTACGGCCTCACCTCAACGGCAGCAACCGTATCGCTGGCCTACCGTTTCGACCTCAATACCGCCGACACCTTGAGCGCCATAGACATGGCCTTCAACAACACCTTCGATAATGCCAACCTGGGCATACACTTTCGCCTCACAATATGGCAAGCAGAGGACGGGCTGCCCGGCACAGTGCTCTATACCGACCAGGCAAGCCGCCAGCCTATACTGCCCGACAGCGCGGCGCTGGCTGGCGAGCGCGGAGCGTTCCACCGCTACGTGCTTGAGCACAGCGTGGTGGTTTACGGCAGCATATTCGTGGGCTTCGTACAGGAAGGCAACGAATTCATCAACATAGGCTTCGACCGCAGCTTCAACAGCGCGGACCGCATCTACCACTACACCGAGAACACCTGGCGCCAGAGCTACCTGAGCGGCTCGCTGATGCTGCGCCCCTGCTTCGGCCAATCGGCAATAGTCGGCATCGAGAACTCTCAACTCTCGGCTCTCAACTCTCGACTCACCATCTACCCCAACCCTGCCGACAACGAGGTGCATATAAACGGTATGCCGCAAGGCAGCAAAGCTCAGCTCTACGACATCAGCGGACGGCGGGTGCTCTCTGTCGAGGGCAACCGCATCGACACCTCATGCCTGCCAGCAGGCATCTACATGCTCAGGGCCATCACGCCCGACGGAACATTGCATACAGCAAAACTCATCATCAGACATTGACGCACATGGACGAAGACACCTTAGAGATTGAACAGCAGGAACTGTACGAGCATCATCGCTTTACCGTAGACCGCGGCCAGGAGAGCCTGCGACTCGACATATACCTGCAGATGCGCCTCGGCGGCGTCTCGCGGACTAAGATACAGGCTGCGGC